>JABGPF010000110.1 GCA_018645065.1 Phycisphaerales bacterium
CATGGTGGAGGATAAATGATATGTCTCGCAGGCTTATCACGCCTACAGGTTTGTCATCATCGACCACCAACAGATGGCGGTTCTCGCTGGCTGAGAGGCGTTTGAATATGTCTTCTATGTTGTCGTTGGGCCTGCATGAATTGATCGGGCTGCTCATGACCTGGCTTACCGTAGTGCTGTTGAGGTCCTTGTCGTTTCCGATCACGCGATGCAGAATGTCACGTTCTGTGAAAACTCCAACCGCATTCTCGTCATCCTCAACGATCAGGCAGCCTACGTTAGTGTCGATCATCAGCTTCGCCGCCTGGCGAATCGTTGCATCAGCGCGTACAGTGATAATGTCCGATCCCTTTTCCAGCAAAACGCTTTCAACTAGATGAGGCATGATGTTCTTCCATGGTTGTTTTGGCGCGTAACACCGCCAATTTAAATGCACCATACCCTGCGTCCCACTTATTTTATCGAACATTCCGCAGCCCAACTTGAACTAGACACGCAGATGCTCGACGCCATTGTCCCCAGGGAAGCCTCCCCTTTAATTAGGTTCAAGTCGGATTAGCGGGGGACGGATCAATATCCAACCGAACAACAAGAAATGTCCAATTTTCAAGTTAACGGCAACGACAACGACGAACGGCCACGGCAAACGACAACGACTGAACGTTATTACTGCTAGACGCTGTTTTGGTTCGCGTTATTGAAAGCACCGAAAGGCATCAGACCGCTTACGTTGCCTTTGTTGTTGACGTTGTCGTTGCCGTTAACTTGGACATTGGACATTTCTTGTTGTTCGGTTGGATATTCGCCGTTTATCCCGTCCCCCCGCTAATCCGACTTGAACCTTTAATTAACACCCAATCTGAAAACTCCACCCAATTTGCGCAGTAATCAGGGCTTACCTTTCGCGGGCGCCTCGACCATTTTAATCAGTTTCAGGGTCCCTCGCTCTTTTTGTGAGGTCAGGTCAATGTGGCTCCTGGTTTTCAGGTCGATAATGGTGACGCTGAACCTTGTAATCCCGCTCCAGGAAAGCTTTTTATTATTTTTATCATCCTTCCTCTTGGTGTCGCCTTTGAAATCCTGCCGAGCGACAATCACATCCTTCGGGCCGCTGCCGCTGACCTTGGCGGTGTAACTGAAAGTCCCGAGGTCCTTGCCATGGCCAAGGAAGCGGCTTTCGGCGTTCAGACGCAGAATGAGATTCCGCCCTTTGGGATCGATGGTAATGCAGAGCTTCTTGTTGTCGTCCAGATTGATCCGGGGACTCCGGAACTTGTAGGTCTTAATACTCCGCCCGTCCCGCGAGGACCAGTCCTGCAAACCGTTCTTGAAGTCGTCGATAACACTCTGGGTTTTCAGGGCTGCAAACGCCTTGATGTCAATGCGCCTCGGCAGGGCGGACTGCAGCAGCGAATTGATGGTGAAAGTTGAGGTTTCCCCGTTCATCGTGCTAGCCGGTTTGTCCAGTTTGTAGCGGCAGAGGGCAAAAACATACAGCGGCAGCCCCTTGCAGGTTTTCAGCTTTACCGTCCAGCTTCCCGCCGCGGAGCCCTTACGCGCCTCGGCCCGGTTCCAGAAGCGGACACGGGCGTTGGGGTCATAGCTGTAGTATATTTCCGTATCCGTCAATCGGCCATTGCGATTCTCGGGAGTTACGGTAAACGTTGCCTCCCGCCCCTTAACAACCAATGTAGACCGCGGTGTTGTGGGGATTTTCTGATCGATACGTTTCAGGTGCAGATCGAACCATTTTTCCAGAAGCACCCACTGCTCTTTTCCAGGCCCGTGGTTCTCGTGGATATTGGTGCTCACTCGCCATTCCTTGTGCTTCAACAGGGCCATTGCCTTGTAGATGCGGTCAAGGACCGAGTGGAAATCATTGCTGGAACTGATAAACATAACGGGGCATTTCACCCTGGGCCAATACGAACACGGATCCAGCGTGTTTTTATATAACTCGACATCTTCTCGGTAGTGCGCAGATAGGCCCGTACCTGGATATCCGGGGAAATCCACATGCTTAAACGCCGACCCGCCGACAAAGGGCGCGACGGCTTTTAAACGCGGGTCTGTCGCCACCAGCGAAGTAATCATCCCGCCCATCGAGTATCCGGAAAAGCCGATCCGGTCGGCGTCGACTTCAGGCTGCTTCTGGAGAAATGTAATCGCCCGCCGCGCCGCCACCGCCAGAAGGAACCAGTTATTATTTCGCGGGCTGACAACCGAATCGATCGTGAATTCATCCGGCTTGAGCGACCGTTTCCAGCCTTTTCTCAACGCCTTTGAGTAGAAGCGGGGCCCCTGGGTCGGGTCGACCTTGCCCCAGTCGGTATTCTCGGCGATATCTTTTTCCATAGGCCGCCCAAGCCAATTGATATCCACAACAGCAAACCCCTGCTTGGCGAAGTAGAGCCCGCGGCGCTTGTCAGCCCTCTGCCCACCGCCATGGCTCCAGACAAAAGCGGGGGATTTCTTTCTGTTGGCCGGGAAGCTGTAGTAGGCGGCGATCCGGGCGTCGGCGCCCTTGAAAGTTCCGACTTTGAAGGTGACATATCGACAGACCACTCCGCCTTCCTTCCACTCCTTTACGACCTTGACCTCCAGGGCTTCTTTGCAGGGATCATAATCCTTCCAGAGATCGCGTGCGTTCTGCGGAACCTGGGCGGGTTTGTACGGCGTGAAGGTCTCTGCGCCCCATGCTGGGATATTAAGGAGCATCACCGCGGTAATCGCAGCACAAACTATTGGTTTCATTTTCATATTGACGCTCCTGGCGTTCTGCGCGTCCCGATTCCATTCAGGTTGGTCACCGTCTCAGCGGTGGGCTTCTTTACAGTTTTTCTCCGGCTTTGAGTTTCTTGGCGCGAATTTTTGCGTTCTTGATCCACTCGGTGCGCGCGGGGGAGGGCTTGCCCATGGTGAAGTAGGGCGAGTCGGTGCGGCCTTCGATCATGATTTTTGCGATCCTGGCGGCGACTTTGGGATTCGCCTTGGCGACATCTTCGGTTTCCTTTGGATCAGTCGCAAGATCGTAGAGCTTCACCGGGCTGTCGCCGGTGCGGATGGCTTTGGCGTAGCCTTTCCACTTACCCATGCGAACGGCCTTGTGATTGCCCGATTCCCAATAGAGGTATTCGTGGATTTTCTGGGTTCCCTTGCCTGTCAGCGTCGGCAGAATACTCACGCCGTCGATGCCCTTGGGGGTCAGGTCCTTTTCACCGATCGCTTCGAGGAAGGTCGGCATCATGTCCCACAGAGCGGTGGGCAGATCGCTCGTCGAGCCGGGCTTGATCTTGCCTGCCCACTTGGCGATAAACGGAACGCGAATACCCCCTTCCCACAGCGAGCACTTCAGCCCGCGGAACGGGGTCGATTCGAAGAACGTCGAGTCGCTGCCGCCGTTGAAGGTCGGCCCGTTGTCGGACGTGAACATGATCAGCGTGTTGTCGTCGAGGCCGAGTTTGGTGACCAGGTCCATGATCTTGCCCACGTTGCGGTCCATGTGCGAGACCATCGCGGCGTAGCCGGCTCGCGGTTGGGGATGCGGCAGGTAGCCCTTCGTGCCGAGATAAGGCTTGTCGTCAAACGTGTCCTTGTACTGCTTGTAGTCTTCTTCGGGCGCCTGGATAGAGACGTGCGGGATGGGCGTGGCGTAGTAGAGGAAGAAGGGCTCTTCCTTGTTGGTGTTAATGAAGTTCAACGCTGTGCGGATCATGCCTGTGGTGCAATAGTCCTTTCCGGCGTAGCGGTCGAAGAATTCCTTTTCGGTCTTGAACGGTTCTTTGATCTTCTGGTGAGCCAGGAGTTTCGTGCCGTTGCGCTGGGGGATTTGCTTGTCGTTGTGGTAGAGGTATGGCGAGTAATAGGTGTGTGCTCGCCATTGGTCGAGGTAGCCGAAGAACTCGTCAAAACCTTGCTTCCACGGTACACCATTGGTGCCCGGACCGCCAAGACCCCACTTACCGCAGCATGCCGTCGCGTAGCCGGCCTGCTTGAGAAGCTTGGCGACGGTGACGGTGTCCAGTGGGATATCGAGCTGGCCTGCGTACGACGTCCCGAGGTTCTGGCGGACATAGCTATGCCCGGTGTGCAGGCCCGTCATCAGCGTGCAGCGGCTCGGTGCGCAGACGGCGTGTCCGGAGTAGGCGTCGGAAAACTTCATGCCCGCTTTGCAGAGGCGATCGATGTTCGGCGTCTTGATTTTTTTCTGCCCATAGCAGCCCAGTTCCGCATAACCGAGATCGTCGGCCATGATGAAGATAATGTTGGGCTTGCGATTACCCTTGGCTGCGAGAGCGGTTTTGGGGTTTTCGGCAGTAACGCGGCTGCATCCGACAGCCGTCGCCGCCGCGGTGAGAGCTACCTGTTTCATGAATGTTCTGCGTTTCATCGGAACTCCTTGGTCGGGGGTTGAATTGATCCGAACTGTCTATTTTATAAGGAATCCCAACAACCGCAATGCAATTGTTCCGACAGCTTGAAGAATTCCGCACACGCCAACGCCTCAATAACAAAGCCCCACCGCCTCGAAAGGCTGGTGGGGCTTTTGTTGTGCGGTTGTTTTTTTTACCGATGTTCCATGCTTATGCGCAAACACGCTGCTTTCTACGCTTGCCGAACAGAGCCATCGCACCACAGCCCAGCAGGCCCAGCGTGGCCGGTTCGGGGGTTACGTTGATCGCCAATGCCGCCGGGTCGGCGCCTTCGATCCTTTCATTCAAGATGACGCTGCCGCTCCAGTAGTCCGTGCCAAGGCATGCACCATTCACTATAGTTAAACCCATTGGAGCATCGTCACGAATTGGAATGTCGAATCCAACCATCCGCATGCCGCCGTAATAATAGATCGTGGCCCATAGATCAACGTTGCCATAGTGGGCGTAATCTGGAAAACTATAGTCCTCCGCCGCGCCGTAGTTGTCCGCACACAGATCCGACACCATTCCATTGGCCGCATCGTTGTAGAACGGCGTGACGGTAAGGAGTCCGTTCCCTGAACCTATATTGGCGATGATGCCCGTGTCCCACCACAATTCCTGGCGAACGCGGTTCAGGGGCGGCCAGCCAGGCATGTTGGTTCTGCCAATGGACCAGACCCTGACGGTGTCGCCGGGGGCTGCGTCAATCGCGCCGGTTAGTTCGGCTCCGGTTTCGTCGGCCCAATACCACATGGGATTGGCCATGGCTGAACCAGCGCACATGCTTACAATCAAAGCGAACGCAATAATAATCTTATTCATCTGTTTTCTCCGTTGATAAAACTGATAGGAAATTTTAGCCGCGCGGCCATTCTTTGCTGGCCCACGGGTGAGAGCTTGAGTTTTTTTTGTACGTTCTGGTCCAACTTTGAGCAGCGCGGGGCAGTCCTTATCGCCCGCTGCGTTAACTGCGTCAAAAATGGTTTGAGACAGGGAAGATGCGCCAACCGCCACTGTACAGTGACGTATCACCACCAGAACGAATAGTTATATAACCTCCGTTAATCATGGCCCAACCGCTCTGACAAACCTATACGAGCAGAGAGCACCAAGATCCCTTTGAACGCCTTCCATCGTGTTGTAATCCGACTAGTTATTCGTACGATGTTTTTGTTGAAAAAGCAAATCTGACAAATCTAAAATCATATATCCGTCTTGCCTCGGCTCGATTTATATCAACCAGTCGCCGCCACCGTGCCGGAGAAAATTGATTACGCCCCTTGATCTCATGATTTGTGCGGTTATTACGTTGCGGCGTTGATTACCAGTGTCATCTTTTGCTCGGTTAGTGTTTGGCCCCATATTTCATGTGTGTTTTCTTCGCTGACCTTGAAACCGCTCTTGTCATACATCGCCCGGGCCACGTCCAGGCCGTCAACCGTCCAGAGAAACACTTCTTTGTAATTCTGCTGCTTGCAGAACGCTAATGCGGCATGCCATAACGCCCGGCCTATTCCCTGACCAGTTGCGCTCGGGTCAACGCCGAACCATCTTAACTGGGCGATGTCATCACCGGCATGGGCGACGGCGATAGTGGCGAGGATCCCATCGTCACCGTCCAACATCCACATTCGGCTTCGGGGGTTTTCCTCTTTTACGAACTTCCCGAGATACTCAGCAACATAAGCTTCGAATCGATAATCGAAGCCAAAACCGGTATAGGCGATCAGGCCGTGGAGCGAAACAACACGCCCAATATCGCCAGGGTTAAACTCATGCCTGAAGTGAAATTCCTTACCGTTATCCATCTCGCACACGCCTAATATTATGTGTAACAGATCCAGTTACCGTCGCCAGCAACAATACTTAGTTGTTGGGTTCCATTCAAGCACGCAGCACAATTACGCGCGCCGGCCCGGGGGGGGGGCTCAAACAGAGATCAAGGGAAACAATACATAACTCTTATGCGTGAGGCAATAATTATGTATGTGTGCCACGATCTGTAAAACTGTTTTGGGACTAGTGTCCAAAAACCATGAAATGAAGCATGGCTTGATTCGTTATGCGGCGTAAGAATGGTCATCGTGACAACGTCGAGTGTGCGCACTTGAGTGCGAACACACAGATTAGTCATACGCCATATCGTAAGTCCGCAGGCCTTCCTGCTTCGTTAAAGCGCAGGCGATTTTAATCAACACAGAAACTTGGTAATCTGTGAAAAATGAGTCTCTCCTAAAGGTTTGTTGGTGCGGAAGCTTGTTGCTTCAACGGTTCCACAAAAGTGATTGTCAGCCGATACCGCTGACCTAATATACTCGTGAGTCAGGTCTGCACACCTGACTTTATGACCACGCAGATTATCACCTGCCTGCAGGCAGGTTCGCGGGCGAGTCCAATAAAACGGACTCGCCAGTTTTTTTCTTGGCAATCCCCAAAAGTCTGGTACGTTATATTCTGTTCGGATGTATCGGGTCGGTAAATGGCTTGATCGTCTTGCTGGCGATTGGGCTTTAACAAGATATGAGCCATCGAAAAGTGAGCTAAAGCCGCAGGCGTGAGGACGTTTTCCGCAGGACATAGTTATTGATGGGCATACCTATTTCTTACAGGTGAGCTAGCTGTTTGGGATCAGTACATTGGCGACGTCCAATAAAACAGAGGCTAATGAGAGTCTATTATGTCGAATTGGCGATGTAATGCGGAACCTCCGCGTTACCGTAATAAACCCGTGCAGGAGTTTTGAAATGCGCACACGTAATATTTTGACGCTCGTATTAGCTATCGCAATGACCCTGGCGCCGATCGGATCGCTGACCCCAGCGGCACAGGCCGCGGAAATGAAATGGATAACCGGCGCCGATGGTAACTGGACTGATGCGGGTAGTTGGCAGGACAAGAGTGACGCTGCCGACTTCCACACACCCATCTCCACCGACTCCCCCCGACCCCGGGCCGGTGGTGTCACGATCACCATTGACTCCGACATTCCGGCGACCGGGACCTTTTGGCAGGACGCCGGATCAGACACTACGTTTATTTCACAGACAGGCGGCGACGCTCAGTTTTACCGCCTGTACCTGACAAAGGACAAAACCAACACCGGCGTAAACTATACGATCACGGGCGACAGCACCCTTACCGTCACCGATGGTGTAAACATGGCCTGGAACAATAGCGGCTCGATCGACAGCCGGATTGTGCAAAATGGAGCTGACACAACCTTCTCGACCGGCTACTTGAATATGTGCATCAAGAGCTCTGGCCAGGGAGCCTACTACGATCTGGTCGACGGGTCCTTTACAGCTAACAATATCAATCTCGGCAGCGGCGGCGCGAGCTCAAATGCCGTCTTCACGCAGAGCGGCGGAACCGCCACGGTCAACACGCAAATCAATATCGGTAAATACGCCGGGACCACCGGCTCGTCGATCTACAACCTTGATGGTGGCTCGCTTACCATTAAGAAGGACCTCGCAGGAAATCCGTTTGCCTTCACTGCAAACAACGATTCCTACTTTGATTTCGACGGCGGGACGCTGAACCTCAAGGGCGATTGGGATGTCTTGGACCTCATAAACTACGCGGACTCCGATTTTCGCGCCTTTGGCGGGAACTCACTGGTCGATTTCGGTCTGCTGCAATTCTCCTCGGTTGATATCGAAACCGAGGCTTACACCGCGATCCAGGCCGTCGCCGATCCGATCCAAACGTGGAACGGCGTCGAGGCCAACTGGAACACCGCCAACTGGACTCCCAGCGTCGGAGTAGATGAGTTGCCCGTTGCTGATCAGGCAATGGTGGTTGATTCCGGTACCGTGACACTTGACGCCGCCGCTTCGGATTTCTCGGCTGCGTCGCTGCAGATCGCCCTGGACTCACCCGATGGAACTGTAGAAATCGCCTCGCCGCGGATGCTGTCGCTCAAGGCCGCCAGTATCGGCGATGGCGGCGTACTAAACGTCGCAGGAACGCTGGATACCGTGATTGGCGTGGAAATCGCTTCGGGCGCCGAGATGACCGTTACCGGCTCGCTGGACGCACCGATACTGAAGATTGCCGGTACGCTGAATCTGACTGGCGGGACTGAAACACTCGGCGTGATAAACCTCACCGATGGCGCCCTGACCACCGATCATGCTCTTGCGGCAACCAGCCTTACCGCAACAGGCGGATCGCTCAATTTGAACGGTAATGATCTGACTGTCGATGATCTGTCGCTGAACAACTCTCTCGATATGGGCGCCGGCGTGCTGACCGCAAATAACAGTATCACCCTGAACAACGCCACGCTGACGATTGCAAACGATGTCACGACCGGAACGCTGAATATTGTCAACAGCGAGATCGTTGATGCTGCTGTCGGCGGTCCGTTCACCGTTGCAGCGACCGACCAGTATTCCTTCGAAAACATCACCTACGGACGGGACGTTGTCGATGGCGGCCCGGGCGCAGCTAAACTGGAAGTTGGCGTAACTACTGCGTCGGACCATCACCTGGTGAAGCTTACCGGTGCGAACAATACTTACAGCGGCGAGACGGTTATTCGATGGAAAAGTACTCTGGAAGTCAGCCCCGATGCGGCTAATCTAGGCTCCGGGCTGCTCCGATTCTGGGGCGGCAGCCAGGACAACGAGACTGTACTGCAGACCAGCGGGGCGTTCATTCGCACGATCGATACGGATATCAAATGGCAGCAGCACGGTGGTTTCGCGGCAGTTGGTGGCGATCTGACGGTCACGCTGCGTCCTCAGGATGATATTGTAACCCCCAACGCTCAACTGACTTGGAGAGACAACTCAAACGGGTTCAGTTATCATAATTTGCAGTTTGGCTCACCCACTGCTGACCATGCGGTTACGCTGACTAACCCGATAACGCTTAACTCGACAAACTCGGCCACCGTTACGACATTCGATAACCCCAATTCCAGCGACGATATCGGGATTCTTTCGGGCGATATTACTACCGACGGTCCTGCACGTCCGTTTTTGAAGCGTGGCGTCGGTACACTGTGGCTGCAGGGGACCAATGATTTTGGTGCTGGCGGAAAACTGGAAATCACAGGCGGGCGCGGAAGTATTCTCCGGGCCGTCGATGGCCAGGGGCTGCCTGCAAACGCCAATCTGTACTTCAACCAGGGAGCCTTTGAGTCCAGCGGGGACTTCTCGCGGAATATTGGTAAGAACGCTGGCGAAGTATCCTGGGATGCCAATAACGGTGGTTTTTCCGCGGGCGGTGGTCCGGCCGGCCCGGACGGTGAGTTGCATGTCTACCTCAATGATGCAGCCAAGACCGGTACGGTCACGATCCACAGGAACAGCCAGCACGACGGGTTCGATAAGCACAAGTTGTACTTGGGCTCGGCGACGGCGGACAATGTCGTTACGCTCCACAATGATCTCAATGGCGATCTGGAGAACTGGGTCATACTGTTGGCCGATAATCCCGCTGTGACTACCGATCGGGCTGTGATCGCCGGAAGCCTGACCAATTTCGATAAGCTTGAAATCCAAGGCTGGCCCAATCCTACACCCGCTGAGTTGACGATTAACGGTAGCGTTAGCGTTGGCGATAATAACCAGAACTTGGAGGTCGAAAACGGCGCCGTGGTCACCATAAAGGGGACCGTGAACACCCGAGGCAACTCAGGTACGACAACCGGCGACTTGATCGTGCAAAACAACGGTAAACTGACTACCGACAGCACGGTAAACGTCTCACTCTTGACCGTAAGCACCAATGGCAGCTTGACAGCCAACGACGCGGTGACGGTAGGCGGCGGCGTGATCGTGCAGGGCTCCAGCGTTGTGGATATCAACAGCACAATGGACGTTACTATTGACATTAACACCAAGACCGATTCGATCCTGACACTCAATGACGATGTGACCGCAAACCGTATCTTCGCGTGGACCGGAAGTACGATTATGATCAACCAGACTGTCACTGCCCGCACCGAAGGCTTCTTCGTTAAAGATACCGCGTCAACCATTAGCGGTCCAGGCACGCTGTCGCTCTCGTCGGGACGGCACGTTAATGTTTCGGGCACACTCGCTCCAGGCGACGGTGTAGGGGCGATGAACATCACCGGCGGTGGTAAACTGTTGATGCAGGATAATTCGAACTACGAATGGGAAGTCGGAGCCAGTGACACGGACACCATCAACGTTACAGGCGGTGCGATCGAACTCAAGAAGTTCATCCTCGAAATCGTTGACGCAGGCGGATTCGGTATTGAAGCTGACGACGAATTCACCGTATTCACGTACTCATACGGTGTGGATGGACTCGGTGACCCGCTGGCGACAAACACCACGGTTCTGTCGAACCTGTCGAATGTTATCTTCGACACCTCAGCACTGGACACGACGAAGTGGAACGCGGTTGATGGCTTTGACGGCCTGACACTGACCGACGATGCCGCAGGGCGAATCTATCTGACCGGGCTGGTGCGTATGGTTGACGAGATCGACGTGACAGTCCCCGCATCAGACACGCTGGTCCAGCCGTTGCAGGACGGACAGGTATTCGGCACAGTTGACGTTGGCGCAGACGCCACCCTTACAGTCGACAGCACAATGACAGACGTGCAGATGACCAACATGACACTCGGCGGCGGCACGCGTGTTGTCTCGACCGAAGCCAACGGTACTGTTGATAATCCTGTGACGCTGACCGTAAGCGGCGGAACGCTTGCTGGCGGTAACGCAGTTGCCAATATCGGCGATTTCGATAACGATGCGTCGTACACCAACCTGACAGTTGCCCCTGATACCACAGATGCCGCAAATCCCGTAGACGCCACGATCAACTGGCTGTTCGCTGGCGACACCGATACCTATATCGACATCAACGGTAACCTGACGATCGCCGACGGGACCGATATCAACATAGGTCTGGCCGATGGTTCAGCCACGCCGGACGGTGTTGATGTGAGACTGTTCCTGACCTACGAGGACTTGAACATTGATCTGAGTATGGTTGACTTGATCCTGCCGACCGGTTGGTCAAGCGACGGGCTGGCGTTCCTGGCCGAAGAAGATGATGATGGTGGCCCGGATATTTACGGCGGTGACGGAACTTACCTGATCCTTCAGAACCTGTCGGCCGATGTTGTTGTAGCCCCGGTCGACGGCGATGCGAACGGTAGCCAGACAGTTGACGAAGCCGACTTGACGATCCTGTTGGCTCAATTCGGTAGTGCTTATGATCTCAGCTTGACCGCTGACTTCAACGATGACGGTTATGTGGACATGGCTGACTTCGTTATCCTGCGAGCCAACTGGGGCGCTGGTACGCCTCCGCCGGCTGCATCGGAACTGCCCAGCACGGCGCCCGAACCGGCAACGATTTTTCTCATGATGGCCGCAGGCCTTCCTGCTTTGTTGAAGCGAAGGCGACGTGAGTAGCTGAAATCCCGAGCTTGCCTCGGGGCTGGCGATCGGTGGACTGATGGCCCTCCGCAGACGCAGGCGGAAGTAGCCGTTGCTGTCTGGGGACACGATCCCAAAAGCTTCGCTTTGCTTCGCGTCGCTTCGCATTTGGGTCATGTCCCCGCGGTCTGAACGATTTATTAATACTAACAATTGATAGTCTGAAAAAGGTCTCTCCTCAAGGTTTGATGGTGCGGAGCTTGTTGCTCCAAACGGTTTCATGAAAATGATTGTCAGCCGATACCGCCTAATCTTATATACCCGAGAGTCGGGACTGCACTCCTGACTTACGACCACGCAGATTATCATCTTCGCAGGCGAGCACGGTAAAACGTGCCCGCCTGTTTTTTTGTGAGGGCTTGATCTGTGTGCCACGCTCTGCAAGTGCGAACATTTTCGAATTTCTGAGATTTAGTGTTACTTTTTCCCTCCGAGAAGCATATTACACATAGAGACGCTAAATATGCAGCAACGGTGCGCTCGTTGGCTGCTGGCGGGGCCGGTGTGGCGTCTCGCTCCTGTGCTTGATGAACGAAAGGAAGTGTCGGATGAAATTCACCAAGTCCGTTCTGTTGTGGCCTGCAGTGTTGCTGCTCGTTGCGTGTCTCGTCCATGGCGAAGTCGCTACCGATGAAATAAGGGATTTCATCGCCGTGGTCATAAAAGACGCCCGAACCGACAGCGAACGGTTCACAAAACTCGTAGAAGCCGTTTCACTGGCACAGGACAATAAGCAACTTAGGATAGCCCTGCTCGAAAAGGCCGTCGGATACGGAACGAAAAACCTCAGGACGATCGAAAATTGCAACATGGTCAACGACGCTCTGGAGTCTCTGGGCGAAGAAGACGTCGAGCGGAAAGCACACTGGCTCGCCCGCAAAGCCGTCGTGCTCCGGCAGATTTGCGTTTTAACAAAGTCACAACCTGAAAAGCAGCGGCTCGCCTGGGAGCTCGTGGACCTTCTGATCAAGGCCGGTAACAGCTATGGGGCCGAGGGCAAATGGATAAACGCAATCGGCGCGTACAGAGATGCGAAGTCGGCGGCGATTACCTTCAAACTGGCCAATGGCGATAAACTCGGCGGTTTCGTAAACAGTGCGATGTATCTATATCGGGTATCCAAGCAGATCGACTTATACGCCAAGAAGCTGAAAACTGCTCCCGATGATCACAAGGCCCGAACGAGCCTCGTTACCGCGACGCTGACGTCGATGAACGATCCGGCGGGCGCGGTTGGTCATGTCAACGACGATCTCGATGAACGGATGCAAAGGTTAGTCCCCCTGGCTGCGAAAGACACAGGCGATCTCTCGGCCACTGAATGCAGAAATCTGGCCGATTGGTATTACAAGGAGTTGGCGACAAATCCGATTCCGATCGTAAAGCGCCGGATGCTCGTGCGTGCCGAACAGTACTATCGTCGGTTACTTGCCCAGCAGGATGAGTCCGACATCAGCACCGCTTCGGTGAAGCTCACCATAACGCAGATAAAGCTCAAGACCGCCAGGCTTCTGTTCGTTGATCCGATGGTCTGTTTCCGTTGCGGCGGGGCGGCGAAGGCTCCCTGTTCGGACTGCCTGATCAAGGGCAAGCCCAGCGGGCTTCATCGGTGCGGAGCCTGCGAGGGCACGGGCCTGGGCGCGTGCTCAAAATGCGATGGAAACTGGGGCTCCAAATGCTCCCGCTGCGAAGGCACGGGCAAGCGGACGGACATCCCCGAACATCTCAGAGGCAGATTGAAGGGTAGGGGCGGGATTTTCAAAAGAATCTCTGAGTGTCGCTCCTGTAGGGGCACAGGCGTAACACACGGCCGTGGAGAGGACGCCCGCAGCGGAGTATGCCCAACCTGCGGAAAACGCAGAGTAACCAGCGAAAGAGGCAAAGAACTCTGCCGCCGCTGCAAAGGCAAAGGCGGGACCGGAAAATGCCGCTCATGCCAAGGCACGAAAACCGTTGACTGCACGCATTGCCATCCCGCCGAATCCATCGCCGCCAAAGAAACCGAGGGGCGTTAAAGATCAAGGGTCGCAATACATAACTCCCATGCGCGAGATAATAATTATGTTTTGCCCCTCGATTCAATTCGAAGGAGAGTTTGTATGAAGGCATGCTGGGCATTGGTCGCATTTTTCGCAATGTTCATAGTTACGACACACGGCGTGACGGCCGAGAGCCCCGCGCCACATATCCAGTGGGATCAAAAGACGCTCACTCTGGTCGCCGCGCAGGGTAACTACGCCAGGATGATACGCCTGAAGAACGGGAATATCCTATGCTGCTATAGTCGCGGAGGAAAAGTCTGTCTTCGCGGGAGTATCGACAACGGTAAAAAGTGGGGCGGCGAGATTACAGTAGCTTCCTGCAACTATGGCGCGGCTACGAACGCCGAAATCGTTCAGCTCTCTGACGGCAGAGTTCTCTACGCCTACAATGTTCGCCCCTCGGATGGTGTTCACCGATTTGCCATTAACACCTGCTTCAGCAGCGACAATGGTAAGACATGGACGAAACCAAGGCAGGTTTTCGCTGCCGGAAAGACATTCGAGAACGGTTGTTGGGAGCCGGCTGCTATCCAACTGCCCAGCGGTGAGATTCAGCTTTTCTTCGCCAACGAGGCGCCGTATCGCAAGAGTAACGAGCAGGAAATCACGATGATTCGTTCTCTCGACGGCGGGGCGACCTGGGGCAAGCCGGAGCGGATATGTTTCCGGAAGGGACGGCGAGACGGTATGCCCGTGCCCTTGATATTGAAAAACGGCAAGGGCGTCGTTCTGGCGATTGAGGATCCAGGCGCCAGGGGCCGCTTCAAGCCGGCGACGATTATTACATCCATGAAAGACAACTGGCGCCAGGGCCTTGCCAACGGGAAAAGCCCCCGACGACGGGCCTCGCTCCTCACGCCGCTGCCGCCAGGCGTATATGCGGGGGCGCCATATATATGCCAACTCGATTCCGGGGTGACGATACTTTCTGTTCAGAGCACCGAGGGGCGGAAGGTTCCCAGGGGCGCCAAGCAGACTCTCAGTTCACGCATGGTGGTCTATGTGGGTAATGGAATGGCTGAGAAATTTACTAATCGTTCCGAACCGTTCATTGTTGATAAGGGCTCCTGCGGTGTGTGGAATTCGGTATTTGCCAAAGGCCCGAAAACTGTGACGGCGGTATCTTCGGCAACCATTGGAGGAGTTCGAGGGATATGGGCAATCGACGGCAAATTGGTCGATGGGAGCGCCCGGACTCGAGATGCTCAGTAGTTTTCGCGTCAGGGCGATCAACGCGACTATGCCCGGCTTGCCAGTTACCAATTCCCCGTCGCGGCGCTTTTTATCCTTGTTCTTTCCCCGGCAATATTCGACAATACATTCATGTAGAATATCAGCGGTGATGGTTCGAGGTTCAAGGTTTTGTTCAAGCTTGACTCCTGGAACCCCGCACCTGCTGTTTAGGTTTCGGGATATCAAACGATCCGGTCTGATAGTGGTGGGCTGGGGCGGCGGGAAATTAAGACGACCGCAAATTTGACAGGAAGATACGATCGCGCAGAAAGGGACCCAACCATGATTTTATTCCATTGCCCTCAGTGTGGAGTCCACTTCAAGTTGCCCGATGCACATGCCGGGCGAAAGGGCAAGTGCAAAAAGTGCGGAAGCGTGATTGAGATACCCCGTCCCATTGAAGCTGCGCAGGACCCGCCGGACATCTACGCCCTCGCCGACGAGCCGGTCGCCGCCGCTGCGCCGCCGGCATCCCCGTCGTATCAGCAACCTGTTTCCAGCCCCGAAGAGCAGAACAAGTTGGCCCAGCCTTGCCCCAGTTGCATGCGGCGTCTGGAGCCCGGGGCGAAAATATGCGTGACGTGCGGTATATATGTGCCCAGCGGGCGCCCGGTAATGACCAGCAGATTCGTAGATACAGACGAACTTATCGTAAAGGCCGAGAATATCATCAAGCCGATCAGTTGGCTGGTCGCTCTGGGGATATACCCAATTCTGTCCGAGGCCGGCGGACGCTGCAAACCCTACGCCACATGGGGCATTGCGGCGCTGACCATACTTGTGAGCATCTGGTTCTGGTCCATGGAATGGTCGAACTCAACGAGTATGCGATGGGCGAAGAATCTGATGCTCTGGCCGAGCAATGCGCATGTGCAGGTTGATGACATTGTCGGAGCCTACAGCGGACCGATGGGCGAGTCTTACGGCGATGTGGACGCGATGGTGGCGGTGCTGGAATCTGAAGACACATCGGGCGCCGATGAAGAGTACGACGACGCGAGCATCATGGCGGCCTATAGCAAGATCACGCCAAGCCAGAGAATATTCGGCGAGTTTCGCTGGTACCAACTGGTGACCCACACCCTGCTGCACGGTGATATAATGCACCTGGCTGGGAATTTGTTGTTCTTCGTGGTGTTTGGTTCTCGGGTTAACGCGGCGTTGGGCAACGTGCGGATGGTTTTTCTGTATTTCATTTTGGGAATACTGGCTGCGTGGATATATCTGGCAATGACTCCGCAGGGTCCGCCGATTCCCATGTTAGGCGCGTCGGGAGCGATCATGGGCATGGCCGGGGCGTACCTGCTGCTGTTTCCTGTGCAGAAGGTATTCATGGCCGCCTGGCTACGCTGGGGCTTAATCGGCGGGTTCAAGTTGGTGTTGAAGATATTCAGCACATGGGGGCTACTGGCGGTAGGGGCCTATATTGCATTGGACATACTGTATTTGGCTCTGGGCAATAGCTCCGGCGTGGCGCACTGGGCGCACGTGGGCGGGTTCCTGAGCGGGATGGTGGCGGCGGTTGTTTTGCTGATCGCTCGACAAGTCTGGACAGGTTGCGACCTGGTCTCACTCGTCCTAGGCCGCTGGGCCTGGTTCCTGATAGGCTCCCCGGTTGACAGACAACCCGAAAAAGTCACATAGTTCGCGAGCCCCAATACATAACTCTCATGTGCGAGACAATAATTATGTTTTGCGTCCCACGATCCCCAAGGTGCTGAGTTCGAAGTGGTTATTTCATCGTGAGGTCCATACTATACGTAGTCGGCTGCATGACGGTGCTGTAATGTAGCGAGCAATCTCCAACGGCGAAATTTTAGGAGTTGACCATGATGAAGCATTGGACCAGAACCCTGCTGGCCGTCGCGGTGTTTATGCTGATCGGCGGTTGCAGCGATTCGTCTCTGGCGCCCAACGCTAATAGTGGATATAGCCCGCTGATCGGCATCAGCAGCACGCACATACCCAAAGGCCGCTACGACAAGGTGGGCTCGGTCTATACCCAGGCAGTCAGAGAGGCTGGCGGGACGCCCGTAATCCTGCCGGTTATCGCAGACAAGAGTCTCGCCGCCCGCTACGCACGCATCC
>JABGPF010000478.1 GCA_018645065.1 Phycisphaerales bacterium
ACCGCACGAACGACAGCACTGGTTTTAACTATCGCACTACTGGCCGGTCTGGCCGGGGCGGCCGACAAAAAAGCCAAGCCGAAACGCAAACCCCGAAAGAAGCCCAACACCTCATGGATGATCACCAAAGTCGATAAGGACAAGGTCATCTGCTTCGCGATGTACACCGTTCACAAGAACATCCTGAAGCTCACCGCCCAGCTTTACAAACTCGACGCCGACGCGCCGCGTATCGTTCGCCTCGAGATCAAGAAAGGCGACAAGTACGTCAAAATCGCCGAAGCGAAAGTTATCCAGCGCGGGTACACCGCCACCTTCCGCATCACCGGCTGGGACTCAACGAAAAACCACGAATACCGCGTGGCCCATGGCGACACTGCGTTTTACACAGGCACGATCCGCCGCGACCCGGTCGATAAGGAAGTAATCGTTGTCGCCGCATTCACCGGCAACTCCAATCGCGATCGCGGCCCGCGGCCGGACCTTATCGCCAACATAAAGAAGCAGGACCCCGATGTCCTGTTCTTCTCCGGCGACCAGGTTTACGATCACGGTAAGCATTTCCCATCGTGGCTCCAGTTCGGCCGCCAGTTCGGCGAGATAATCAAAGACCGCCCGACGATCTCCATTCCTGACGATCATGACGTCGGCCTGGGCAACGTTTGGGGCGCTGGCGGCGAGAAAGGACACGGCGGATACGGCGACCCTGAATTCGTCAAGGAAGTCGAACGCGCACAAACATCAAACCTGCCCGACCCGTTCGACCCAACGCCAATCAAACGCGGAATCGGCGTGTACTACACCGACCTCACCTGGGGGCGAATCGGCCTGGCGGTTATCGAAGACCGCAAGTTCAAATCGCAGCCCACCATCCTGAAAGGCCACAAACTCGAAGGCGTCCAGCTAACCGGCCGACCCGACCATATCAAGGGGTTCACCGGCGACCGGAGAGCAGTAGACGTGCCCGAAGCCAAACTGCTCGGCGAGAGACAACTGAAGTTCCTCAAACACTTCTCAGCCGACTGGACCGGAACCGACATGAAAGCCGTTCTCTCACAAACAGTCTTCGCAAACGCGGCACATTTGCACGGAGGCAAGGGCGGACGCCTGATGGCTGACCTCGACTCAAACGGTTGGCCGCAGACCGGACGCGACAAAGCACTCGACGCGATCCGCCGCGGGTTCGGCGTTATGATCGGCGGCGACCAGCACCTCGCCACAATCATCCACCATGGCGCAGCCGAATGGGAAGATTCGGGCTATTCGTTCTGCGTCCCGTCGATCGTGAACTTCTACAACCGCTGGTGGTCGCCCCTGGAAGAACCCAACAAGGCAATCAAAACCGCCCTGCCCCACACCGGGCAATACCTCGACGGATTCGGTAATAAGCTGACGATGCTGGCCTACGCCAACCCCGACCCCAAACGCCCGAAGTACGGTAAGTGGGGCGGCCGGGCCGCTGGTCATGGAATCATCCGATTCAACAAGAAGACCCGCAAAATCACATTTGAATGCTGGCCTCGCGGCTGCGATGTGAGCAATCCCGAGCACAAGCAGTTCCCCGGCTGGCCGATCACTATCGATCAGCAAGACAACTACTCCCGCAAGCCGGCCGCCTGGCTGCCCAAGCTTCAGATAACCGGCCAGACCAACCCGGTGATTCAGATTATCGACGAAGCGAACAAGGAGATCGTCTACACGTTGCGGATCAACGGCACGTCGTTCACTCCGAAAGTGTTTAAGGCCGGCGTGTACACAATAAAAGTAGGCGAAGGCAAAACCCAGAAAACCCTGTCGGGCGTTAAGTCAGCAGCCAAGCAAGACGCCAAACCAATAGAAGTGAAATTCTAATCGAACCAAACAAACGCCGCCGGTGACACGAGGTATTTGCTAACACCGTCGCGAATACTTGTGGGGAGCAGATATGACCGAGACAAGCAAGAAGATGATTGCTGGTATGGCTGGTCTGGTCGGTTGTGCATTTATTGTGCTGCTAGTTTACGTGGCTGTCCGTCCTGGCTCCATTAGTGTCGCTGTCGAAGAAACCAAGAGCCATATGAAGCTCATAGCGGTTGCCATCGAAGAGTACCGCTATGTCCAGGTCGAAAAGAGATACGATCCTTTGACTGAAGCTAATTGGGTGACCCAGCTTGCCTGCGCCCCGGAATCCAGAGTGATCATCGGAGCTCTCCCCAAAAATGTCTGGTCGGCCGAGAACACTACTGAGTTCCGCGACTCATGGGGTCAGGCAATAGTATTTGCTCCCAAAGACGACCCGCAAGGCCAGCCCGTTCTGACCTCCGCAGGACCCGACGGAGATATTACCACAGAAGAAGATAACGTGCGATACCCCAGATAACG
Source organism: Phycisphaerales bacterium (assembly GCA_018645065.1). Classification (GTDB taxonomy): domain Bacteria; phylum Planctomycetota; class Phycisphaerae; order SM23-33; family SM23-33; genus BS750m-G57. Next base: position 2,362 of record JABGPF010000478.1, read on the forward strand.
TCACAAGTCGATAGCAAAGGGCTGGCCCCGATTCCGTCCGATTCCGTCCTTTGCGGGTCGGGAGGACGCTATCAATGCTGAATTATTGTCCGCGGATTTCAGTCTTTGTTTTTTCGCCGTTGTTGGGTTAGTTCTGATGGCGATTGCGGTAGTGGTTTGATCTTCGGTAGCGATATCCCGTATCGCATCGCCAAAAATCGCAGGCCGCACGTGACAACAATGCAGCATACAAGCCCCGCGTTTTCAGAGT
>JABGPF010000479.1 GCA_018645065.1 Phycisphaerales bacterium
TCCAAGATCGGTCCAGCCGAGATCATCGACGAATATGATAACGACGTTGGGCCTGGACTCTCTCGATGCTGCTTCGTTGGCTCCCGCCGGCGCAGCCCATCCTGCCAGAACCAGCGCTAGCAGGCAGGTTCGATGGAACGGCGATAATCGTTGTACAGTCATGATGATCTTACCTTAGTTATGGTTTCTGATAATCGAGCCCCGAATCTCTCGGATCGCCCTACCGCTCTTCTTCCGGTAACGGTGGGATGCCGATGGCTGATTCCCAACTGGGCGTTGGCCGGAAGTTCGGGTGCCCCTTTGTCGTTCAGGTCGCGACGTCCGTAGCAGGAGCCGTAGTACTGGGCGTTCGTGTCGACCCAGTTCGGGGGAGGAAAAGGGGGACATTCTATTCCTTTCTTTTTCGGTCGTCCCGAGAACTAAAGGTGGTATAAGGCGACTGGCGGGATGAAAACTACCCGATTTACTCGCCGCAGAACTCCGTAGGGGCAGGTTTCAAACCTGCCCTGACATCGCGAAAATGTCCTGAAATTCCGGGTGGGTTTGAAACCCACCCCTACGCAATGGGTTGCGACATGCGTCATTCAAGTGGATCTGTCAGGTATAAACCATCCTGCCAACCGCCTAATGGGTCACAGCAGTGCTTTAGGAGTGCTGCATCTACCGCTACTATTTGGCGATCTTTTTTTCAGTCATCTCTTTTCTCAGCTTCTCTGCAAGCGTTCAGCAGGGTCCGGCGGGTATGAACTTCGGGATAGTCGTCAGCCATTGCATGCAGCACTGCAAGGTCGCTCTTGTTGCATAATTTGACCAGGGCTTTTGCTGCCAGATGCCGGACCTCCAGGGCATTGTCGAAGTTCGTGACCGTATTCATCAGATCGTCAACGGCATCATGATTCCCGACTTGCCCCAAGGCAAAAGCGGCCGCCATGCGATAGTGGGGTGTGGTGGCCAAGAACTCCAGTGGGTTGCAAGCACTGTCAAGACCATCGACGGCTTCCGTCGGGTCGCGCAGGGCGTCCAGGAACAACTCGTAGCTGTCAGCGTCCTGGAGCCGCCCCAGTGTTTCCAGCGAGTGGTAACAAATCCACGCACAGGCGCCGGTCTCCAGGCCGAGATAGTCTTTTCTGATTTCGGAATAGCGCAGGCGATACTTCTCGAACGCCTCCCGGAAGCGGGGCGCATCTTGCGGGCGAATTCCCAGTACGGACAGTATATAGGCAACTCGCTGAGGCACGGTAAAGGAGACTTTCATCCCGTTCATTTGCGCATAACCCTGGCGGGTAACCTGGTCAACCAGCACTTTCTGGAACTGCTCATTGAGCGGCCCGTCGCCAACGTCGATCATGGCAAAGCAGGTGTCTATGACCGTGTCCAGGCAGGCGGATCGCTGCACTACGCGAGCCAGCATGGTTTCATACGTATCGAGTTCCTGCAGCAAGGGCTGGTCATAGTTCATGTGGAGAGATACGATAAGTGCCCAAGCAACCGACTCGGGCAGCTTACTGCCGATAGCGTCGAAGGCCTCCAGAAACCGATAATGTACGCTGGAGCAGCCGAGGTAATCACCCCAGCCGCCGCCCTGATCGCCCAGGGCAAGATTGTAATGTTCGATGGGCAGGAGGTCATTGCTTCGCTCGATCAGTGCCGTTTCCGCCTCAGTGCCGCCGATCCATCCGAGAGACTCAACGGCAGCCTCGGCGAGTTTGGCCGATCGTTCGCCCTTGGGGAGTTGGATATGCATCTTCAATACTTCACCGAGCAAGGCGACGGACTCGGTATCGCCCAGGTAGCCGAGGCTTAACATCGCGTCGAACAGTGATCGGGTGCATGTGGTATCATCCAAATCGAGGCAGCGCCGGGCATAGGCTCGCAAAGCGTCCCGCGCCGCGGGTCCGCCGATGTGGCCAAGCGACTGGACCGCCATAATCACCAGCTGGGGGTCCGCGCTCTCGATATTGTCTATCTGCTGCTGCTCGATCCGAGACCAGTCGTTCCGGGCGAGCCAAGTCGTCCAGCGGTCGGCACAGTCTTTGAAATCGCTTTTCCTGACGTCCTGGAGTTCTTCCTTGTGCCCGGTCAGGTGAGAAAGTGCCATGTTGGCGGCCATTGCGACCTGTACGTCGGCATCTTCAATTCCTCTGAGCAAAGCATCGACCGCATTGCGGGTGCCACAACTGGCGAGAGCCATCGCGGCATTCATTCGCACGACAGCTTGTAGGTCCTGCATGGCCTCCGCCAGAGTGTCGGTCGCGGCCCGATTACGAAGGATTCCCAGGTGCCTGGCGGCAGACACCTTTTCGTCGGTCGTCCCCTTTTGCAGCGACGCGATGAGTCTATTGGTCGTCGTAGCACGTCCGGTCGCCAGTGGTGGCGCATGCCGGTCCGCACGCGGAAGAGGATAGGGATAGAAATTGATGGACTTTGTCTCGCGAATTCGATCCATCTGGTTTCCGAGAACTCCCCCGCCGATTCCGTAGGTTACGCTATTGGCCTTATAGCGAAACGGGACTCCTTCGCCTGTCAGTCGCGTCGCGGGTGCATTCAGTGCCATGATTCTAGCATGCTGCGGAGCCCGACGTTGCTCGTTGTGGCAACCGGTGC
>JABGPF010000111.1 GCA_018645065.1 Phycisphaerales bacterium
GACGGCGCCGCCGAAAGCATAGACGCCAGCTCGACGGCGTCTTCTTCGGCGTCCCAGAAATTCTCGGCGACAAACGCCTCAAGCTCCGCCAGCGCCATGCCTGTGATAAGGCTGGGCAGGAGCGACTGGGGCGCGAAACCGTCCATAACGCGATGCTCGCGAGATCGCCAAAGCGTAGCGAGTTCGTCGTTGCTCAACTGGCCCAGGACTCGCTGTTTTTCGTCGCGACACCACTGGGTGAAATCCGGTATCACGCGGTTGTTCAGTTCTGCGTCCAGTGTGCGGGCGATCTCTCGCAGGCGCCAGTCAACCCTCGCGACCTTTCGCCCCACTGCCGCCCGCTGGCGGAATGTTCCCGCCGGAACAGTCGGGGGCGACTGGGCTGCGTCAGGGTCGCAACGCAGCAGATTCATATCGTATTTGAACGGGTAATCCTCGAAGAAAAGCTCCGAGGCCAGCGAGGTGTCCATATATATCTTACCGGCGATCAGGCGAACCGGACCGCGATCCATCACCGCCTGGCCCGGTTCAAAACCCGCCAGTTTGTACATCGCACCGAAACCCCCGCCGCCCGACATGAACCGCTCCTGAACGCTCCATGTCAGCCAGGTCGGATGCACAAGCGTTTCTGAAAGATTATGCTGCACCCACGGTCCGCGACCATCGCGAAGCTCAGCGGCCAAAGCGGTGCGAAGCGACTGGAGCAGCAACTCACGCGACTGGGCGCGAGACTGTCTTATCCGCCGAGCCTGCAACAGTGCGAACCGGCCGTCAGCCAGCCCCCACTCGACATCCACTGCAAAACCGAACAGTTCCTCAACGCCAAGTGCGATTCGGGCAAGTTCTGTCAGTTGCTCATCGCTGAGCGAAGCCTGTTCGGCGTCCGGGGCGGAGGTGTCGCCGGCGGCGGGGATAATGCAGTCTTTGCGTCCGATGTATGATCTCTTAACGCTCAGATCGTCGCGATCGATCGCAAAATTATCGGGATCGACCTCGCCGGAAACAATCGCCTCACCCAAGCCGTATGATGACTCAATAATTATCTCGCCCGCATCGGGCGCAGTTGGATTCTGCGTGAACACCACACCCGAAACGCGCGACGGGAACATCGCCTGAACGGTAACGGCGGTGCCCGACAGGCCGCGAATATTCCGCTCGCTGCGATAGGCTGTCGCTCGCGGTGAGTTCCAGGAGTTAAACACAGCCTCAACACATTCGATAAGCTCGTCGAACGGTTGTTTGGCGCCCTGACCGCAGTTCAGGATCGTGTCCATCATACCGGGCATGGATACCTCAGCCCCGCTGCGAACCGAGACCAGCAGCGGATTTTCCCCGACACCGAACTTCCGCCCGCAGGCGATTTCAAGCTGCTCGATCCCGCGTGCGATCTCGTCTTTCAGGCCCTCGGGCCAGGCGCCGCCGGCTGATAGATAACTCCGGCAGCATTCAACCGAAATCGTGAATCCGGGCGGTACGGGCAGGCCTGCGCGGGTTAAGGCGGCAAGCGATGCTCCCTTTCCGCCGAGAATGTCCCTGCTGTCCGGGTCACCGTCGGACTTACCATCGCCGAAGAAGTATACGCGCTGCATCATTGCCCGCCCCCCGCCGGAGCCGCCGGGGCTGAAAAGCTTCGCAGCCCGCCTGTCTCAGAACCAACGTATATCCATCCGCCGGCGACTATCGGTGAACTTACAGACAAGCCCATCTCGCCGGGATTGGACCGATCGTCCACATAATGCTTCTCGATCACCGTTCCGTCAGCCGCGTTCATCACCGCCAGATATCCGTCGCGACTCACCGCGTAGATCATGTCGCCAGCCAGAGACGGACCAGCGAGAATCGGCGATTTGTCATTAACGCGACTCCGCCAAAGCACCTCACCGTCTGCATGATTTAGCGCGACGACCTGGCCGTTGCGAACGGGGCATATAAGTTTCTCACCATCGCCAGCCACCGCTCCCAAAACTGCGTCGGGCAAGGGCGACCGCCAAATTTCCTTACCGCTTTTACGATCGAAGGCTATGACCGCCCCGATGGGATTAGGATCGGCCTGGACGTAATTACCACGCCCGCAACCTATCACCACTATATCGCCGACCAGCGTAACGGCGCCGGTGGCGGGATATGGCGTCTTTGCACGCCACAGTTCGCGTTTCAGGCCTGCTGCTTTCAGTTCGGCTTCGGGCGCGGTTCGCAGTGCAAGCAGTTCGCACCCATTTACTCCGCTGCCGATGTAGCATATCCCGTCGCCCGCGATCACAGGCGACGATTCGGGGTCCTTCACCGGATGTCGCCACAACTGCTTCCCGTCGGAGATTCGCACCGCGAACACAAAGCCCGTATCGCCAATCGCCCTGCCGTCAGGCCCTTCAATCGCCCCGGCTCCGGCGACCGCGATATCACCCTGGATCGCCGGCGACCCCTCGATATGCAACGGTGTTTTGACCCGCCAGTGCAGCTTACCGGTATCGGTCCGGAGACAAATCAGGGAGCAGTCGGCATCGTCGTGCAGGCCCTGTCCGATAACGAGATATTTTCGATCAGCGGTAATAGCGGGCGAACTGAAAAAGCCCCTGAACACTTCCTCCTGCCCGCTGTCTGGATCAATGTATCCGTCTGTGGACCAGCGTTTTTTCCCGGCGGCTGCATCCAGGCAAAAAACGCTTCCGTAGCTGGCGATTGGGTCGAGAGTGACGGTGGCGGAGAATACCCGCCCGTCGACAACAGCGGGCGAGGAAAGGCACATCGCGTCCGGAGGGCGGTGTGACCAGCGGGCATCGAGTTTTTTCGGCGCCGGTCCGCCATCGTATCCGCAGCGGGCCGGGCCCTGGCGGAAAATGAACGCACCGCTGGTTGCCACCTTTATCGGACCACCGGAATCTCCACGTGCAACTTGTTTATTATGCTCGATAACCCGTAAAGCGACCTGGTTCCAGTCGATATGGTCGGCCGAAACCCGCGACGGAGCCGGAGCCGATTCGGGGAACAAAACAATCATCGCAACGACCCCCACGCCCCCAGCCAATACGCCCAGGGCGGCCAGCGGACGCCGAATGCACAAGCCCACCAGTTCACGCGGACGAAACATAACGCCCAGGACGCTCCCGATGGCGGCTATGACCGCGGGAAACACCGCGGCGCCTACATTCACAAAAATTGGCACTACGCCAAGCGTATTGGACATATTCTTCGCCCTGTCACCGATTTAACATGCCTGTGCAACTAAATTTACCTTCACAGGAGACAATATCCGCATGATATTTCCGTTAACTATACTATAACTCATCCATATAATACAGCCAACCAAGGCATACGGAGCATATCATATGAGTAACCGCGTTTCAGTCGCGTCCGGCATCGTGCTTACACTTCTCGCAGTCGGGTTGATTCACCCCCCGCTACAGGCCCAGGACAAGAAGCTCGCTCAAGACAAAGCAGCCCGCCTGGTCCTTGACGGCGCTCGGCGAGCATATAGCGATTCGAGGTTTGACACCGCCGCCCAGCAGTTCGCCGAATTCATCCGTCTCTATCCGGCCCGCACCGAAGCAACCGCCGCTTCGTACGGGATGGGGCTTGCTCTGCTGAGGCATAAAACCCACGCGAGCATAACCGGCGCCGTCGCTGCGTTCCGCAAGGCGTCTGAACCGGTGGACTTCGCAGACAGACCGCTGGCGATATATTATCTCGGCGTCTCGCTGCGAGATTTGGCGACAAGCACGCTGGCCCAACCGCTAAAAAACGCCTCGGACTACCGGCCATCTTACGCGACTCAATATCGCCAGGAAGCCGCTCGCCATTTCGCCGCCGCCGCAGACGCATTCATCGCGAGGAGCAAAAAGTCGACGCCAACCACCACGCCAGCGGTTCATCCAGACGTTATCTGGGCCGCCCAGGCCAAGTCCGACCAGTGCGACATGCTGCTGCGAATCGGCCAGCACAAGCAAGCTATCGTGTTGGCCCGGTCGATACTGGACGACAAAGTCGCCGCCGCCAAGTTCGGCCAGCGTGCGACTTACAATCTCGGTTACGCTCACTTCGCATTGAAAGACTACCAGTCGGCGGGCAAGACACTCAGCAAGCTGGCTCCGTTCGCACAAACTTTCGGACCACATGGACGATACCTGCTGGCCCGCTCGCACCATCTCGCCGGCGACATGCCCGAAGCGTCGGTGCTCTACAAGGCGATCATTACCGATTACGCGGCGCGAAAGGCGATCGCGGTGAAAGCGTCGCAAAACAGATACCGTTCGCTACCGGCGGGTCAGCGAGCAGCGGCAGCGGCGCTCGTCGCCGGACCGCCGGAACCGTTTATCGTGCGATCGATTTTCTATTCGGCGCTGGGCCAGGCAGAGAGCGGGCAGTTCGGCGCCGCGACATCCGGGTTCACCGAGTTTATCACCACGTATCCCAAACACCCCCTGGCGACCGAAGCTCGGATGCGGCTTGGTTATTGTCAGATGCAGCTCAAGAGCTACACCGAAGCTATTAAAACGCTCGATCCAATGCGGAAGAACCCGAAAATGGCTGATCGGGCCCGCTGGTGGATCGCTCGATCCCGCGTTGGAGCAGCCAACCCCGAAATCCCCCAGACATACGCACAAACGCTAACCGCTGCGATAACCGAACTGAAATCCGCCGCCCAAAGCGCACACAACTCTGGCCGCACCGACCCGAAAATGTATGTTCTTTCACGCGATATCATGATGGAACTGGGCGACACCCAGATACTGGCCGGTAAATACAAAGACGCCTGCACGTCGTACGGGCAAGTTGTGCAATATGCAACCGATCGCAGCGAAGAGGCCACTCAGCGATTGGCGACCGCGTATCATTTGGGCGGCGACTACGCGCGGTCCGACAGCACGTGCAAATCGTTCATGCAAAAGTATCCCAAGAGCACGCTGACCGCGGCGATATGGTTCAGGAGCGCAGAAAACGCGTGCATGGCTGCGATAAACACCAAAACCACTTACAACAGATCCCAAGCCGATCTCGACCAACCATTTAAGGAAGCGGTGACCCGTTACCAGAGGCTGCTCGACAAGTTCCCCGATTTCAGTGAAATAAACTTGGCGAAATACGGGCTGGCCACAGCGCAGTATCGCCTGAGGTGGTACAACGAAGCGTTGCAAACCCTCGCGGGGATACCGGCTGCAGACTGCACGGATAAACTCACCGCCGTGCCCTACCTGATCGCCGACTGCAACATCAGAACCTTCCCGACCAGCACAAATAACGCACTAACGGCTGGGCAACTCATGACCCAAGCCGCAAAGTCAGCCAAACTGCTCGAAGGGTTCGTCTCAGCCAACGCCAAGAGCCCCAAGGCGCCAGACGCCCTGCTGAAACTTGGATACTGCTACCAGCGATTGGGGTCGGTGGTTGCCGACGCAAAGGCGAAGAAAAACGCCTACACGCAAGGCAAAACCGCCTACGCAAACATCATTAAAAATTACCCCAAGGACCCGCTGGTTCCCACCGCAATGCTGGAACAGGCAAAGTGCATGGTGCTTCTGGGCGACAGCAAATCGGCAGCGAACGAACTGGACCGCTTCCAGAGAGACCCCTACCGACAAACACCGGTCGCCCCGCTGGCGATTGTGCAGTACTCCAGCCTGCTGCGGGCCGCAAAACGCGCGATCGACGCCGAAAGGATCGGTCGTGAATGCCTGGCGCTGCATGAAAAAGAAGCGTCCCGAGACCCCAAACGCCACAAATGGCTCATCCCGCTGCGGTACGAATACGCTCTGGCGGTAATGGACACCGGGAAGATCCCCGAAGCACGCGGGCTGTTCACGTCGCTGACTAAAAAGTATCCGGGCACGCCCGAAGCGGTGAACTCGCTGTGGCGCATCGGACAATGTCAACGAAGAGAGCTGCAGGCGGCTATGGAAACCCACGCCAAACCCGGCGGAGACAACGACGCCAACAGGTCAGCCCTGAGCAAAGCGGTTACCGGCATGATCACTGTAGCCCAGCAGCTTACCGATCAGGCCAAAGCTCAAGCCAAAATCGCCAGGGGCGCCCCGGCACGGCTCCGATTACTTTATGAAGCCGCGTGGTGCTATCGCATCCTGGGCGAAAGAGAACATAAAAGCGCAAAGCTCAAGATCCAGAAAGATGCGATGCGCATGGCATGGTCGCGACAGTCGCCAAGAGCGAGTCGCCCGCCTGAAAACACACTGACTCTTCCGAAAGTATCGCCCGAAAATGTGCCCGTCCAGGAATCTGAAGCCCAGGCGATGAAGCTCTACTCCGAACTTATCGCACTGGTTCCGCAGGCTCCGCTGGCGGCCCGAAGCCGTTTCGAACTGGCTGAAATGCTGGCCCACAAGCGCGAGCACGACAAGGCGACAGAGCTGCTGCAAACCATACTGGAAAACAGCCCGCCCGAAGACCTGGCGCAAATGGCCCGGATCAGACTAACGGCCTGCCTGCTGGACCGGGGCGATCCGAAACGGGCAATGACGCTGATAAAACTCATCTCCGCAAAAGCCAAAGGCGACGAGCTGGGCCACGTAAAATATCTCACAGGCGAAGCGTACATCCAGCAAAAGGACTGGTCCAAAGCCGTCGAAGAACTGAAAGTATTCCGCGACATCGACACCTACCGCCGCATGTACAGCATCAGCGATCGCGGTCTGCTGCGGCTTGGATACGCCTACCAGCAGATCGGAAACTGGCCCGAGAGCAGGCGAGCATTTGAAAGCCTGGCATCGTACATGCCCAAAAGTCCGTGGTATTACGAAGCCCGTTTCGGCGACGCGCGGGCCAGAGAAAACTCCAACGACTACGACAACGCCAGGATCATCTACGCCGACATCACCGCGAAAACAGCAACTATTATCGCCGCCCAAGCCAAACTTCGCATCGGATACTGCAACGCGATCCAAAAGAAATATCCCGAAGCGGTAAAGGCGTTCCTGAGCGTCCCGTACACCTACAACTACCCCGAATGTTCAGCCGAAGCCTTATACCAGGCCGGCGCAGCGCAACTCACTGCCAAGCTGCCCGACCAAGCCGCAAAATCGTGGACGCAACTGATCAAAGATTACCCAAAAAGCAAATGGGCCTCACAAGGGCAAAAACAACTATCGCTTCTTCCGGTAAAGAAATAATCTTGGACGCACAGCGGAGAATCGAATCTTGAAATCCAATCGCAACAGACGAATACAACTTTGCATAGTCGCAATCGCCCTGATCGCGACTTTGCCCTTGCGCGACGCCGGAGCATATGTCGAGGCGCCGCACTCGCTTGGCAAGATCGTCGCCAGTTCCACGCTCATTGTACTGGTCCGCGTAAAGGAGATCGATCGCGAAAAGAACACGATCATCTACACAACGGTCAGGTCCATTCGAGGAACGTTTGAAGGCGAGATCAAACACCAGATAGGCCAACGCGGATTCCACGCGCGAGAATGGAAGAACATTATGGCCTGGGCGCGCGTGGGGAAACCCGCACTGTTCTTCACCAACGGCGGGCACGGTGAAATGTGCATCGACAATTACTGGTACCAAGCCGGTTACAAGGGGTGGTCGGCTATGACGCACGCCGAACCGTACTTCCTGCGAGCGTACGCGGGCAGGCCGGAAAAACTCGCAACTTACGTCACGGCGATGCTGGCCGGGCAGGAAGTAGTCGTGCCCTGCATGGTCGACGGCGACAAGATGGCGATCCAGGAGCGGACCGCGAAAATCCAACGCATGAGAGCAAGCCTGAAACTAGGCGACTACAACCCGAAACGCGATTTCGTCGGTTGGGGAGCAGAAGACTTCAGGCCGATAAGCTCCATGCCCGGTTTCACACACTCCTCGGATATCGGAACGTTCAGTCCGGGCGCATCAAACGCGGCGCCGGCCGACTACAATGGCGACGGTAAAACAGATGTCTGCATATTCGGAAACTACCGCGTGGCGCTGCTGAAAAACGACGGCGGAATACTCTCCGAAGAAGCTATCCCCGTAACCAGCGGCGCGCGGGCGGCGGCTTGGGGAGACTACGATTCAGACGGAAAACCCGACCTGCTGATAGCCTCATCCAGCGGAGTCAAGCTGCTGGGAAACAACATCAAACTGTTCGTCGACCAGACGCCCCACTTGCCCCTCGATGCCTACAACAACCCGCGCGCGATAGCGTGGATCGACTACGATGGCGATAAAAAGCTCGATATCCTGGTAGCCGATAAGTTCCGCGGCCTCAGGCTCTACCGGAACATGATCCCCCGCGACCAAACCGCCACCGCACCGGCCGGCGGATCAACGAAGAAAAAATTCGTGGACGTTTCAGACGCCGCCGGACTCGGCGAAACCGGAATCGGGGCGAACCTCAAGGGCCAACACCTGACCCCTGCCGACGTCAACGGAGACGGGCGAACCGACGTTCTCTACAGCGCTGCCGGCGGAATGATCCTGCTGATCAACACGCCAAAGGGGTTCGTTATCGCAAAAGATTGCGGTCTCAGCCATGCACCCGGGCAAGGAGTCCCGGTCTTTGGCGACTATAACCGCGATGGGAAACCGGACCTGCTGGTCCCGCAAAAAGGCGTATCAAAACTGTTCCGCAACGATGGCGCCGGACGTTTCACAGACGTTACCGCCGCATCGGGCGACCTGTCCAAATCGATCGGTTGGGCGAAATCGGCAGCCTGGGTCGACTTCGACCGCGACGGGCGCCTCGACCTGTTCGTCGGATGCCTGAAAGGTCCCAACCGCTACTTCCAGGGCCAGGCCGACGGAACGTTCAAAGACGCCAGCGAAGCTATCGGACTGATGTACCGCATCTACAACACATCAGGACTCACGATAGCCGACATCAACACAGACGACATGCCCGACCTTGTGCTCAACAATGAAGGGCAAGCATCTATAGTACTCCTGGGCGCCGCGTCATGGGGAATGAAGGCGCCGGTTAATAAACCACCGGCCCCAGCGGCTGAGCCCGCAATCGCCCCGGTAACAGCGTCGGCGGCGCCAGCGGTGATTAACATCGCCCTGGACGATAACGACGCTCCCTACGGGCTGGTCGCAACTATCATCGCGGGCGTCGCTATCTTGGTCTGTGGAGTGGGCATGGGCGTTCTTCGTCGAGTGCGGTCGCGTCTGCCTGCCTCGGGGCCGGAAGCCAACAACACACAACATAAATCGGAAGGTGCGGTATGACCGGAGCGTTAAGAGTCATAACATCGGGCTGTTTGATCCTGGCGATTGCCTCAGCCGCAAGCGCCGCCGACCCAAAATGGTCCTGGCCTACTCATCGCGGCAACAGTGAACGGACAGGCAATCGCGACGGGTCCGAAGGCCCCCAACAGCCCAACGTGCTGTGGGTCTACAAGGCTCCGGAGCATTTCGTAGCCTCGATCGTACCGGGCGACAAGTCGATCTTCGTCGGCGGGCTAGGGGCGTTCAACACGGGCGTCTTCCATGCGATATCCGCCGACCACAAACCGGCTGAGCGGATAAACTGGTCCATAAGCGCACCGTATATCAAACGCCCCACAGTTTGCGCACCGGCGGTAAGCAACGGGCTGGTGATGTTCGGCGACGGAATGCACCAGACCGACGACGCGCTGCTGTACTGCGTCAAAGCCGATACCGGACTGCCCATATGGAGTTTTTCTGTGCCCGGAAAACTGGTGCACATGGAAGGCGCCCCGACCGTCGACAGGGGCAAGGTTTACATTGGCGCCGGAGCCGCCGGCGTGCTCTGCCTCGACACCACGCAACTTATGCTAAACGGGAAAACACAACCCGCAGAAGCGGTAATACCGACTATCGCTAAAGCGTGGTCCGACATGACCGCCGCCTACGAACGAGACAAAAAAAAGAACCCCGACCTGGCGATACCGCCCAGCGAAGAAGCACTACCCCAAGCCGTACCACAACTTAAATGGCAGGCGGGCAAGGGAACATGGCACGTAGATGCGCCAATAGCAACCGCCGGTGAATACGTGTTCGTGGCGTCGGCGTTTCTCGACGCCGAAAAAGTCGGTCAACGTTCGCTAATGTGCCTCAAAGCCGCCAGCGGAACCGTTGTCTGGGATACAAAACTCGACTTGAACCCATGGTCGGGCCCGACGGTGGCTGGCCCGGCGGTTCTCGTCGGATGCAGTTCCATACGCTTCGACAGGAAGCTTATCCCCAAAGCCGCCGGCGAGGTCGTCGCACTGAACCTGGCTGACGGAAAGGTGCTATGGCGCCACAAAACTCCCGGAGGCGTGCTGTCGGCGGTGGCGGTTAAAGACGGCTTGGCGGTGTACACCTGCACCGACGGGAAAATGTACGCGCGAAAATATCTCACGGGCGAATTGGCCTGGACCTACGACGCGAAGACCCCGTTCTTTGCAGCACCCGCACTGGCCGGAAATGTAGCCTACGCAGCGGACCTGAACTCGCTCATGCACGCAGTCGACCTCAAAACGGGCAAGCGGGTTTGGGTTTTCGATATCGCAACCGATCAGTCGGTGCAAGTCCGCGGGAGAGTGTTCGGATCGCCCGTGGTCCACGCGGGCAACCTGTATGTCGCAACCTGCAATCTCGACAGCGCCACCGGACAACCGTCAGTTGTTGTATGCCTGTCAGACCAACCGGCCGGAGTGACCGCACTGAACAAACCGATAACCGTAGACGCCAAAGCCAAAACGGTGACCGTACCCTGCCGAATCGCTATGCGAAAACTCCCAACGCTCAAGGAAATCTACCCGCTTGAAGTTATAGCCTCGCTGCCCTACCCGCGTGGACAGAAGGCCCACGAAACGGTGGTTACATTCGACGTGAAACCAAGCGACGTGCACAAGGCCGTCACGTCGCTAGGCCTGAAACCAGGCAAGCCGGCAAAGGGAACCGGCGCTGCGGCCGTCGGGCCGGAAGTGCAAATAACGCTGCGATTCCCGGGCATTACGGGCAAACCGCGAACGATCCCGATCGCCAAAACGCTCGTCGACACCCGAACAGGCAAACCCATGCCCCCGCTTAAATGGCGATTCACCGGGTCGGTAATGCGCAAACGAGACCCGAGCAAACCGGACCTGACGTTCGGAGCCGATCTGACCGGAACGCTTATCTCGATCTTCCCGGTAACCGACGAAACCGTCTTCCAGAGCAACATGACGCTCAAGGAAGAATCGCTGCTGAAACTGGAAACCAACAAGAGCATCCTGCCGCCGCTGGGCACGGAAGTAAAACTGATAATCAAGGTCCTGCCATGAACATTCCCGCAAAACTCATGACCCGCCCCGCCGTCGCATGCGTGCTGCTAGGCCTGCTGGCCGCATGGACGCTAACAGCCCTGGGCGCCGAAGACGAACGCTACGCACTGGCGCGAAAAGTCTACAAAGGCAACGCGCCGATAGCGAAAATATCCGGTCCGCTGGCGACCGTCCCGAACAAGGAAACAGCGAGCACGATAACGCCCAACACGCCGATCTGGTTCCTCCCCGCCGCCCGGCCCGGACCCGAAACCCCCGTCGCAAAAACCGGCCGATTAAAAACCGTTCACGTTCGCCCAACGATACTGGCGCGCGAATACGCCTTTGGCGACTACCAGGACCAGCTCTACCCCGAACTGCGCCCAGAAACGCCTCTGGCCCAGGAGCACTCGCCCGATTCGTCTGAGTTGTCCGTACCGCCCGTACTGGCCGGGCCGGTGCGCCAGGACGCAAATCGATCAAGCGATCCCACATCGGTTCAATCCCGCCTCGCAGTTCTGCTAGGCCGCCCAATCCTCCGCCAAACACCGGCTGCGTTCCTGCGATTGGACATCCCCACCCCGTTCGGCCTGACCGATGCTATCAAGCTCCCCCCCGCCGAAATGCCCACAGACAACGACCCGCCGACAACCCCAAAAAAACCAACCGAACCAACCCTGCCAATCAAAACAAGAAACTAACGTTTTGCCCGAGCGAGCACGACCGGACCAGGCCCGGTTATGCGGTGTGGGCCGCCTTATTGTAGACCGTGATTTTGAATGAAGCGTGGGTTTCAGCAATCATTGCAATCACCTCTGGACTAAGTGAAAGCTCAATCGTTTTTGACGCTCTTTCCACTTCGAATCCAAAGTTGAACTCTTTCTTCCGAACCTCTGACCACTCTTGTTCCGCAGGCTCTGGAAGTCGGTCAAGGATCCGCCGAAACTCCCGCATCGCAGCTTCGGGGCTGAGTGCTTCTCCGGCTGTTTCCAGCGTAGTCAGATAGCCGCCACCTCTCGAACCGGAATCCAACACAACGACCGCATCCCCCAACTCGGCAAGCAGCATCGACGGCTCGACGTCCGTCACCAGTTCCAAGTCAATATTAAGAAAGCGGGCTTCCATCATTTTCTCACCGAACGTTTCGTGTCAGCGGCTTCGCCGGTCCCGATGTCCACCAGCATTGCACGCGCGGGTTATGCCATTTAATCATTCTACAGATCCGGATCAATATAGCGGTATCGACCACCGTTTTCTTTAGCAATCTGGCTCATGATCTTCACCGCCACGGGCGCCTTCTTCCCCCACAGAAAAGTATGGACCACAACATCCTTCTTGGCGTTCCTTGCGCGAATGGCTGCAATTATCGCTTTGTTATCGGCAAATCTTCCGTCAGCAAGAAAATAGATGGTCTTGCCCGGACGCTTATTCGCCTTGGCCAGCACGTCAAAAGCGCGATTGACGCCCTTAACCGGATTAGTGGTTCCCTCGGCCTGGGTCTTGTCGAGGAACTCGGCAAGGGCGAATTTGTGTTTGTCGGTCGGCGGCGTCAGGGCCATCGGTTTCTTCTCCAGAGGCGGGCCGTCAGCGAACATTATGACGTGGAAATCCTGTGCGTCGGTAAGTTGTGCGACCGAGTTAGCTATCTCTCTCTTGATCCCAGCGAAGATATCGAACATTGCCCCGGACCTGTCGATAAGATACACGACATGGTGCGGCCGCTTCGGAGGATCGGCGTATTCCACCTTCACGGGCTTCTTGACACGAATGGACTTCCCATGGGACTGTGTGGTGGTCTTTCCATCTGAGTGCCTTATTACCGTGCGCCATACAAGTGTATCGTCGTCCACCTTCCAGAGCTTATGGACAGTGATACCGCTAGCGACAAAGAGAGTCGTATTCCGAGACATGAATGTTTTGGTCTTGGCGTCCCACGCAAGCGTGTTGTCTCCCGAGTACCCTTCCGACGTAAAGCACCACATGCGATAGTATTTTATCCGTGCATCGTACGTCCTGATAATCAAACCAGTCACTCCATCGGATTCCGTAGTGGTCTCAAGGGTGAATGGCCCGCCAAAAGGACGAACACACGACGACGTGCTCGTCCAGGTACCGGCCAATATATTCAACTTATTCTTAGGAGTGGTTGACACAGTTTTCCAGCCGCCCAGGAACATATCGAGTACTTTGCACTCTGCGGAAATTATCTTCGGCTTGTTCCTGGTCTTTGGCAGTTGTTTCACACGTGCATATTTCGCTGCCATTTGGAGGACGACATCATCGTCGTGCTGTCTGGTTCCCAAACTCCACTTAACGGTGTTATCTTCAAGATATCGGACGGTCTCCACAGAAGTTCGGTCATGCCCCAGATCGCCACGCCAAGTCATCGTCTTGGTTTTATCGTCCCATTTACCTTCAGCCTCTTGCCCAGCCGCCCTCCAATCAATCCCCCCATCAAACTTCCACTTGCGATATCGTCTTAACGTTCGATCATAGGTGTTCACCCAAATGCAAAAGTCACCGTTCGACCTCACAACCTTAGTCAGGGTGAATCGTCCTCCGAGAATAGACTCACACGACATGGTGACAGACCCGCGAAACCTTCTTGGGATCCACTCTGTCGTAGCACCTTGCCAGTTACCCACAAATCTGTGGAGGACCTTCAACTCAGGCGAAAGTCCGGACGGTTTGGTAGTCGCGGCATCCTCAGCCGCAACGGCCCGACCAGTCAGCGTCGCAAGAGCCAACAAGAAAAACAGTAATCCCAGCCGCTTCACCACTCAATAACCCTTCCCAAATAAACAACTCGTTGGCGACGCCCAATTGCTCCACAATCAAGCCTGATCTTTTATAGAGACAGGAGACGAACGTAACAAGCACAAACTTCGAAACTTATGTTTGGTCAGATCGGGCTCGCGCCAAACAGACCAGGCCCGGCAGGGCCACACAAGATAGCCCCTGCCGGACCTGAACGCCGGATTTTGAAAATTAACAGATATCTTCGACAGTGGCGTCTATTCTCTGGTCTTGGCTTTTCGCAGTTGGCGAGCCTTTTCCTGCAGGGCGTAGTATTCCTTATCGAGTGTGTCGCTTTGGGCCTGCAGCGCCACGGCTACCGGATCAGTAGCAGCCAATTGTTTGACCTTCTCGTACAGGGCCTTCTGCGCCGCAGTTCGTGCGTCACGGACAGACTGCATTTCGCCGCCGTAATACGCCTGCTGATAAGCTTTGCGTGCGGTTTCGCATTTGGCTTTTACTACTGTGACATCCTGGTCGTCGCTCTCGGCTGCGGCTTGATAGAGTTTATCGAGTTTTCGTTCGGCGTCCCTTATGGCGTTTTCGGCGTCGTCTTCGGCCTTCTTGGCGGTTTTAATTTCGTCCATCAGTTCCCTGGCCAGGGGAATTTTCTCCAAGGCGGTTTTTTTCATTTTGATGTAGTCGGCGCGTGCGGTGTCTCGCGCCTTGCCGCTTTTAGCTGAAATGTAAGCGTCGTAGAATTCCTTGAGGATCGGATCTGCGTTCAATGCTCGCCTGACGGGCGATGATCGGTGTTCGAGTTTCAGTTCAGCGACAGCAGCCTGCAAGTCGAATGCAGCTTCCTTCTCTTCAAGGTCAGCTATTTCCTTGAGCAGGGCTGCTCCGGCGGGGCTGGCTTTGACTTTTTCGTTCAGCAGCATTTTCAGTTCGGCGTAGGCTTTTTTATCGGCGATTTTAGCTGCGGCGATCTCTTTATCGTTCTCTTTTTTCTCCTGATAGGCCTTATCGGCGGCGGCGTAGGTCTTTCGCAAATCCGCCACCGCGTCGGTCTTTGATATCCTGCTGCGAATCGCATAGATTTTATCTCTAACCGCTTGGCGTTCTTTTTTGAGCGCATTTAAGCGAGTTTCGATCTCCTCGGGGCTGCTCGGCGTAGCTGGTGTCGCAGGCGCAGCGGGGGCGGCATCCTGCGCAACAGCTGAGAGCGAAACGAGCATCAAGACCAAACCGCATATCAACAGTTCCATTCGCTTCATTTTAATTCTCCTGCGGGCCATGTCATGAATTGGTATTTTAACCGGGCGTTCGGCCCTGCTGAGGCCCGGTAAGACATATCCTGTCAATGAAACATTTTATATCGCCGACTTGTCGATGGGCTTAACCGTCTCGATTATTTTAACTTTCGTCGAATCGTTCTTCCATCCGAATCGCGATGAAAATTCTTCCTGACTCAACGTGGCCTGTCCTGCGGCGGTCAGGACCTGATAAATCAGATTCGCCTCGACCCCGGGCGTGCCTGAATAATTACCGTCGCGGGAAATCAGCACGCCCTGCTTATTGGGCAAGTGGAAATAGACGCCCTTCCTGGCGCCGTTGGCCGCATCGTGAAAAACAACGCCCGACCCGCTGGCGGCAGCTAACGTCTGGGAATCTCTCATCCATCGCAACTTCCAATTCCCCGCCCTGAACCAGGCGATGCTCTTACCGGTCGCCAAGTCCCATACGCTCAAATTATACCGCTCGTCAACCGAGGCGAGTTTCGTCCCGTCAGGCGAGAAGGCGACCTGGAACACGTCAGACTCGTGCTTTCGGAGCCCGTGAATCGGTTTGCCCGTGCTGGTCAACCAGACTTTCACGGTTCGATCCTCCCCACAAGTGGCGATTTTTGACCCGTCAGCCGAGAACGCCATCCCGCGCAAACGTTCCGAATCGGCGGGGATAGTAAAAGTGCGAACCTTCTCGGTGAGATCCCAAATGTGCACCATTCCGCCGCTGGCGCTGGAGGCCAGAGTCTTACCGTCGGGCGTAAGCATAAGCCCGTAGTTGCTGCCGACTTTCTTGTCCGAAAGAGAAAACTCCACTTTCGACGCAGCCATATCCCACGCCTGAATAATCCCATTCTTGCGCTTTATGCTGGCGCCCTGAGCGACGTAAAGCTTCTTCGAATCCGGCGACCAGGCCAGACCGTAAAGACGAGTAAAACCGCAATCCAGATTCTTAGCGATAACGCCTGACTTCACATCGAGAATACTGACATGGCTGCTTTCGTAGGCCAGGAGGGCTATCCGAGTCGCATCGGGAGACCATTTCATCCGCGTGATGTGCGTGATCGTTTTGGGAATAGTGATCACTGAAACCTGCTGACATTTTACCAGATCCCAGATACGCAGGGTGTTATCGCGACACGAGTACGCCATCAACGTCCCATCGCTGGAGAAGACTGGTTTGGCTGAATGGCGGCTGCGGGATGCCTGAATTTGACGAACAACCTCTCCGGATTCTGCGTCTATTATGTTCGACGTCCCGTCGCTTGCCGCCGTTGCGACGGATTTACTATCCGACGACCAGGTGATGTTGTGTATCGAGGCGCCCTCCTGGTCGGTAACCTTGTGTTTTTTTGTGCCCGAAGCGTTCC
The DNA here is from genome assembly GCA_018645065.1 of Phycisphaerales bacterium. Lineage (GTDB taxonomy): Bacteria > Planctomycetota > Phycisphaerae > SM23-33 > SM23-33 > BS750m-G57. The sequence continues at coordinate 16,576 of JABGPF010000111.1, forward strand.
ATATCCATACGTCCCCGCCCCGTTCACCGGAGTCGCCAACGGCAAACATGCGGGCATTTGGCGACCATTCCAGGCAAGTAGGATAACCAATTCTGTTGCGTCCCTTGTGGTCCTTGTTCGTCGGCTTAATGATTTGCGGGAAAATTCGCGTGCTTGTTTTCCACAACTTTACGGTTCCGGTTGAAAATGCTACGGCCATCAGTCTGGAGTTTATCGGCGAGAAGGCAAGTGCGCGAACGCTGTGAGCCCTTAACCGCTTTTTCTTGCCCGATCCGCTCTGGTACTGATCCAGCGGAAAGTGCCCATACGGTTTACCGAGCCGCACGTTCCATAGTGAAACATTTCCGTCGTCGGTTCCTGTGGCCAGTAC
>JABGPF010000112.1 GCA_018645065.1 Phycisphaerales bacterium
AAGCCGATGTGCTCTTCAGCGGCGACACGATTATCGCCGCAGCCGATCGGGGCAATCCGATCTGGTCGGCGATCTGGTTGGAGCACGCGATGTCACTGGCGACCGGCCGCGACGAACCGCTCTACTGGATGCTCACCAGCAAAGGGCACCTTACATACCGCTTCCTGCCGATCTGGTTCAATGAGTTTTACCCGCGACACGACCGCACCACGCCGGCGGAAATATCCGAACTGCTGGACTCGCTCGGGCGAGATTACAGCGGCGCCAACTACGACCCTCAGCGCCGCGTCGCGCGATGCACGCATGGCCAGCGGCTTCGCCAGGGCGTGGCTGAACCGAGCGAAAAGGCGCAGTCCAACGCGCATGTAAAATTCTTCCTCGAACGCAACGCAGGCTGGCGTAATGGCGACGAGTTGGTCTGCCTGGCGCTGCTCGATATCGACAATCTGCGAGGCTCGCTAGCCCGGCGCCTGAACATCGCACACACCACAGCATGAGCATAATAACGAACCTCACATACCGCGCAATGCTCTACCCGATGCGGCGCCAGGCCCGGCGTTTCACACGGGCTGCGATGGCGATTGAGCAAACTCAGCGTGAACTGCTGGCCGGTATGCTGGCCCGAAACGCCGACACCCAGTTCGGCAAGACACACGGGTTCGCGAAAATCCGCACCTTCGAAGAGTTCGCCCGCGCCGTACCGATTCGCAAGTACGACGATCTGACCGACTGGATCGACAAGATCGCATCCGGCCAGACAAACGTGCTGACCTGCGAACCGGTCCAGCGTTTTGTCCCGTCCAGCGGCTCGGCGGCTGCGTGCAAGTTCATCCCGTACACCCAATCGCTGCGGCGACAGTTCCAGCAGGCCATCGGCCCCTGGGCCCACAGCACCTACGCCCGCTGGCCCGAGCTTAAACGCGGGCGGGCTTACTGTTCTATCTCACCACCGGCTCCCGCCCCGCCGGCCCGAGGCGTAATACCCGTCGGCTTCGGAGACGACAGCGAATATCTCGGACCGCTAAGTCGCTGGGCGTACAAACGCCTGTTCGTCGACGCATCATGCAGAAGCGAAACCGACAACCCGGCGGCGTTTAGAACCCGGCACGCAGCAGTTCTACTAGCCGCCGACGACCTGCGACTAGTGAGCATATGGAGCCCCACGTATTTTACAACCGTACTGAACGAACTGGCGCAAGACGGCCAGGCGGTGTTTGCTCAACTGACCGAACTGGCCGGTTCGACACGGGCCGACCGCGTGCGAGGCGCCCTTGGCGATGGCGATTACCAGGCGATCTGGCCGGAGCTGAAAGTTATAAGCTGCTGGTGCGACGGACCCAGTGCAACCCCAGCCGCCCTGCTGGGCGAAATGTTCCCAAACACCGAAATACAGCCCAAGGGCCTGATGGCCACCGAGGCGGTGGTCTCGCTGAAACTCGCTGGCGCAGGCGACCCGGTGCTGGCTGGGCGATCGCATGTGTTCGAATTTATCGACACTGAATCGGAGGAACTCGCGGCGCCCTGGTCGCTTGAGATTGGGCGAACCTATCGCGTGATAGTAAGCACCGCTGGCGGGTTATGGCGATACGATCTGGGCGACGAAGTGGAAGTTACCGGTTGGCGCCACACCCTGCCGACTCTACGATTCGTGGGCAAAGATGCGATGATCAGCGACCTGCGCGGTGAGAAACTCAACGCCCTGTTCGTCGGACAATGCCTCGATACGCTGCGGTCCGAAGGCCTGCTGGCGCCGGGCTTTGCAATGCTCGCCCCGCACCGCCCAGACGGCGCCGAAGCGAAATACGTACTCTGGCTCGCCGCCGACGCCCCCGCCCCGCCGCGACTGGCTGAGCGGTTAGAGCAACTGCTCTGCGAAAATTACCACTACAAGAACTGCATTCATCTGGGGCAACTGAAACCGGTGGAGCTGAAAACACTGGCCGAAGACTCGCCCCGCGCCTTCGCTGCATATCAAAACCGATTAACCGAAACGGGAATGCGCCCAGGCGAAATCAAATTTTCACCCCTATCACTACTAAACGATTGGCCCGAAGCAACGAAACGCTTGGTTTAGGCCCGAAGGGCCGACAGAATCGTGCAGGAAAACCCAGCTTTTCTGTCGCCCCGGGGCTTTTTGTTTTATAGACACAATTCCGGGGCCTTCCGGCCCCGGCTAAGATCGCGCTGGCCCTCCGGGCCTAGGCAACGTCAACGACAACGACAACGACAACGACAACGACAACGTCAACGTCAACGTCAACGTCAACGTCAACGTCAACGTCAAACAGTGTAGTACAGCGAGGTGTAGTCCGTTTAGTGATCGATCCCGATGTACATCGGGATTGTCGTTGCTGTTTAGTCGTTGTCGTTACTTGGAAATTGGACATTTCTTGTTGGATGTTGGATATTCTTCGTTTACACCCCTCCCCAACACTCCATCATCCCCCCTTTATCTGCGGGGTTTGCCCTTGGGTTTTTCGCCGAGGAGCATGTAGTGCATTTTCATTCGCTCGGCGTCGGTGCGGGCTACGGGGATCGGGTTGCCCGATGGGTCGATTTCGGCGTAGTACATCGCAGCGGCCACCGTTCCGGGCAGCGGGATGAAACATTGAACCTGCTCGGGGCGCCATCCGCGACGGGCCAGCCAGTCGGCAAGTTGCTTCATGTGGCCCGGTGTGCACGCCGGGAACGCCGAGATTAAATATGGGATAACGAACTGACGCTTATCGGCTGCGAGGCATTCGGCGTCGAAGCGGTCGAGGAACTTTTCGAACACTTCCAGGCCGGGCTTGCGCATCAGCTTCAAAACGTCATCGCACAGATGCTCCGGGGCGATCTTAAGCTGGCCGCCCACAAAGTCGCGAACTATCGCACGCAGGTAACGAGCGTCCTTCAACGCCAAGTCGTGCCTGATCCCACTGGCGACGCGAACGTGCTTAACGCCGTCAACGTCGCGAACCTTGTTCAACAGTTCGATATGACGCATCTGATCGACTGCAAAGTGCGGGCAAATGCCCGGAAACATGCAGCTGTCACGCTTGCAGGAGCCCGGATCGGCGCTGCATTCGGCGCCCCACATGTTAGCCGTCGGCCCGCCTACGTCGCTGACGCTGCCCTTGAAGTCAGGATGGCTCGTCATGGACTCAGCCTCGGCGAGAATCGACTCGGTGCTGCGCGACCGAACGGTGCGACCCTGGTGCCCAGCCAGCGTGCAGAACGAGCATCCGCCACCGCAACCGCGATGGCTGTTAATGCTGAAGCGGATCATGTCAGCGGCTGGGATTTTGAGGCCCTTGTAAGATGGATGCGGCTGGCGCGTGAACGGGAGCGTGTAGAGTTTATCGAGTTCGGGGGTGCTCAGCGGGGCTGGCGGAGTGATGATCAGCGAGCGGTTCTCAACATCGTGCACCGAATAGGCGTTTGCGTGCAGCACGTGTGCTTCCATCGCCAGCGTAGCGGTCATCAGCTTGGCGGGATCGCCCATTATCTCTTCGTGCGAGGGAAGTTGCTCGACCGTCGCACCGGCTGGCAGGTCGTCAACCTTGCCGATATACGCAGCCCCCGGGACCGACGGGGCGCACAGCGACAAACCATCTCGCAGGCGATCAGCCACCGCAAGAATACCGCGTTCAGCCATTCCGTACAGCAGCATATCGCTCTTGGCGTCGATCAGAATTGATCGCCGCAGCTTGTCAGTCCAGAAGTCGTAATGCGTGATCCTCCGCAGCGAGGCTTCTATCCCGCCCAGCACGATAGGGAGCTTTTTGAACGCCTGTTTGATCAGGCCGGCGTAAACGAGGCTCGCCCGGTTCGGCCTGGCCCCCGCCCGCCCACCGGGTGTATACGCGTCGTCATGACGTTTCTTGCGGAACGCTGTGTAGTGGGCCAGCATCGAGTCAATCGCCCCAGCGGTGACCCCGGCAAAAAGTTTCGGGCGACCCATAACCGTCAGGTCGTCGGGGGATTTCCAGTTCGGCTGGGCTACGATCCCAACGCGATATCCATGCAGCACGAGCCACCTGCCCAGCAGCGCAGCCCCAAACGACGGATGATCCACATAAGCATCGCCGCTAACAAGCAGAACGTCCAACTCATCCCAACCGAGCTGATCCATCTCCCAGCGAGACATAGGCAAAACGCGAGGCATCAGCACATCAGAAACGCCGCAGGATTTCGAACCATCCGTTTTTTCAGTTTTTTCAGGTAAAGAGCACATATTATTCTGAGGACATCATAACAGAAAAGCGACGACAGGTTCTAGGTGCTCGGTGCTAGGTTCTAGAAACGGCGCACGGCGGAGGAGATAACCACCAATGCTTCGCACCCTCGTTTAGCGGCGGACGCCAGAGTCCGCCTAGTCCCGACAAAGTCGGGATGTCGTTGACGTTGACGTTCCTAGCACCGAGAACCTAGCACCTAGAACCTGTCGTTAGTCCAGGTGAGGATATCTATCGGTTCTGGTTCTACGTGCTCAAACGCGCCGATTGGTTTTTGATCGGCCAGCGTGAACCCGGCGTTTTTGCAAAAACGCGTGATCGGTTCGTTAACGCTGAGCGTTTGTGCGTGTATGCCCGAAACGCCCAGGCACCGCATTTTTTCGGCGAACAGTTCGTAGAGTTCAACCCCGTAACCCCGCCCTCTGGCTTCTGGGAGCAGGTCGATGTGCATTGTGGCGGGGAACTGACCGATCAGCGACGCTGATATCGCCATCTGGCCGCCTGCAATCGACTTAAGCATCGCCAAAGCAGCCGCCCGCGTTGCGGTTCGACTAATCAGACGCCTGCGAATCGCGCGCAGGATTATCCCGGGGATCAGGAACGGTGCGTAGCGATCAAAACGCCGCACGTCGTCAGTTCCCATTAGATATCCAACAGGCCGTCGATGATCGCGGCCGCACAAAACCCAACTATGTTGCGGCGCCCGATCGGTGAAGTATCGCGTCCAGAACTCCGCCCATATCCACCCGTCGGGAACGTGCCCGCACCCCGGACCGCCCATCCAGGCGGTGTCAATGCAAACGTCCCGAACCGCCTGCCGGTCGCCGCGTCTCAAAGGACGAATAAAACACTCCATAATCCCGCGTCCCTTTCATTAAGTGCAAGTATAACCACGTCAACGGATCAATATCCAATATCCAGCAAGAAATCTCCAATGTCCAAATAACGGCAACGACAACGTCAGGACCGAAGCCCCATTAATACCCCGCTTTCTACTTGCCACCACCGAACCCCGCCTCTATAAAGGATTAAACACAGTTACAAAAATTGGGACGTGACACGTCTTGACAGGGAAATAATCGTAAAATATATCGAAACCCTCCGCCAACGATCATAGGCTGGGGCAAGTTGTCAGGCAGGATGAATAAAATGGGCGATGCAACAAACACAAACAGTTTTCCTGGGTTTGATCGATGCGTTGAGTTTATTCGTAGCGGCAACGATGCAATTCATGAAGATGGCTACTTCTGGTTAGTCGAGCATGCGACTGACTATGTTTCAGAATTGATAGCGTTGGCAGAGAATGAAAATGATGATTCTATGAGGGTAACGTGGATAGAGCTATTGGGAGACACCTGTAGCGAAAGATGTGTTGAGATTTTGATTAAGTTCCTGAGTCATCAGCACGGAAGTACTAGAGTGCATTCAGTATTATCTCTTGAGACGATTGATGTGCCTGTCGCATTGAAGGCCGCAGAGAATTATCGCGAAACTCACCCAGATGAGTTTCAATAAGACTGCCAACAAGACGCTCCAGCGAACGCGAACGCTGGAACATCACGGAAGTTCCGACGATCATCAGAGTACGTCGGGACCGCTGAGCCTAGACGTTAGCCTAAGGAGATGAACAATGAGAAAGCGTGGTATCGGATGTGTCTTTGGGGTCTTGCTCTTGGCTACCGCAATTTGCGGAGATACGGATGACAAGCACGACCGGAAGCCTAAGGGCTCCAACGGAACAGGCGCGACGGATCAGCGTACGGTTGATCTGGGGCAGCGGCTCGGTGCGGAGTTGGCTGCTGTCAAAAAGAAAGCTCCCGCAATGACTCCGACAACATGGGAGGACCACAACCTCCGATATGTAGCCGAGGGACTGGTATCGAAAGAGACATACTTCACTCTGCTTGACAATACTCGGAAACGGAACAGCGAGTCGACCTACGCGGACCTCAACGCGCCTCCGTCCAGTTTGCGATATCGGGACTGTCATGATGCCGCAAGCGTCTATAGCCTAGCGGCCGATCTGGCCAAAGGCGAGAGGAAGGAACTCTACTGCCATGCCTCGATTGCGTACTATCGGCAATACATGCGTTTGGCCGCCGCTCGGACTAGGGCCTGGGGTATCCTTAAAAAGAAAAATTCTCCCAATAGAGACCCAAAATTGAAGCTCTTACTGAGCGACAGGGATCTAGATTCCAGTACATTCTTTGAACTGTGCCCCGGTATCTACTGCATGACGCTGTGGTACCACGGCGGACATTATTACGAAAGCGTCCTGGTGGGCAAGAGCGGTCGTGTGCAGCAAGGGTCTGTAGAACTGGCGGCCCCCTGGTTGGCGCAGGCGCGGCCGCCATGCCGTAATACACACAGCGCCGAAGCGTTCTTGAAACAGCTTCTACGAACTATTCCATACTCGTCGAAAGTAATCCGCAGCGTACAGGACATTCCTCCACCGTGGCATCGTGAGCCGCATTCCGAGGAATCTCGCAAGAAAAGAGCGGAGGCTTGGAATAAGTTCCGCTCAGGTCCGGGTAGGACGATCTGCCCGCCAACACGAGTGAAAAAGGGAGATTTGATCGAGTATGAGATCTACACGTACGAGCGTCTCGGCGGCTGCGTGCGTAGATACACCATCTGTTTCAAGAATGGCAAGTTCGTCTCGATCAAAGATCAGGAATGTGCGAGAGGAGCGGGTAACGCATGGTACATCATGTAACGCAGGGTGCGACCGGCGGTGAAGATATCGCAGGTTCACAGGTACGAGCATTGTTAATCTGCAATTCTGATCGTCCAGCGTCCACCCAAGGCCCGAGACGCCGCCAATACCCCGCCAACACCACGACACCTAACATCCTGAACCACAAATACTTACAATCACACCCGCTCTGCCCCGCCAACACTCTACCTGCGCTACCCATGGCCCGGATAAATAGTACCACTTATACGTATTAACGTTCACATGTTCCATATGTGTGAAGCTATTGTGAAGCTTGACCTGCCCGATGAAAAGCGTGATCAGCTCGGAGCAGGTGATCAGGTGAGCAGTAGACCGCAGGAGAACTATCTATATTATCGCGTGGTGAGCAATCCGGATTTTGGCGTTGTCGCTTCACCTGCTCAACTGCTCCGCTGTTCTCCTGCTCTGTGTGCGAGGCGATTTCCTGTTGGAAATTGCCTCGCACACGCATCGCATATCGGGGGGATTGTTGGTATGATGTGCGGCTTGCTAGAATGTGAAATTTGCGGAATCGCCATGAAAGTATACCTTGAAACACTCGGCTGCCAGATGAACCGTCTGGACAGCGAACTGATTACCGGACAACTGCTCGGCGCCGGATACGAGATCGTCGACGCCATCGACACCGCCGACGTATTCCTTATCAACACCTGCTCGGTGCGGGAGCAGGCGGAGAACAAAGTCTACTCGCGTCTCGGTCGGGAGGCGATATCCCCGCGGCAGCGGATCATCGGCGTGCTCGGCTGCATGGCCCAACGGTGCGGCGCCAAACTGCTGAGGCGTTACCCATGCGTCGATATCATCTGCGGGCCGGGCCAACTGCACTCGCTGGGTGAAATGATCGCCCAGGCCGCCGCCGGCAACAAGAGCGTCGCGTGCGACCCTGACCGCAAGGACGGGCGGGAAGCCTTCGAACGTAACTCGTCGATCGACTCGCTGGACCACGACCGGGACACCAAGGTCGGCTCGTCGGCACAGGCGTATGTTCGCGTAATGCGCGGCTGCGACAAGTTCTGCACGTACTGCATAGTCCCGTTCGTGCGCGGGCCGGAGATCAGCCGGAGCCCTGAGGCGATCTGCGAAGAAGTAAAACAACTCGCCGGCGCCGGGCGGAGCGAGATAACACTCATCGGCCAGACGGTTAACAGCTACCGTTACACAGCTGGCGATATGTCGACTCGCCTGAGCGATCTGCTCGAACGCCTGGCGGTAATAGACGGCGTGCGGCGTCTGCGGTTCGTCACCAGCTACCCCACTGATTTCGGCGACGATATCCTCAAAGCGATGCGCGACCTGCCCAACGTCTGCCGCTACATCCACTGCCCGCCGCAAAGCGGATCAGACCGCGTCCTGCGAGCGATGAACCGCAAATACACCCGCGCCGAATACGACAACTTTGTAGATCGAGCCTACGAGATCATGCCCGATGTGTCGCTCGTGGGCGACTTTATCGTCGGCTTCCCGGGCGAGGAGGAGTCGGACCATCAGGCGTCGGCTGAGCTGATAAGACGCTCGCGGTTCAAGAACAGCTTCATCTTCAAATACTCGACGCGCGAAGGCACCGTGGGCGCCAAAACGCTCGAAGACAGCATCCCGTTCGAAGTGAAACGCCAGCGCAATAACGAACTGCTCGCCGTCCAGGCCGAGGTCTCGCTGGCGCACTTCCAAAGCTTCATCGGACGCGAAGTGGAACTGCTGGTCGAAGGACCAAGCCCCCTGTCGGGCAAGCCCGGAAACGTGAGCGACGACCCAAACTGCGTCCAAATGCTAGGGCGCACCACGGGCGATCATATCACTGTTTTTCAAGGGCCCGAGAGCCTGGCCGGGCAGTACGTAAAGGCGAGAGTCACCAGCACAACTGCATTTACACTGTTCGCCGATCTGGTCGATTAAGCGGGGAGATTACCGCAGCCATTGGCCTAGCAGGTCATATGCTCCGATCGGAACGAAGATCAACCAGGCGATATTAACGCCCGTGACGAAGTCGTACTGTAGCGACATTCTGGGCCAATACCACAGATGCAGCTTCAACCACAACCCGCCCTTTCGCGGATCGGTCACCACGGTTTTGCCCTCGGTGATCGCCTTGGTGTAGGACATTCGCCTGAGTATCGTGAAGATCGGGAGTATCGCCTGCTGGACCAGCAAGGCGGGGATGTTGTTGGAGAAGGTTGCTATCAGCACCGCAGCCGACCGCTCGCCCCGCTGCCAGTAGCCCACCGGGCACGATTCGATAAGATTCTCAGCCCTGGCCTTGGTGTAAGAGATGGTGATCGCATTGAAGAACGAAAACATCGCCAAAAGTACGAACGTGAGGTTGGCGGTGGGTAGCGATGCGTATCCGATGGCGATTCCCGCATATATCGCAAAGTCGCTGAATCGGTCGAGCGTGCTGTCGAGGAACTCACCAAATACCGATGATTTCCCGCCGATTCTCGCGACGGCTCCGTCGAGCATATCGCAGGCTGAGGCGAGTATCAGCAGCACAGCGGCCCAGACGAGCCAGGCGTATTCACCGCGTCCCACGCCGAGCGCGTAGCAGACCCCGGCGCCGGCGGTAATTGCTCCACCGGCGAGAGTTAGTGCGTTTGGCGTGACGCGACACTTCACCAGCCCGCGAGCAATGGCGTCGCGGGCTGTGGAAAATCCGTATCCTACTCCTCGTCCAATCATGAGGTCAGGGTACATTATGCCCCGCGTCAACGCAATCCCCAACAGCAGAACGATCCGAATTGTTCATTCTGCGCATAAAAAAATCAGGCCCGCGCCTGAGCATCGCGCGGGCCTGATAGATCGTCGTTTGAGCGCCTTGGAATCGACCGCTAAGCCGAAACTGCTATCGGACGTTCTCGCGTCCCTGTGCTGGCGTTTTCCAGAGCAACTACAATGCCCTGATGCAAATCATCGTCGTTAAATACTGGTTTCATAAGGAGTTCGTCGCCGCCTTCCTGCCACATCCGCCAGAGACGATCATATCGATCCATCCATCCGGTAAGTAGAACTGCGGGGCGATGCGAACCGTTATGAAGGGCGGTCAGGAGTCCGTCTTCGCAAAGATCGGCGGCGACTATGACCAGATCCGGCAGCCAGTTATTGACCTTGTCCTGGGCGAATTCGTTGGTTTCCTGATGCACCACAAGATGCGTGCGCGCCTCAAGATAATCCCGTGCCTGCTGTGCGAAACGCCAGTCCGAATCAAGAACTAAAACTTTCATCTAAGGGCTCCTTTGCCGCAAATCAGCGAATTGATCGCCATATAGCTAATACTGTCACGTATATATTGTCGGCATATGAGCTTGGGAGCATGAGCAAAATTTAGCGCAATAAATAACGCCATCAGGTGCGTAAATGGAGTTCAGCAGGCCAGTTGGGGTTTTTTAGCCTTACGACGCGGTGGACAATTGCAGAAGCTTCCGCGCGAAGGTTCGAATGAACTGCCCGGACGGCTTGGTGATGCGATTATCAAGTTCGCTGTCCAGGTAGACACGTTCGGGTCGCACATCGAAATTGTGCTGCAGCGTCTTGATCAACGTCATCAGCTCTTCGAACTGAGTAGCCGAAAGCGTTTTATCATTCAAATCGCCTATAAAACAGACACCAATGCTATTGGCGTTCCAATTACCGCCCGGAGCAAACGTATGGCGTCCGTTGGCCTGGTTCTTCCAAAGCTTGGTCGCAGAAACAGCGTCCTCTTTCGGCGATACGATGAAATGGCACGCCTGGGCGGCCTGATCGTCGGGCGAGGATGCGTTTGTTACTACGATATTGATCCACTTTGGGGAATCCACCGGAACCAGCGTATGGTAGACAATCGCCTCGTTTGAGAGGACTGAATCTGAAAGCGAAGTGAGGCTGATTGGCATTTCATCTATTGGCGCAGTCTCCATCCACATCAGCGCCACGGCGCCAACTATCATTGCTGCGAAGAGAGACGTCAGCGTTCGTACTGTTCGTGATTCGAGCATAACTGCCTTGAAAAAAGAGAATCCAATCTACTAGTGAGTGTAAGAACAGTATCGGTCAATCGCAAGAGATTTGATGATAAAATTTCGTCTTTATGTGTTTTTCTCGAAGTTTTATGCGGATTCGTCGTCCGCCAGATCGCCCTGGTCCAATAATTCCATTTCGATCAGAGCCAGTTTCGCCGCTCCCTGCTCGGCGGTCTTTTTGGTCATCCCCCAGACGCTGGGGAAATGGCGGTCGTCGACCACTACTGCCACCTCGAAACATTTGCTGTGATCGGGCCCTTTTTCGTCGAGCAGCTGGTAGTTCGGCGTGACTCCCATGCGCTGTTGTGCGTGCTGCTGCAGCATGGACTTATAGTTTTTCTGGTGCTCATTGGCCAACGCCTCATCGATATGCGACGTGATATGCGTCAGAATAAACTCTCTAGCCGGCCCCAGACCACCGTCGAGATATATCGCCCCAACAATAGACTCGAAAACCGCCGCAGCCACGGATAGCGGCAGCTGCCCGCGCCGGGCCATTCCCTTACCGAGTAAAAGCTGCTCGCAAAGTCCGATCTCCTCAGCCATTACCGCACAAGTAGTTCGCGAGACAACTGCTGACTTAACCTTGGTCATCTCACCTTCGGTAAGTTTGTCCTCATGGTCGTAGAGTTCGCGGCAGACGACGAGGTCCAGCACGGCGTCACCGAGGAACTCCATGCGTTCGTTGCTGTCCTGGCGATTATGTGCTACTGACGAGTGGGTTAGAGCCCGCTCGAGGATTTCGGGATCAGAGAACCGGTAACCCAGTATCTCATGGCACTGATTTTCAACGTCCATTTGCTCGTCCATTTGCTCGTCCATTTGCTCGTCCATGTGCAACCTTTAGCGGCGCCGAGCCGCTCGGGGATCCGAGCTTCATGCGCGACGCCCCGATTATACATTATCGTCACCTGCGGTAGAAGTCTTGATTATACGGTAGTGATAAGAATATGATATCACGATGAACGCTTCAGAAAAAATAGAACTCGCCGACCCATCAACACTGCGAGTTATAAGGTATCCCGATCCGCGGCTTACGGAGGTTTGCTCGCCGATCGAGACGATTGACGCACCGCTTATCGAACTGATCGAGGCGATGTGGGGGTTAATGCTGGACAGTCGCGGTGTCGGTCTCGCCGCCCCGCAAGTCGGCATCACAGTCCGCCTTTTCGCAGCGACGCCCTCCTTCAGCCCCGACGATCTGCGAGTTTATATAAACCCCCGAATCATAGAAGAGTCCGGTTCGTCCGAAGAGGAAGAAGGCTGCCTGAGCTTCCCGCAGGTGTACGCCAGAGTCAAACGCAGTGCGGTTGTCACCGTCGAGGCGATGAATTTACAGGGCGAGATATTCCAGGAAACCTGCAGCGATCTGCACGCGAGAATTATCCAGCACGAGCTGGACCACCTCGACGGACGCCTGCTGGTCGACCGAATGGGAACAGTCGCCAAACTAACCAATCGCCGAGCACTGAAAACGCTGGAAGCAGAATTCGACCCCGCGTAAATATTGACATATCCTGTTGATCCCCGTAGAGTTAGTTCAACTGAAAGGGCTGGACATGATTTTGTTCTCGTGCGAAAAATGCAGTAAGAGCTTCAAGGTTCCCGATAGCAAAGGGGGCAAAGACGCCAGGTGCCCCGGATGCGGGCATATGCTGCATGTCCCGATGCCCGGCGGCGCAGCGGCGCCGCGACCCCTGGATGTACGTGCGACGACCAGCGAATCGATGGAACTCTCAGATCGACGCCACCGATACCACGCCGTCGACGCAGACACGAAAATCCGCGCCAGGTTGGCCGGCAGGCAACGAGCAAACATGATCCTGCTCGGTGTTATACTGCTTATAGGCTTTCTCATGCCGATCTACCTGCCGGGAGAACCAAACGCCTCATTCATCAACATAAGCCTACTGACGATGGAGCAGGCGCCGATCTCGCTTAAAATATTGGCCCTTATCCCTGGAATTTCAGCACTCGCACTCTTCGTACTCCAAGCCACAACCAAACACCCAATACGCGGAAGCGTTATGCTATTCCTGGCCTGCGCACCGGTTTTCATCACCATGTCGCAGACACAGAATTCCGGAGCCTCGTTCCTGCTCCGACAACTCCCCTTCCAAGCTACATTCACACTAATCCTGATCTTCCTGGGCCTGGTCGTGGCGCCAATGGCTCTCCTGATCGCCCTGCGAACCAGAAGCTATAGGCCCCGGAGCGATGCGGCGTACTGGTTCGGAGTAGCAGCAGCAGCATCGTGGTTCCTGTTCCTGCTGGCGCCGGTGCTTCCGCCTGAAGCCGGGACAATGTTCCTGATGATACCCATCAAATTGATCACCGTGCCCAATGCCGGAATGGTGTCTCTAGGACTTTTGGCCGCAATGATCTGCATGTGCATTTCGACGGTTCTATGCGTACTAAACAGACCGACATTACCGGAAACCAAAGTGCGCGGACAGAACAAAAACGCCTACTACACTCTGGTAATCGGCTTTGTTGTGTTCATACTCAGCATCTCGACGGTCATTATCACCAGCTTCCCCGCCTTCATCATGATGATTAAATTCATGTGCCTGGCCATGGGCAACTGCCTGCTGTTTGCCGCAGGCCTCACCGATCTGCTGGTTGGGCATATCTATCATCACCATCCCAGCCACCAGCCGACCAGCGACTGCGAATACGAAGACGAATATGCTACCCCCGAATCTCCGCTCGCGTACAACACCCCGCCGGACATCCCCAAACGACCAATGTAACTGATTTGCCTGTCAGCTATTACGCAGCGTCATAACGGTGCAGCCGAACTGTTTCTCGCCCGGATGATCGTAGCGACCCAGAACACCGGCCAGCATGCGCGACACGCGAGCCTTCAAGCCGAGATTCTCATATCGACCGGCGAATGCAGTCTCGACAACCTCCCAGCCGGCGGCTTCGGCGTGCTCGCGGAGAATCCACCAGGGCAGCAGCGTGATATGGTCGCCCGCACAAGGACCGCTGCGAGCGAAGAACACCGTCCGCCCGGCGCCCAGGAACATCCCTCGCGAAGCCGCTGAGGTCACATTCGGCGTGCTGACGAACATGATCCCGCCTGAAGGCACAAGCGATCGACACTCGCGAAGGAACCCGCGCGGGTTGTCCAGATGCTCGATAATCTCGATCGCCGCGATCGCGTCTATTTCGGCGCCTGCGAACGAACCGGCGAAATTGGTGTTCAGATCGATGTTCGTCAGGGCGACTTCGCCCACGCCCCAGCGGCTCGGATCGGCATCGTTCGCCAGCGGCGCCATGCCCATATCCAGCAGGCGTCGCGTAAACGCCCCAGCCCCGGCGGCGATGTCCAGCACTCGGGCCCCGGGAGCCAGGCGGGCCGCGACTTTCTCCGCCACCGCCTCATGCAGACCAGGAAGGCACATAGGTTCAGGATTTGTCATAGCATCGCCTTTATCGCATCAGGATCCGGATCATGGTCGTGGTAAAAAACTTCACGTTCGGCTTCTCAAGCCGCGCCGAGCGTGCTGTCCGTATATTACAGAACACCCGCAGAATATCAACAGAGCGTCCCGCCGAGCCGCACGTCCCACCGAGCGCCCCACCGCCCAGCCGCCATCCGAGAGGTTCACAATTGCTTCACAGTTTCAGCGTGTATATCCGTAATCATTGAAAAGAAGTACCACTTATCCAAACCATGAGACAGCACGAACAACGCCTGACTCCTCGAACATAAAGCGTTGCAAAAACAACAAGTTAACAAACACAAGAAACGCCATCCCAACCTCCGCACATCGTACAGACCGCCCGACCGCGCCCCGCACGGAGACTTACAGTTCACCGCCCTGTGAACATGCCCGTAGTCACCTTCACCGGTCCTTCATGAATTGACTTGATAATCGTCAACGCCTCGCTCTGGATCTCACCGACCCAGATGTTCTTCTTACCGTATCGTTCTTTCGCGGCCGTGCTGTGATGTCTCGGAGATGCACGATAGCGGAACACCGTTTTGTACTGGCCTGGAGCATTGCTACGGAATGCCCCAATCGCCAGATCCCTCCGATCGCGAATCACCTCACGAGCCTGCAAAGTAAAGAAGGCTCCACTCCCAAGAATATAGATTGGCAGTGCCCTGACTCCCCCCACTGGTCCGCCAGGTCCGGTCATGCTGAATCGAGACACGAAGCGGTCGCCAAGCGGACGCAGGACGTCCAAAGGCTTGTCGGTGTTATTCCGCATCTCGACCAGAATCATAATGGATTCGGATATGCCCAACTCACGCGCCGGTCCAAGTAATCTAATCGACAACATCCCATCTTTGGAAGTAGTCCATTCCGTAGCCCGAAGATCCTCACCAACAAGCCATATCTTCCTGAACTGGTCGAAAAACGGCCGGATCATACGGAGCGATTTCATTACTCCTAACTTAGCAAGATCAGATTCCCGAATACTTGTGCCTTTCACGTCAATGTCACTCAGGTGCGGAAGGCCCTTCAAATACAGCAGCCCTTCAACGGTAGCCGAAGTGTTCTCCAGCGACAGGCCACGCAGTTTTTTCAGCGATACAAGATGTTTCAAGCCGCTATTGGTGATATCCGTGTCCGAAAGGTTGATCCCCCTCAATTCTGTCAGAACCGCCAGGAACCGGACATCAGCATCAACAACCGGACATCCGCTGAAGTCAACACTCTGAAACTTCTCTTCGGGAATCGAAGGCTCCGGATCCATAATACCGCCGAGTTCCCTGATCCGAGCGATCGCTTCAGCCCGCGTTGGGGGCGGACCTTGAGCCTCAGGCCCCCCGTTGCATCCGAAACTGACCAGAGCAACCAACATCGCAAGCACAGACGCGATTTTACAGGTTCTATTCATTTCGGCTCCATTGCAACGACGCAGGCAACGTTCAATCTTCGATGCAAGGCAACCTGCCTTGCATCCCCCCTGAAAGGGAGCGGGACAAACGGCCTATATCATCATATCGAAAACTAACTGCACCAGCTTTCAAAACACCCGCACGATATCAATCCCCCCACTCGTTATGCGTTCACCAAACCGAACAATAAACGTTACAACGCATCATGGACAATTTACGACAAACGCATTACACTGTCAAAACATAATGTGTGCCGCTTAAATCGCAGCATTATCGAAGGTGCAGAATGAGACGAAGACGCAGAATCTTGCTGCTTGTCTGGATCATACTGGTGGGGACTTTTTTGTCTCTTTTCGCGGCTATCGGGGCCAAGCAGTTCGCCGCATACCGCCACCACAACCGCATCCTTAGAGAATGCATGGAGCAGGATATAGAAATTGTGGTCCAACGCAACCCAGAACTCCACCGCCGCACCGCGCCCCAAAAAACGAAATCCGTGACTATCACCGATCCCAAAAGGAAAATTTGGCTGCTGAAACGCTTCCTGATTTACTGGGCGCCTCTAGGCGAGGCGTTTCATGGTTGCAGCGGGCAGCTAACCATAATCGTTAAAACCCCAACCCACACGTACTACCTTCCCTATGATCACGGCTGCGGGACATATCCAATCTCAGACCGAAGCCACCGCTCCGGATTCGTTGATCTGAACGAGTCAGTGTGCATGGAACTCAACAATTTCTTCCGTTCAATCGGTTTCAGCAACGAAGACCTGGGCATATCCGATCTGTCAGATCTGTAACCGCGGTCCATAACCAACGTCAACGGATCAATATCCAACAAGGTCCATTTTAACCATTTTATGCCGTCTGGTTCAGGCCTGAAAGGCCGTCAAGATCTTAGCCCGGGCCGGCAGGCCTTGTCTTTACCCACATTTCGTGACCCGAGAAGTGTTGCCAAGGTTAAGTCGTTTAGTCTGAAAGGGTTATATTCAACAGCCCAGGGCAACGCCCTGGGGATGGTGATCAAATAAAACCCAAGCCCTGAAGATACTGACATATGTCCTACCGGTGTCTGGTAGATCGGTTTTTTGGGCTTCCTT
>JABGPF010000480.1 GCA_018645065.1 Phycisphaerales bacterium
ATGTAGTCCATGTCACCGTGCCAGCCTCGCGCCAGCCACTGGTCGAACTTATCACAACCGTCCAACTTATCGGCCGGCCCCACACCAGCGTGAGCAAATCCGCACTCGATCGCGAGCTGGCAAACAGCGGCGGTAAGTTCGTCCGGTGATAAATCCATCCGCTAAGTGTAGCGACATACACCCCCGCGGGCGAAAACTATTTCAACACCAAAGCATCGCGACACGCTTGCAGAACCCCTGCGCAACAGCGATAATCCGGTAAGCAATCCAATAACCCTGCCTCAAGCGGAGAAAGACAATGGCCCGCATTTTCACGATTACCGCACTGCTGATGACATGCTTGCTGGCAACAGCAGCAGACAAGGCGCCTCAGGGCGACACAAGATTCAAGCAATGGGACAAAAACTCTGACGGGAAACTCGCAAAAGGCGAACTACCCAAACAGGCGCAAAAGAATTTCGAACGGGTGGACACCGACAAAAACGGGTTCATCTCCCTCAAGGAACACAGGGCCTTTCTATCGCCAGGCCGTCGCGGTGGGCGAAAACCCGTTGGCAAGAACGTCAAGATCACTCGCGACATTTCATACGCTGACAACGATAATCCGCGTCAGAAGCTGGACCTGTTCCTGCCCAAAACGTCCAAGAGCGACAAACCGCTTCCGGTGGTTGTGTTCATTCACGGTGGCGCATGGCGAGCGGGCAACAAGTCCGGCGGGCTGCGACACGTGGCGCCTTACGTGGAATCTGGCCTGTACGCAGGCGCGTCGATAGCATATCGCCTTAGTTCCGAAGCGATCTGGCCGGCGCAAATCCACGATTGCAAAGCGGCGATACGATGGTTGAAAGCCAACGCGAAGAAACACAATCTCGACCCGGACCGCATCGCGGTTTGGGGCACGTCGGCAGGCGGGCACCTCGTTTCAATGCTCGGAGTATCGGGCGATGTAAAACAACTCGAAGGTAAAGTGGGAAAAAACCTCAAATTCGACAGCCGCGTCGCCTGCGTGGTGAACTGGTTCGGACCGTCAGACATGCTGAACATCGGAAAGTACCCAAGCAAGATGAAACATGACGCGCCGGACTCACCGGAATCCAAACTCATCGGCGGAGCCATCCAGGAAAACAAGCCCGCCGCACGCAACGCATCACCAGTAACCCACGCATCAAAAGGCGACGCCCCAACGCTCACAATGCACGGAACGAAAGACCCGCTAGTGCCCTACAATCAGGGCCAACGCCTCCACGACGCCCTGACCAAAGCCGGGGTGCCGTCAGTATTAGTCAAAATGATCGACGCCGGACACGGTGGATTCAAACAACCCGAGGCGAACAATCGCGTAAAAGCGTTCATCGGAAAATACCTGCGGGACGAAAAAACAGAAGTATCCGACGAACCGATTAACCCCAAGCGATAACGCCAACAGAGCCCCCCCACTATGAAAAAATGCTTAATGACGCCGCTGATAATTATCGTGATGGGTATTTGCACACGTCCCTGCGCCGCGGGCGACGTGAGGGAATCGATCCTGGCTAGCGCCGCTAACTACACTTACATGTGGTGGGCCAGCGGGCTGCGGGATCAGACCAAAGCGTTCAATATCCAAACCAACCGTTACGCAATGTCGTTCGACTACGGAAAAATGCAGCTGACCCACCTGACGCCGCTGAAAAAGGCGCCAACGCCTGGGCAAGCCCTGACAATGAGCAACAAGGCGATTTTCGCCAAGAGCAATGTCTCCATGGACTGCGTCCTGCACGCTGGTGGACGAAAGTTTCGCATAACCGCGCCGAAAAGAGTCAACACGCACAATTGTCAACTCATCGAATCAGGACGCTTCTTCCAGCGACGCTGCCTTACCGAGTTGAACTGGACCGCAGGGGCTCCGAAACTCAGCAGCGAACTGGAGATCGCAGCCTGGCCCGACCGGCTGCTGCTTCTGCTTAGAATTACGCCCAAGGCGGATATCGCCGACGGAGCGATCGAAATAACGCTGCGATTCACAGACGCTAAAACGCGCAAATTTTCCATGCGAACAGATAATTGGCCCGCGGGAAGCGAACAGCAACTTGGCGTGATACTCCACCCAACCGCCAACGGGTTTTCAGTCACGCCCACCAACACCGCACCCCGACGCCCAGAACCAATCAAGATAACCGCCGCCCAAACACTCCCCCGCAAAACCGCCCTGAAAGTCGCCTACGACCCAACCCAAGGGCAACATTATATAACGCTACGGAACGACCAGGCCGATCACACGCCAAACGGGCGGAACAATCGCACAGAACGGGTGGACGTCACATTGAACAATCCCACCGATCGCCCCCAGATCGCCCGCTTGTGCTTCGGTAAGAAACAGACACTCAGGATCACGGGGCTTTCGGCGATAATCTGCGACTCTGCCGCCCGCCCGATCGGTCTGCCTGTACAGATATCCAAGAACTGGCACGTTAAAACGAAGACTGAACGCTACGAAGGCCCGTGGTATCGCGGCCTGACAATGCTAACCGTTCCGGCGCGCACAACGTTGAAAATTCAGTATGTGAGTTTCGGGGCGTTGTTCGGCG
>JABGPF010000481.1 GCA_018645065.1 Phycisphaerales bacterium
AAAAACCCCGGACATCGCGGTGGTTATGCTGACGATGCACAGCAATGAAGAGTTCATTATCGAGGCCCTGGAAAACGGAGCGTCAGGATACCTGCTGAAGGAAGTCGCCGCCGACGAGGTAATACACGCCGTCCACGCCGTCGCTCGCGGAGATATCTATCTCGCCGAAGGGATCGACAAGAACGTGCTGTCAAAGCTCAACAAGAACCGCAGCGACCCATACAAGCAACTGACCAAGCGGGAAAAACAGGTGCTCCAACTGATCGCCGAAGGCAAAACCGGCCGACAAATCGCCGAAGAACTTTCGATAACTCACAAGACGGCGGACACGCACAGACACAACATCATGACGAAACTTGACATCCACAAGCAAACCAAACTCGTGAAGTACGCCATCCGACGCGGAATAATCACCGTACAATAACCCCTCCCCATAATCGACACCGCATGATCATTCCGCTAAACACATTTACGATCCACAACATCCTTGGATTCATGGTCGCCGGATCGCTTGCGGTGACTTTTTATATAGTCTACATCAAGTCGGGGCGACACCTGCTGGACCTCCTGTCGGCGAATTTCATTTTCTGCACAGCCATGATGTGCCTGGCCTCGTTCCTTTCTGACAATGTCGTACCGGCCGGTATGAGCTCAACCGGCTGGACCAACGGACCAAGCGCCGAAGCACTGGCCTACAGCACACTGTTCTATCATCGTTTTCACTGGGCGTTCGCACTGCTGATGATTCCGACACAGTTGCACTTCGTCTTGAAATATTGCGACTACCGCGGTTTTCTGATCAGGAACATCCGCTGGGCGTACGTTCTGGTCTTCCTGGCGGTCCCACTTGTCTGGACGCCAATGTGGTTCACTGTCCGCCAGACGCCGCTGGCCGATACGAGCAGTTGGAACGTCGCAATACCCTGGATGCCCGATGTCGGATTCCCGCTGCTGCCCTTCCTGCTGGGTTGGTATTGGCTGCTGGTTTACAGCGTTGTTCGATTGTGGCGGGCCAATGCGCATGCGAGCGTAAGTTCTTCCGAAAGTTTCATGCACCGCGGAATGGTGCTGGCGGCGTTCGTGGTGCAGTTGGTTCTTGGCGTGGCCGATCTCGTGTTTGTGCTTGTCGGGTATAACGGGATATCGCTGGTCCCGCTGGGTGCCGTTCCAATGGGAATACTACTGACCATCGCGCTTACCAGGACCCGAATGGCGATCGACCGCCAGAGGGAGCAACTACGCCAGGAAAAATCCGCACTGCTCGACAGCGTCCAACAACCGCTCCTGTACATCACAAGCGACCTGACAGTCCACTGGACCAACTCAACCGCAGCCGCTTTTTCCGGTATGAACATGACCGACATCTGCGGGGCGTCGCTGCTCGATGTCTTTGTCGACATCGATCGCGATAAAGTGCTCCCGTTGATTCAAAAGGCGATAGAAACCAACCAGCCGCAGCAGCGCGAAACCGTCTTCCGGGAACTGTCCTGGATACTGTACGCATCACCGGTCGCCGGCGATAACGGCCAGGCGTCAGGTGTGATTCTGCTAGCCACCGACGTTACACAGATAAAAGAAGCTGAAAAAGTTCTCCGCACCGCCAATGCAAAAGTTCTCGCCGCACGCGAAGAAGAACGCGGGCGGGTCGCCAAAGACCTTCACGACTCCATAGCCCAAAGCCTGGTCGCTACGCAGATGCAACTCAAGGGCAAGATAATGCAGCTTAACCCCGCCGAGCCGAACGTGACATCCGCATTAACAGGGGCAGCCGATCAATGCGGAACGCTCGCCCGGGAGATCAGACAAATATGCCACAACCTTTACCCACCGACACTGGACATCCTCGGCCTGGTAAGTGCGCTGAACGCGATGGTCAAACCGTACATATCCGCCGGGATAGCGTGCGAAGTGTCAGTACCAGACGAACTGAAAAAGGTCCGTTTCTCACAGGACATAGAGATATCGCTTTACCGAATCGCCCAGGAAGCGGTCAGCAACGCCATTCGCCACGGAAAAACCGAACGGCTCACGATACGCCTGGCCGAGGAGTCCGACAAGGTGACCTTAACGGTCAGCGACAACGGAACAGGGTTTGACGTATCGGACATCTCACGCTACGGAATGGGAATGAGCAGCATGAAAAGCCGCATCGACGGAATAGGCGGCGCCCTCCAAATAGATTCAAAACCAGGCCAAACAAAAATCAAAGCCTCAGTAAACAGTAAAACCGAACCCAGTGAGCAGTAAAACCAACCCCACCCCGCACAGAGTCCCATTTAATATCATGCGCGGATTCACATCCGAAGTGCAACGGTGCGGCAAATAAAGTTCAGATAGTTTGTACGTTCGGGGGGCTAGTCGGTGGTGGGTTTGTCTTTGGATGGCGTTTTGAACGTTGCTTGCATAAAGAGTACGTCGTCGCCGTTGTGTTGATAGTAGATAACCTTGCCCTTGCGTATGTGCTGGGTAAATGCGTTTTTGATCAGCGTTACCGGCAGGGTTTTGGGGGTCAGTGAGCAGAAGATGATATCGTTGCTGCGGGGCCTGATGTCGCCTATTGGCG
>JABGPF010000113.1 GCA_018645065.1 Phycisphaerales bacterium
ATCCAGGCGCAAATTCACCTCACCACGGGCGAAAACCAGCGAGGCGATCCGCCCGTTAACTGTGACTTGCGAGCCTTTGGTGCCGGGTGTCAGGACCGAGCCTTTCCGGTTTATATGCACTTTTCTAGCTCGTTTTCCCGGTCGTAATTTGGCGACTTGAGCGGCGTATTTTCGTTCGAGATCGGCGTTGGCCCGCACGCTGATTTTCTTCCCGTGCATGACGACCGACCCGGTCCTTAAAGTCACCTGCACACTAGTGTAACCAGGCGAGGAGGCGGCAAACTCTCCGCGGTGGACCATCGTGCTTCCGACCGGCATGTTGCGTGCTATCCAATTGTTTATCGCCCTGCACTGTGCGGCGGTTAACTTCTCGCCATCGCCTTTGGTAAGTTCGACCGGAACCTGCTTCAAAAGTGCGGCAAGCGAGCGGTAGGCCTTCACTGTCGGCTTGGATGGTTTCTTAGCGGGCTGAGTGGTTGGTTGGGCGGCATTAAGTTGCGGCACACCAAACATTACGACCACAGCGGCCAGAATTGCACATGCCGGTTTTTTCATAATCAGCTCCAAAACAATTGCATTAACGTATCGTTATCATATCGCTTTGAGGTCGCATTTACCAGACTATTGCCCCCTGCGACCCAACACACCAATTTGACACAGCAGCTCTAATCTGGTATACTTCCCGCTAGTATAAATCACTCCAAGACTTACGAGAAAACGTCATATTCTGGAGGCCGTAACGTGAAAAGGTCCCTCGCACGGATGAAGGTTATAGTTGTACTTATCGCGGTCGCACAGGCCGGGATTTTGCAGGCGCAAGTGCCCGGCTACGAAGACCTCTACGATCCGTTCCAGGTTCGTAATTTGAACTTCGAGATGGACCCGGGCGACTGGTCGGCGGTAAAGAACGACGCCGGATACACGATTGTAAAGCCCGCGTACTTCTGGGCCGACGACGAGAGCAAGATCATCGTCAGCATCAAACGCAAGCCCAACGCCGCAATCGGGGACAAAGTCGCACTGAAGATCGACATCAACGAGTACTTCGACAATCTCCGCTGGCACGGGGTCAAGAAGCTGAGTCTGGAAAACGGTTACGACGCCGACGCGGTGACCGAAGGCTTGGCGTGGTTCCTTCACCGCCAAGCGGCTGGGACCGGACCTGCGGGCTACAAACCGCCGCTGGCGGCGTGGGTCAACGTCTCGGTCAACGGACAACGCCTCGGCATGTACGCCAATGTCGAACAGATCGACAAGACGTTCCTGCGTAACCGCGATCAGTGGGTTTCCGGCGAGACGTGGCTTTACAAACAGGGCGAAGTCGGACCGAGCGAACTGAAGTCCGGCGACGGCGACAGCCCCATACTCCAGACACTGAACTACAGCCCTTTCGTCTCCGGCGGAGCCTCGCCGCCGGCGGACTACATAACCCAATTCGACAACCTGATCGACATGGAGCAGATGTTGACGGTCGGCGCCATTGAAGCATTCATCGGCAATTACGACGGTATGCTGACTAAGGGCAAGAATTTCTTCTTCGCCGACTACGCACCCGGAGCCGGGCCCGAAAACGGGAGGCGCCTCTACCTGCCATGGGACCTCGACGCGGTCCTGGGCGGTTCGGGCACAACCAGCATCTACGACTCCAAAGGCCAGAAGTTCGACGCCTACCGACAGTACATAACCGACGTACCGTACTATCGCACGCAGTACAACCAGATCATGCTGGACCTGCTGAACGGTTCGATGTCGGTCCAGGCTTACAGCGATTTCCTGGACCAGCTCGAACTGGTGCTCCGGGACTCGATCATGGCCGATCCGGACGGGAAGATTGGAGATGTCGCCGGCCACTTCGACAGCCTGCTGAGCTGGTATTCCAACCGCCACGCCAACGTGCTCCAACAACTTGCCGACGACATGGCCGCCGCGGCGCCAACGCCGACGCCCGAACCGTCGTCGATCGCGATCCTGACAATAGCAGCCCTTGCAACCCTGAAAAAACGCCGCCGAGCGAGCCACTGATAATGCAATTCTCCCAATACAATTCAGTCAAACGGTTCAGCTTCGCGCTGCTGCTTGTCGCCTGTCTGGCAGGGGTCGCCGGGGCCGATCAGCTCCAGTGGGACGCCAACGGCGCAGCGTCGCCCAACCCCTCAGGCGGCACGGGCATATGGACCCCCACTAACCTGAACTGGTGGAACGGGACTGCGGTCCAAACCTACGACACGGGCGCGTCGCCGCATGACACTATTTTCGGTTTCAACGCAGGAACGGTAAGCATCGGCTCGCCGGTAACCGCAGCCAGCTTGCGGTTTGACATCGACGGATACACGCTGGCCGGCAGCGAATTGACCCTCGTCGGCAGCAACGAAATCACCGTCACAAACGCGGGCGACACCGCGACGATATCGGCGCCAATCGCCGGTATCGGGCTTGTGAAAAACGGGGGCGGGACGCTGGCGTTATGGGACGTAAACTCGTTCTCCAGCCTGGATATCCTGGGCGGCAGGGTGAGCGTTGACGACGACGATCAGCTAGGCGCAGCAACAGCGAAGGTGAGCCTGAACAGCGGAACGCTCCTGGTAACCGGAACGAGTTCGCTCAAAGCCGCCGACACGCGAAACTTCCACATCGGCCCGGCCGGCGGGACGTTCGATATCCAGAACAACAGCAAGACGGGCCTGACTATCCAGGGCCTGCTGAGCGGGACCGGTTCGCTGGTGAAAACCGGCGCCGGAACGCTGCGGCTTGACGCGGTCAACAACATGTTCGCTGGCGGGATCGCCATCGAAGACGGCGTGCTGCGGTTCAATAACAACAACGACGCTGGCCCAAAGGCCCTGCGTCTGAACACCATCACATTCGCGCCCTCTGGCGGATCGCCTGTGCTGTCTATTGGCGGAAGCGGTGATAACGTCGACGGCGGCGCGTCGGAGCTTCGCACTGGTCGATGGGTTTCAAAGCAGCCCGGCGACGGAACGATCGTCGCGGCGACAACCGTTACCGACGCGGGCATTGGCGCCTCGGGCCACGATCTTATGATCTTCGCGCTGGCCGACGCGGTTTACTCCGGCACGGTCAGCAATCTGGCGACTTCCAACGGCGGGGTCAGCGGGACCCACAGCAGCAACGGCGATCTTGCCGTTCGCGGAAACGCGACCCAAACGCTCAGCGGCGTGACCAATGTCGACAACACTGTAAGCGTGTTCGACGGCGCTGGCCTGACCCTGGCGGGCGCTGCGTCCATCACCGGTTCGGAGGCGAATCTGAACATCAACGGCGGATCGTTTACGCTGGACAATTCGAGCGTAAATATCGCCGATCGATTCGAGGACACCGGCTCGATGGAAACCCGCGGCGGCGGAACGTTCACACTTATCGGAAACGCCGCCGGATCGAGCGAAACTCTCGGCGCGATCCAGCTAGGCACCAACACAAGCACACCGCCCAACGCTCGGTCGGGCGCCCTGAACGTGCAGATAATACACAACGCAGGATCGTCGGCCTCTACTGTGCTGACGTTCGCGGGCATAACTCGCGACAGCGGTAACGCAACTATCGACTTCTCAGCCAAGGACGCCAGCGGAACTATAACGCTGGGCTCCGCAAGCAACGGGGCTCGCGTTTTACTCGTCGCCGCTCCTGCGATGTCAACCGCAGGGCTGCTGACAAGTTCAGGCCAAACCGGATGGGCGACTGTTAACGGTTCGGATTTCGCAACGTATGACCCCGCAGTCGGCGTTAAGGCGGTAAGCACAATCGGGTTCGGCGCCGCCGGCGGATCGGACAACGCCCTGCTGACGACGAGCGATGTGATTACCGGTTCGTCGAACAGGACCATGGCGAGCCTTAAAATCGCACCGCTCGAATCCCAACGCCTTGACATCACCGGCGCGGGCGGATTGCAGACCCCGGCGATCATGCTGACCGGCGGTGAAAATTTCGTCATCGCCAACACAGGCGTCGGGACCGGCGGAGTGGATGTAGCAGCAACGCAACACATATACGTACAGCAAGCCGACCTGACGATCTCCGCACCGCTGACGGGAAGCGGTTCATTGGTAAAATCCGGAGCCGGGACGCTGATCCTGGAAGGCGACAACAGCTACAGCGGTGCGACAACAATCAACGAAGGCCAACTTCGCGCCACCGCGGCAAGTCTCGGATCAGGCCTGCTGAAATTCCGGGGCGGAGTGCTGGAAATCGCGGGCGGCGGGCTCTTCCAACGCCACCTGGACTACGGAACCGCCAGCGGACCGGGCCTGATAAGCTGGACCCGAGTCACCGGCCTGCCGCTACCGAGCATCAGCAAGCACGAGCGCGGAAGCGGCGGGTTTGCCGCCGTCGGAGCCGACGCAACTGTCGACCTGAACGGACCCGGCGCCAGCGATATCGTCTGGGAGGACCCGTCGTTCCTCGCCAGCGGATACGCGATGATCCTCGGCTCGAAAAACGCCGATGCTCGCGTGGACCTTGTCGACAACTACGGGCTGGGCATCTCACCGGGCTCGTACAATACTCGCGAAATCACCGCGATCGACAACCCCGACTCGACTAGCGACATCGCACGCATTTCGGGCATCGTTTTCAGCGATTCGGACGCCAATAACGGCGTGCTGACCGACCTGCTGAAAAGCGGCGACGGAGTGCTGGAACTCACCGGAAACAACACCTACGTAAGCGGAACGATAATCGCCGAAGGCACGCTCCTGCTGGGCCACCAAAATGCACTAGGCCAAGGCAATGAAAACGCCTACGTACTGCTCGGAGCCGACGGCGGGACAACCGACGCCGCCCTGCTGACAAGCGCGCCAGTTACAATCGCCAGAGACATAACCATCTCCGCAGGGACCGGGCGAGCGACAATCGGAACCGCTGCGGCTGCGGCGTCAAGTTTCAGCGGAAATGTGATAGTCGCATCGGTCGACAAAAACGTCGAGATATCGGCAGCGGCGGGCGGCGAGGTTACATTCGAAGCGGGCGTTAACACCGCACACGGCCAGGCCGGGTTCGGGGCGCTGAGCAAAATCGGCGACGGTACAGCCATCCTCGAAGCGACGAGTGTTTTCCAGGGCGACGCGTACATAAATGGCGGTAATTTGCGGGTCAACGGCACACTGAACTGCCGCGACTTGAGCGTTCAGACCAATGGCCTGCTGAGCGGAACCGGACTAGTGCAGGCCGATTCAGTCAGCGTTTCCGGCGCCGTTTCACCGGGCGTTTCGACAGGCGTTTTAACGCTCGAATCCGACGTTACAATGGATGCATCGTCGTCGCTGATAATAGAAATCGGAGCGGTCGACCAGTACGATCGCCTCGACGTGATCGGCGAGTTGAACCTCGGCGGAGTGCTGCAACTATCGCTGAGCGGCGGGTTCACACCGCAAGACGGCGACACGTTCGACATCCTGGACTTCACTACGCTGAACGGAACAACGTTCGACAGCATACAACCGATCGGGATCGCGGCGACGATCGATTGGGACTTCTCGAACCTCTACACAACCGGGCTGATCGTCGCCGGACAAGTTACGGGGATACTCGGCGACACCGACGACGACAATGATGTGGACCAAGCCGACTTCCAGGCCCTGCTCGCGGCGTTCGGAACATCCGACCCGCAAGCCGACTTCAACAATGACGGAATGGTGAACATAGCCGACTTCGTTTTGCAGCGAGCGAACTTCGGCCTGAGCGTACAAACAAACGCCCCATCAGCACCGAACCAGACCCCCGAACCGGCAACGCTGCTACTACTGACAGCAGCAGCCCCCCTGATGCTAAAACGCAAACAGAAACGCCTGAGCAGCAGGCGATAAACTACTTTTTCTTTTTGATCTTGCCGAATCTGGTTTCCCATAGGGTGACCAGTTCCTCCACCTTTTTTGGGTTCTTGTCGGCGAGGTTCGTTATCTCGGTTTTCTCTATTGTTATGTTGTGCAGTTCCCAGGGGCGGCTGCCTTCGCAGATCACTTTCCAGTCGCCTTTTATCACTGCACGCGTTCCGGAATGATTGAAGTAATACGCCCGATCATGATCCTGCTTGCCGCCTTTAATCGCGGGCACGAGCGAGGTCCCTTCGTTCGGATCGATTTTTTTACCGTCGAACTTGTCGGGGTACTTGGCGCCGGCAAGGTCTATGCATGTCGACATAATATCAACCATGTGGCCGCGTTGCTGGGTGATTGAGCCGGCCTTGATCTTCAGCCCGTCCGACCAGTGCATAATGCAGGGTACGCACGAACCGCCTTCGTGTACGTTGGATTTGTAGCGTCGCATAGGCGTATTCTGGGCGTTTGCCCAGTTGTGCCCAACGCTATGATACGTGTACGGGCCGCCGGTGGGCACGTCGAAGTTGTCGCCGACGCTAATCGTTTTACCCTCGGCTTTGGCTTCTGCGATAACGTTATTCGCGGTGTTCCAACCGTTACCGTGAAGGTGTTCGGGGCAGGCGCCATTATCGTTTGTGTAGATTATCAGCGTGTTGTCGAGTTTACCTGTTTTCTTGAGGGCTTTTACGATCTCGCCGACGGCCTGGTCCATGTGATCGACCATTGCGGCGTAGACGGCCATGTTACGGATGCGCCATTCCTTGTGATCGATGGTGTCCCAGTCCTTAACGACTTTTTCCCGCTCGGGCAGCGGCCAGCGTTTTTCGTCTATAACACCCATTTTGAGCATTCTCTTGTAGCGTGCCTGCCGCATTTTCTCCCAACCGGTTTTGTAGCGTTCGATATATTTCTGCGTGGTCTTTTCCGGTGCGTGCAGAGGCCAGTGCGCCGCGGTGAATGCTACGTATTGGAAGAACGGCTTGTCGGATTTGGCGAAGTTTTCGATTTGGCGAACGGCTTCTGATCCGATTTTATCGGTGTAGTAATAGTCCTTCCCGTCGGGTTTCACGCTTTGGGTCCCGCGCGTGAGGGTCATTGGGTTGTAGAACGATCCCGCGCCGGTGATCGTACCGTAGAAATCGTCGAACCCGCGTTGCATGGGCGAATTTTTCTTAGTGTCTCTCGACAGATGCCACTTGCCCACCATCGCAGTCTGGTATCCGACAGGTTTCAGCACCTGCGGGATCGCCACCTGCCCCCCGCCTATACCGTTACTGTATCGCCCGCTCATTAGCGTCGCCCGCGTCGGCCAGCATCTCGCGGTTCCGTAAAACTCGGTGAACCTCACACCGCCGGCGGCAAGAGCGTCGAGGTTTGGTGTTTCTATCTCTCCACCGTAGCATCCGAGGTCCGAGAAGCCCATATCGTCGGTGAGTATCACCACAATATTGGGGCGTTTGGCAGTTGCCGCCGGTGCGGCGGCGGTGAGGGATGTCGTTGCAACGGCTGCGGCGCCGACTGAGAGAGTTTTGAGGAAGTCTCGACGCTTCATTGCACATGTCTCCTGATGATTTTTTAAAACACCAAAACGGTTAAGATACAATTGCTTCGACGCCACTGATACCCTAGAATCAAGTTCAAGTCGAGATGAAAATACGAAACTCGACCAACCGGCCAAACGCAAGGACATGAAAAAATGAAGAATAACGCAACAGGCAAACGAGCGGTATCGTCAGCGGCGATCATTTTGGCGTGTCTGGTTTTGGGGCTGTTGGTCAATACGGGTTGTTTCAATCCGCGAGCCGATATTCGGATCCCCGACATCCCGAAGATACCGGCGATACCGGCGCCACAGTCGTCCCAGGCGTCCGAAGGCTTGCTTGGTTATGGAACGGTTGTGACCACCGACGGGCAAAGCATAGTCGGATGGTGGCGAGTTGATCGCGCTACACAAACATATCAGCGTCACGAGGCCCCATCGAGCAGGTCAGGACGCCCCACCGGATACGAACGGACGATCGAAGCTATACCCGACAGCCGCGTCGTCGGGTTCAAATTAAAGTAATCTCTCCGCAGACTAGGAGCAGGACCGTGAAGCGAAGAACCACATCGCTGGCGCGTCGTAGTGCGCTGAAATTATCGGGGGTATCCATCGCGTCCCTGGCGTTGTCGAGGTTCGTCGACGCCAAATCGCAGCCGCAAAAATCCAAGCCCAACGTTATCCTCTTCTTCACCGACGATCAGGGTTGGTGCGATACTTCCGTGCAGATGGCGCCCGGTATCCCTGAGTCCAAGAGCGACTATTACCAAACGCCCGTCCTGGAGAAAATGGCCCGGCGCGGCATGATTTTTTCGAACGCCTACTCGCCCGCTCCGGTTTGCACTCCGTCGCGCGGCAGCGTCCAGTTCGGTAAGACCCCAGCCAGGCTCAAACAGACCGTGATTCACGACGTGCTGGCCAAGAGTCGCGGGATCGACTGCAAAAACGAGATATCAATCGCCGAGTTGGTCAAAACCGCCGACGCAAATTACGTTACCGCCCACTTCGGTAAGTGGGGCTTCCCGCCGAGATCACCGCAGGATTGCGGATACGACGTGTCGGACGGGGACACCAACAACGGTGACGGCGACTGGTCGTACGGGAAGAAAAGACAGCGCACCCCGTTGCCCAAAGACGATCCCAAACGGATATTCAGCATCACCGGCCGGGCCAATACGTTCATGACCAAATGCGCCAAGGCGTCCAAACCGTTCTACATGCAGCTATCGCACTATGCGGTTCACGTGCAACATTTCGCACGCCCCGAAACGATCCGGAAATATCTGAAAGCAACGCCCGGAGCCAAATGCAACAGCGAAGACTTCGCAGACCCGCCGCCCAAACGAAACGCCTGGGCTCCCCTATACGGCGCCATGATCGAAGACATGGACACCGCCCTGGGAATGATCTTCGACAAGCTGGAGCAACTGGGCCTCGCCGATAACACGTACGTGATATTCACGTCCGACAACGGCGGAGGATTCCGGGGCAACAAACCGCTGCGAGGCGGGAAAGCCAACCTGTGGGAAGGCGGGCTCCGCGTACCGACCGTAATCTGCGGACCGGGCGTTAAAGCTGGAGCATACTGCAACCAGCCAATCGCCGGATGGGACTTCCACCCGACAATCGCCGACCTTATCGGAAACACAAAACCACTACCAAAAGGCCTGGACGGAGGGAGCATTCGCCCGCTGCTTTCCGATCCGAAAAACGGGAAAGTCAAACGCGACGTCGAAGGATTCGTATTCCACTTCCCCTGGTACGCAGGCACGCCAATAAGCGCGATTCGAGTGGGCGACTACAAACTCATGCTGCACCTGAACACCGGCGAAACGCGGTTGTATAACCTGACGGAAGACCTCGGTGAGGAAAACGACCTGGCGAAACAGATGCCCAAACTGGCGAAAAAACTC
Organism: Phycisphaerales bacterium; assembly: GCA_018645065.1. GTDB lineage: Bacteria > Planctomycetota > Phycisphaerae > SM23-33 > SM23-33 > BS750m-G57. The sequence continues at coordinate 9,285 of JABGPF010000113.1, forward strand.
GAAGGGCAACTGAAAGCGTATCTCAAAAACGTTGACGCCGAAAACATTCTGGACATGCGGGCGGCCCGGCGGGCCGAACTGCTGGAATACCAGGCAAGAACACAGAGGGACACCGCCAAAATCCACAAGGCCATCAGCAATGCAAAAACAGACGCCCAGCGGGAACTGCTGAACCAGAAACTCCTTCGCGTACAGAAGCAAATAAAGGGCCACAAGAACGGGCTGAAGCAACTGGCTGAGAGCACCAACGCAAAAAATTGGTAGCACCGCGCAAAATTGCTCCAATATCCGTGGATTCTGCACGTTTGTCACTGTGGTGGCGGCTCTGGTTTGATCGATACGAAGTTGTTACAATGACGCGACATAAAAAACGCCGCACCACGCCACTGCTACCTATAACCGCTTTATTTACAAGACCTTCCTGGAGCTTAAAGAGTGACACTCAGCATTAAAAAAATCGTAGTTATCCAGTTTGCACTCACCGCATTGTTGGCGGTATCGGCCGCCGCCGAGCCCATCAGCGTCCTGTTCATAAGCGGACGGAACAATCACAAGTGGAAACTGACAACGCCCGCGCTGAAGAAAATGATGGAAGACAGCGGGCGTTTCAAGGTTGATGTAACCGAGAAACCCGCTGAGATCACAGCGAAAATGCTGGAAGGCTACGACCTGATCTTCAACGGATGGACCGGATTCCCCAAAAAGACCGGGCACCTCTGGGGGCTCGATACCGAAAAGGCGATTGATGATTTCGTCGCTGGCGGTAAGGGTCTGGCCTCTTTCCACGCCGGAAGTTCGAGCTTTCACGACTGGGACGGGTTCCAGAAGATCATCGGAGCGGTCTGGGGCAAGGGCACCGGACACGGAAAATATCACGAATTCACCGTCACGGTAACCGACACTCAGCACCCGATAACCAAGGGCATGAAGAGTTTTAAAACGTCAGATGAGTTGTGGCACAAGATGGCGGTGCTGCAACCTACGCCCGGTAGGAAAGTTCTCTGCACCGCCCTGTCGTCCAAAGATAATCGCGGGACGGGCGAAAACGAGGCGGTCGCGATTTGCACCACGTTTGGGAAAGGTCGCGGTTTCTACACCTCGCTCGGACACGATGTGAAAGCGCTCAACAACCCCGGATGCAAGATGCTTATGCTGCGCGGGCTCGAATGGGCCGCCACGGGTAAAGTCACCATCGCCCAGATCAAGGACACAGACGCCCCGACTCCGAAGCCCGGGAAAGTTAAGATTCCCCCCGTGCTCGCTGCGACTGCAACATACAAGTATTCCGGTGATCGAGCGGTGCTGACTGCGGCGAAAGATTACCTGCAGAAGGCGGGGAAAGATCCCGAAACTCGCAAAACAGCAGCCGCTCAACTCGCCCTGATGCTCAAGTCAGACGCCACCGGCGACTGCAAACGATTCATCTGCCAACAGCTTTCACGCATAGGATCCGCCGCCCAAGCCCCCGTCCTGGCTTCGCTGCTGAGCGATGAAGACCTCGCCACCGACGCCCAAGCGGCGCTGACGGTAATCCCAGGCAAAGACACGCTCGCTGCGATGCGTCAGATGCTTGGGGCGAGCAAACCAGCGGTGACAGGCTCCTTGATAACGATACTGGCCCAACGGCGTGACGTCGATTCGGTCGAGGCGATAGGCAAGCACATCGGCGCCAAAAATCCGAACGCAGAGACGGCAATCGACGCGCTTGGCAAGATCGGCGGAACCAAGGCTGTGGCCATACTCATCAAGTCGGACGGAAAACTGTCCGACGACCTGCAATTCACGCTAAACGCTGCTTTGCTGGAATGCGCATACGAACTGGCCGACGCCGGGAAAACCGCCGAAGCGGCCAAGATATACGTACTGCTCCTGACACCTGACCGCCCCAAGCATGTTCGAAGGGCTGCATTCCCCGGAGTAGTCGCCGCACAAAAAGCCAAAGCAGCCCCACTCATCATATCCACCATCGCCGGTAAGGATAAAGTATTGCGGTCGGCGGCTATCGGGTGCCTCCGCGATTTCAAGAGCAAGGAGATCACCGTCGCGGTCGCCGCGGAACTCGGCTCCCTGCCGCCGGCACAGCAGAGGCAACTTATCGGAGTACTCGCCGACCGCCAGGACACCGCCGCACTACCGGCGGTTAGCGCACTGGCGACAAACAAAAACGATGAAGTACGCCACGCCGCGCTCATCGCAATGGGCCAACTCGGTAACGAGGCGACCGTAAAACCGCTCCTGGCCGCGACGAGCAACCCCACCGATCGCGAAACGGTGCGGTCGAGTTTCTCCAGGCTCAAAGGCGCCGGAGTAGACGACGCACTGATCGCCGCCCTCGGGGCCGACGATCCGACGATCCGAGTCGAAGCGGCGGCCATTCTGAATCTGCGAGACGCGAAAAAAGCCGCAACGCCCCTGCTGAAAACCGCATCAACCGACACCGACGCCGCGGTCCGAAAAGAAGCCCTGAAAGCGATCGGATCACTGGCCGACAGCAAAATGTGCGAAAGCCTGGCCGACCTGATGCCCAAAGCCAAAAAGTCCAGCGAACTTCGCGGGATCATCAACGCGATAATTACGATCACCAGAGTCGCATCCGAAGCAGATGCCGCGACGACCACTAAAATGCTAGGCGAAAAGTTCACCGCGAGCAAAGACGCCAAGATCAAATCGGCGATTCTCATAGTCGCCAGCGGAGTGGGCGGATCGGACTCGCTGAAGATCGTTCGCGCCGCAACCAAGGATACGGACATTGCGGTGCGCACCGCGGCGGTTCGGGCGATGTCGTCCTGGACCGACGCCGAACCGCTAGCCGACCTGCTGACGGTCGCAAAAAATGACACGCAAGCGGCGCCGAAAATCCTGGCCCTTCGCGGAATAGTTTCGCTTTCGTCGCGAGCCAAGGACGTACCGGCTGAGAAACTCGTAGCGATCTACGCCGAAGCGATGAAGCTGGCAAGCAGCGCCTCAGACACCAAAACACTGCTCAGCGGGCTTGGCGCAATCGCGTCGAAAGATGCGTTGGCGATGGTTTTACCATATCTGGACAACAAGGAAACGGTTAACGAAGCTGCGATGGCGGTCATCACCATTTCCGAGAAGTTGGCCGGAAGTGAACCGGCGGCGGTAAAGGCTGCTATCGCAAAAGCCACCGCGGCCTGCAAACTGAAATTCATCACCGACAAAGCCGCCAAGATCATCAAAGCAATCGACACGCCAACCAGCAAAACAAAAGCCAGCTCATCGGCGACATCAACCGCCCCCCCCGCCGCCGGCGCCAAGTTCGCCTGGAAAGAAACCGACAATAGCGTCGCGCTTACCAACGACGGGAAGATCGTCTGGAAGATGAACCCCGACCCCACAGCGGGCAAGCCCTACATCCACCCGCTGGCGACAACCGACGGGAGCGTGCTGACGTGGAATCGCCCCGCCGACCACGTGTGGCACAGAGCGTTGTGGTTTTCCTGGAAGATGATCAACGGGCTGAACTACTGGGAGGAAAACCGCCAGGGGCTCTCGCAGGGACGCACCGAAATCAAAAACATCAAAGCTACGCTGAACAAGGACTCCTCGGCGAAATTCGAAATCATCCTGAGCTATCACCCGCCCAAGAAACCCGAAATACTCGCCGAAAAGCGGACAATACTGTTCAGCGCCCCCGCCAAAGACGGGCGGTACAAAATCGACTGGACATCGGTATTCACCGCGACCGGCGCCGACGCCGTGCTCGACCGAACGCCGATCAAGGGCGAAAAAGGCGGTAAGGGCTGGGGCGGATACGCTGGTCTGTCGATCAGGATGGCCAAGGAAACTCGCGGCTGGAATATTATCGACTCCAAGGGTCGCAAGGACATGAAAATTCACGGGCAACCTGGTGCGGTATGGGTCGACGCGAGCGGAAAAACCACCAGCGGCAAGGAAGCAGGCGTGGCGATATTCGATCATCCCTCGAACACCCGCCACCCGAGCCCATGGTATATCGCAAAAGGTATGCCTTACTTTAGCCCCGCTTTATTGTACAATAAACCGCTGACGCTGAAGAAGTCAGCGAGCATGACCCTGAAGTATCGAATCGTCGTGCATCCGGGGATGGGCAGCGCCAAGATGCTGGATGAAGAATTTAAAACGTTTTCGAAAAACTAACGCTAAACTAACGCTAAAATCTGAAAACCCTAGACAGTCAAACGAGGACTAACATGAAGAAACAAAGTATTTCGCGTAGAGGTTTCCTCAAGGGAACCGCAATTGCGTCGGCTGCAGTAGCATGCCCGACGATCCTTCCCTCGTCCGTATTCGGAGCTGACGCCCCGAGCGAACGAATCATGGTTGGGCACATTGGCGTTGGCGGACAAGGCGGCGGACTGCTGCGAGCCTTCGTCGGTCAGCCGGGCGGTATGTCCATCGCGACCTGCGACCCGTTCAAGGATCGTCGTGAAGGCAAGGCCAAGTGGATCGACGCGGGATACAGCAAAAAAATGGGCAAGACCTACAAGGGCTGCAAAACTTACAACGACTTCCGCGAACTGCTGGCGCGTGACGACATTGACGCGGTCGTCGTCGGCACGCCCGACCACTGGCACGTTCCGATCACCATCGCAGCGGCCAAAGCCGGAAAAGACGTATACTGCGAAAAGCCCCTGGGCATCAGCGTAGCACACAACAAAGCCTGTCGCGCCGCGATCCATCGCTACAAAGTTATCTTCCAGTACGGTACGCAGCAGCGTTCTAACAACACTCACTGCGCCCGCGCATGCGAACTGGTTCGCGCCGGTTACATTGGCGAGTTGAAGAGCATTGACGTAGTGGCCCCCAACGGCCGCACCGGCGGAAAAGCCACCGAGATGCCCGTCCCCGCTGGGCTCGACTACGACATGTGGCTCGGACCAGCACCCAAAGCTCCGTACACCAAAGACCGAGTAATCGGCGGAGGAAGATGGCACATTTATGATTACGCACTCGGCTTCATCGCCGGCTGGGGCGCACACCCGCTGGACATCGCTCACTGGGGCTACCCGCACACTCCCGTCGAGTATTCCGGAACGGGCAAAATCCCCACCGAAGGCCTGTTCGACACAATCGTCAACTGGGACGTCAAAGGCAAGTATGAAAGCGGCGTGACCTTCACGCTGAAGGCCGGACGCGACAGCACAAAGTTCACCGGAACCGAAGGCTGGATCATCGCATCACGCGGCAGAGCGTCGGCGTCCAAGCCCGAACTGCTGAAGACAAAGGTAAAGCCCAACGAAGTAAAACTCCTGCAGGACACAAACCACTACAGGAACTTCCTGACCGCATGCAAGTCGCGCAAGACACCGGCGTCGGATATCGACTCGGCGGTCCAGTCAGACATTATGAGCCACCTCGGCGACATCGCAATCCGCACCAAGAGCACGATCAAATGGGATCCCAAGAAGGAAACCATCATCGGAAACGATGAAGCATCACGCATGCTCACCCGTGCGATGCGGGCGCCCTGGAAGCTGTAATCTGCAACACCCCCGTTGCAAAACAATTTCAAACGCTGACGCATGTGTGCAGGGCCCTGAAAAGCCCTGCACACAGTGCGTTATAAACAAAATTTTATCGATGAGGTGCAGTATGGTAGCGTTGACGAAACGGATGATTGTAATTCTCGTTCTGGCGGCGATTTGCACGCCTATGTTCGCGGCGGAAAAGAACGAGCACATCAAATGGATCGAGAACAGTTGGCTCAAATCGCTGAAACCCAAAACCGTCAACACTCAACGCAGAGGCCGTCCTAAAGTTAAATATCCCGAGCAGGACGCATACGGCGCAGTCAACGGTAAACGAAACGATCGCACCGGATTCCACACCGACAAGGCCAAAATCTCATGGTGGCAAGTCGACCTGAAGAAGTCGTACTCCATCAGCATGATCGTTATATCCAACCGCGAAAAGAACCCCGAACGAGCCGCCAAACTGGAAATCCTGCTCTCGCGAGACGGTAAATATTGGACACCCGCGTACAAACACAACGGAACCATATTCGGAGGCGGTAGGAAAAAGACCAAACCGCTGACGGTTAGACTCGGCGGAAAGTCAGCCAGATACGTCCGCCTGCAAGTACGCAACAACTTCCTCCACCTCAATGAAGTTGAAGTGTATCCCCAGGGCGGAGGGAAGGGAAATGTCGCGCTGAAGAAACCGGCGACACAATCGTCGATCAGCGGGTCGTCAACGCTATCGCTGGCGACTGTGCCCAAAACCAAAACCCCGCCGAAAGCAACCGGCGCGCCAGCTTCGGTCGTCCAGGACACGTCCATAACCGACGCGCTGGCACTGGCTGCCAAGACGCTGGCCTACGTCGAAAAAGAAAAGAAACTGCCCGCATGCGCAGCAGCATTGAAGGCGATGCAGGCCAAGTGGAATTCCAAAACTGTAACGCCGGCTGCTTACGAAAAGTTTTACATCAGCGTCCGTCACCTCCGGCGTAAGATGATCTTCTCTCACCCGGCGCTCGACTTCGAGAGGATACTGATCAACCGCAACCCGCCCACAAAATACAGCCACAACGGTGATCAGCACCTCGGTCGCCACTCTCGCGTCGGAAAGGGCCTGACGTTCCTCAGCGATTGGAAAACCAACAACATTAAGGTCAAACCAATGCTCAGCGGAAAGCTGCCCGAAGGCGCCGTCCGCAACCCGGACTTGAACTACGAAGCCGATAAAGTCGCATTCGCCTTCTGCGACCACACTCGCTCCGGCCAAAAACGATACTTCCTCTACGAAGCCCCGCTCGACGGTTCGTCGGTCCGCCAGCTTACCGGCACGAGCCGCGACAAGTTGGGCACCTGGGACGGCAGGGCAACGGTTATTATCGAAGACAACGACCCGTGCTACCTGCCCGACGGCGGGATCATTTTCATCTCCACACGTTGCCAGTCGTTTGGCCGCTGTCACGGTGGACGATACAACCCCGCATGGAATCTACACCGCTGCGACAAGAACGGTGACAAGATCACGCAACTGTCGTTCGCAAATGAAAACGAGTACGAACCGTCAGTGCTGAACGACGGGCGAATCGTCTTTACGCGTTGGGAATACACTAACCGCCACGAGATGTTCTTCCACATGCTCTGGGCCTGCCGCCCGGACGGAACAAACGTCACGCACTTTTTCGGCAACGATATGCTGCACCCGATGATGATGGTCGAAGCGTCGGCGATACCCGGAACGCACCGAGTCGTCACAACCGCCCAGGGACATCACAGTTACAACACCGGCACGACGGTCATACTCGACACCAACATCGGCGAGAACACCGAAGACGCCATCGAGCACATGACCCCTGAAACGCCCTACTCCGAGTCGCCCGGCGGCGGGTGGCCTGATCCGCACTACTCGCACCCCTACCCGATCAACGAAGAGTTGTTCTTAGTTTCGCGAGCCAATCACAACGTGCACAAACAAGGACGGACTCCCCCACCGGCCAATCGCGCGATATATCTGATCGACCCGGTTGGCGGACGCGAAATGATCTACGAGGACCCCGAAGTG
>JABGPF010000114.1 GCA_018645065.1 Phycisphaerales bacterium
AGAGGCCGGATGCCCCTGGGAGAACGGCGTGGTTGAATCGTTGAACTCTATTTTGCGAGATGAGTTGTTGAATACGGAACTGTTCCCGACCGCCCGATCTGCGAGAAACATGGCCACGGCTTGGCGACTGGAGTACAATCACAGACGCGGCCACGGAGCACTGGGCTACGAAACCCCGGCGGAATTCGCCGCCCGCTGCCGGGCCGCTTCGGGCTGCGCTGCGCTCCGCCCTACGCAGCCCGGCAGCGGGAAGAACGACAAGACAATGGTTCTCTCATAACAACTGGACCGAAGAACCGGGGCAAGCCACGGACACCAACAAGATCGTCATTACCGGTATCCCGTACGCCGAGTACGACATATACCTGTATGTCAAAGGCTGGACCGGCGGTCGAACCGGAGAAGCTAAAATAGGCGCCGAAGCAATCGGCTTCAACACGCTGACGAACTACCCCGGAACGCATACCGAAGCCACTTCAACATCCGAAGTAGGCACATACGTTCGCTGGCAAGGCCTGACAGACGCGAATGTGGACATCTTCTTTAAGAAGGTAAACAACAACATCATGATCCCCGGTTTCCAGGTGGTGGAAGTACCCGAACCGGCGACGATGGGCCTGCTGGCCCTTGGCGGACTGGCGATGCTGCGCAGGCGTCGACGAGCCTGAAAACCATCCAAATAAACATTAACCACCGGGTGAGTCAATCCAATTGGCTCACCCGTTTTTGGTTCATGACGGATTACTGGGGCAAGGCGGCAAGACCGCTCAGCCCGAACCCCTGTTGGGTCACTACACCGCTGCGATTGGGATGTAAATCAAGCGTGCAGCATCACCCTAGCGGCGGGTTTACACACGTTCACACCTCCGAGCAGTGTACACCTCCGATCCGAACCATTAACGAGCCCGCCAGCAATGATCCAGACCAAAATACAAGCCACAAAATTCTTGTAACTAACCATACAGAAGAATGTTACAACAATACAGCTTCTCTACACAACCCATGACTCGGAAAAGAAGTACTACTTTTCCGGGTCATGGGTAACAACGTAAATCAGTAAACCTATTGTGAACATGCGGGCTACCAAATGCAGGCCTGCCCAACCAGGCGGATTGCCCGCCAATGGCGCCATAATTTGCTTCCGCCGGGGCGTTTTAGTCCAGGCCCAGCATGCCCTTGAATGCGTTGGCGATTTCGGGGTGCAGGTCTTCGTTGATCCCGTTTTCGTCGTAGGGAACTTCCATTGCGTCGAGGTCTTTCTTCAATTGGACGATCTCTTCTTCGGGGCTCACGCGCGGGGGGACTTCTCGACCCAGCGGAACTAACCAGGCGTTCAGCGTGTGCCCGCCGTCGACCAGCAAGTCGTGGCCGGTCACGTAGTTCGAAGCGGCTGAGGCCAGGAAGATTATCGTCCCGTAAAGATCCTCGGGGCGTTCCATGTAGCCCATAGGCGTGAGGTTGCGAATGCACTCTCTGGCCTCAAGCGGCGTCGAGGCGTGCATCGGCGTGAGGAGGTAGCTGGGGCTGAAGCAGTTTACGTTGATGTTGAATCGGCCCCACTCGGCTGCGAGTGTTTTGGTCATGTGGACGATTCCGGCTTTGGAGGCGTCGTACGAGGCGTTGCAGTTTGCGATTCGAGCCGACATTGACGCGGTGTTGATTATCTTTCCCCCGCCGTCGTTCTGCTTGATCATCTGCTGGGCCTGGGCCTGCGAGCACAAATACGCGCCTGTCAGGTTGACGGCGATTACCTTGTCCCATGCGGCTTGGTCGAGATCCTCGTCTCCGCCGAGAATGGCGATGCCCGCATTGTTGATCCCGATGTCAAGTCGCCCGAACTCCTGGACGACGGCGGCGACCATTGCCTGGACCTGGTCCTTCGATGTAACGTCGCATTTAACGAACATGCTGTTCACGCCGAACTGGCGCATGGCTTCTGCGGTTTTCGGGCCTGTTTTATCGTCGATATCCACGATAGCGACATCAGCGCCCGCCATCGCCAGCGCCGTCGCGCACGCCTTGCCGATACCGACCGCTCCGCCGGTTACCAACGCCTTCTTTCCGCTTAGTCCGAACATGTCCAAATGGTTATTACTCATTGCGTTTTCCTTTGCAGTTGATTAGTAGGACCCGCCGCCGTCTGCATCTTCGAGAATACATTTGGCGGTCCGAACACCGATACCGAAACGAGCGGCGCCGGCGGCGTGCATCGCAAGCAGCGTAGCCTTGTCGGCGACTCCGCCGGCGGCTTTTACTCGGCAGCGATCTCCAACGGTTTTCTTCATCAGCGCGATATTCTCCAGCGTGGCGCCCGTGGGAGCCCAACCGGTTCCTGTTTTCACGTACTCCACACCGGCATCGACCGCCAACCCGCACGCGCGGACTATCTCGGCGTCGGTAAGATAATGACACTCCAGAATCACCTTGACAGGAAGCCCGTCGGCGGCGTCGACCACGGCGCGAATGTCGTCGCGATAGAGATCGTCTCGCCCGGATTTTAACCAGGCGATATTGTTGACCATGTCGAACTCTTTACAGCCCATCGCCATCTGCTCTTTAACTTCCGCCACTTTGCCCGCCGTTGACGCCGCACCATCGGGAAATCCGACAGTCGCAGCGGCCAGGACGGGGGCGTCGCCGATTTTCTCGATCAGATACGGCATGTGGGCCGGTAAAACGAATATCGCGAAGACACCGTGTTCGATGGAAATCGCGACCGCTTCATCGATCTCGCTCAGCGTGCTGTCTGCCCGCACGCAGCTCAGGTCCATCATTGCAGCTATTTCTTTTTTGTCCATTTTTTCCACTACAGCTCCGCTATTTCGTCGCCGATATCGCTCAGATATCCGTTAAGTTTTTCGAAGATCGCCATTCGCTTATCGTATTGGGCGCTGTTTTCGGGGGTCGGTTTGGTGGTGTCGCTGATCTTGTGTATGTCTGCGATTGGCGAGTAGTCGTCCCACAGGCCAATTCCCACAAACCCCGCAGCCGCTGCGCCCAGTGCGGCGGCCTGCTGACCGACCTGACTGCGTAGCATCGACTTGTTGTACATATCGGCGTAGATTTGCATCCAGAAATCGCTTCTGGCCCCACCGCCGACCGCCAGCATCTCCCCGCTCAACGGAGCCAGTTTCTCCAGCTCCCGCAGCGCAAGGGCCTGTGCCATTGAGATCCCCTCAACCGCAGCCCGCAGCATATCGCCTCGTGCCGACCCCAGGTCGAGCTGCACAAATCCGCCGCGCACGTTCTGGCTGGGGTCGAGCGATGACCCGCCAGCCAGCGACGGAAGGAACATCACGCCGTTTGCTCCCAACGGTGAGTCGGCGGCTTGGTTCAGCATGGCTTCGAACGTGAGATCGTCGCAGAGTTGTTCTTTGATCCATCGGAACGAAGATCCCGTTGAGAACACACCGATGGCTGAGGTGAATTTTTCAGGCACGATGTGTGCGAAAACGTACGGGCGGCTTTTGGCGTCGAGCAGCGGTTTGCTGTCTGTGACGGCGATCCAACTGCTCGAGCCCATCGAGTTGTATGCGTCACCGTCGCGGAAGGCTCGGGCGCCAAGGGCCATGCAACTGTTATCCACGCCGCCGGCGATAACTTTGACCGATGCGGGCAGGCCAAGTTCGCTTGCAGCGTCTGTGGTCAGGGTTCCGATTATCTCGCTGGCTGGACCGGCGTCTGGGAAAATCGAGGCGTCCAGACCGGCAGCCGACATGAGCTTATCTGAGTACCGCCAACCGTTCAGATCCCACACGCCGCAGCCGGATGCGTAGGAATAGTCCGTCTTCATCACGCCGGTCATGCGGTAGTTAATGTAGTCTTTCGAGCCGAGCACCGTGGCGAGTTTACCGAACACATCCGGCTCGTTGTCCCTCAGCCACATGATCTTCAGCGCCGTATACAGCGACGCCGGGAACCCGTTTCCGGTGGTCATGTACCATTCTTCCTCGCTGACGTTGGCGAAGAACTGCTCGGGTTGGGTGTCCGGGCGCGAGTCTGACCAGATAATAGCGTTTTCACGCAGCAGTTGCCCCTTTGCGTCCAGGGCGATCAGGCCGAGCGAATGACCTGAGATGCCAATCGCCTCGATCGACTCAGGCGCCCCGTCCCACGCATCGAGCATGGTTCGCGTCGCCTCGACGGTGGCTGACCACCAGTCGCCAACGTTCTGTTCGTGCCAACCTGGTTTGGGATAATGCGTTTGGTAGGTGGCGAAATGCGATACCAGACACTCCCCGTCGGGACAATAAACCGACGCCTTGATACCCCCCGTCCCGAAATCGTAGGCAAGTACATTACTCATAATTCGCTCACTCAACGTTATAAGAATCGCAATCCAAACGCATCATAACACATTGTCAAAACGTATCAAGCGTATTGCACAGGCGCCTCGTATACGTCTGGGTTTCTGTTAGCTCCTTCTGACGCACAGAACGACACGCGAAACCGCAAGCGGTTCTGTCGCGGGAAACGGTATGGACTGCTGTCAAATCAACTCAGCGAGGCGTGCAGGTTCAATATCCTGTCAATTTCTTTGGTTACTGTTTTAGGGTATCGCGGAAGTATGTCGCTCAGGAGTTCTTCATCGAATCTCGACATGCGTAACAATACACAACATTAACGTTGTATATTGTTACGCAAACGGAGTTGCAGATGATTACTAAAATACACCTTTATTTGCTAAAAACGCACACTTTATCTCCAATATTGCCGTTTTCTGATGGCTTTTGGTGCGAAATGGACTATAAATGGGAACGTGGGGTCCTGTAACCGTTGGAGAACAGAATGATGAAAATACGAATATTTGTAGCGAGTCTTATGCTGGTGATGGTTGGCGCCGGGTGCGCTGGCGCACCTAAAATCAACAAGACCAAGCTTCCAGACGCCGTCAAGGCTCAGGAAATTAAGGATATGAAGTTCGGCATGTTCATCTGCTGGTCGTACAGCACCTTCTACGGAAAAGAATGGACGCCCACCAAGGGCAAGGACGCCAGCTACTTCAAAGCCACCGGCTGCGATACCGACCAATGGTGCAAAACCGCAAAAGCGGCCGGCATGAATTACATTCTCTTCCTGACCAAGCACCACGACGGATTCTGCCTCTGGGATACCGCGACTACCGAAAAGAAAGTAACTAACAGCCCGCTGGGCATCGACGTCCTGGCGAAACTTCGCAAATCATGCGACAAATACGGGCTCAAACTGGCGTTGTACTTCTCCGAAGGCGACTGGAACTGGCCCCAGGCCGTTGATGGCAAGCACCGCATGGGCGGCGTGAATCCCGAAATGAAGAAGGCTCAGCTCAAGGAGCTTCTGACCAACTACGGACCGATCGAATTCTGGTGGATGGACCACGCGACAGGAACCGGCGGATTATCGCACGCAGATACGGTTAAATGGATGCACAAGTTCCAGCCTAATACGTTTGTCGGATTCAACCACGGAACCCCGGCTGGCCGGATATGCCTGCGCGAGATGGGACGCCCGGGAAAACTCAACGACCCCAAGGCGAGCGTTTACAACAAGAAAGCCGAAGCCTCCCACAAGGGTTATAAGGTAGCTGAGTTCACCTACCCGATCCTGCCCAAGCACCGCGGCGGCGCGATGTGGTTCTACTCCCTGCCAAAACACGACAACCTGTGCAAGAAGCCCGAGCAGCTCTACAATGACTACCTCGGAGCGGTCAAATGCGAAAATGTCTTCTCACTCAATATAGGACCGAACTACGCCGGGAAAATCCGCGATATCGATGTGAAAACGCTGACAAAGGTCGGCGAAATGATCAAAGCAGGAAACGCCGCCAAGAAAAAACCTGCTCCGACCGAGAAGAAATAACCTTAACGGCGAGCGAATACACAATATCTCCAGCAACAGGTGAACGCACAATCCCGGGGTCTGGGGACACGATCCCAAAAGCGTCGTTCCGCTACGCTTCACTTACGCATTACGTCATGTCCCCAACCCTAAAAACCGCTTGCGGTTTCGCGCGCCGTTGCTGTTTTTTCCACTAACCCATATCCCTGCGAATCTTCAAACAATACAATGGATTCTGCAGCATCAAGAAACTGGAAATTTTCGCATGCGCTCTGCGTTTATATCCAGACAGTCTGTAAATACAGTTAACTACAGTTGAATAAATCTGTTATTTCCTCCTATTTTGGATGGGCTTAGTATGTCACATAGAATACTGGCCGGTAAAACGGCACGGGCAACGGTAACAAAAACTTTTTTCTCTCTCCTGGTGGTCGCGGGGCTTTGGTTCGCTCTGTCGTCCGCGTCGGCTGGTCCTATCGAGGACGCCCGAAAACTCCTGAAAGACGGTAAGTTCGATCAAGTCGATACTGTCTTGAAAGAGCAACTGGCCGCCGCTCAACCGCCGGCCGAAGCACTGATGATCTCCCTGGACGCCGCCATGGCGCAAGGAAAAGTCATCACCGCACAACGACGAGTGACAATGCTGCTGAAGGTCACCGCAAACGCGGACCTCGACTTAGTCTACCGCGGAGCGATGATCTCAGAACAGGTAGGCGAACGCCGAATGGCCCTAAGCCGATACCTCATGTACGTCCGCAAACAAAAGGGATCAGACGAAAAAATGCGCCATGCGCTGGGGTATCTCGTCGCCGAAGGCAAATTCCCCGCAGAATACAAAAAGTATGTCTCAATGCTCGGCACGGGCGACGAAGCCTGGGATATCGGATTCGCGCTGGTAAAACGCCTGGTTGTAGACCAGGAAACAACCGCCGCACTCGACGTAGCGGGTTTCATGATGGAAACTCTCAAACCAGAACCCCAAAAAGCCTCGCAACTGGCAGGATACCTAACTAGCGCCTCAGAAAGAGGATACCTCGGAAACGATCAGCGAAAACGATATATCCTACCGCTCCAAATCATCGCTAAACGGAAACTTGACGACCAGTCGCGACTGGTGCGAATGTGCGAACTGTCGTATCGATACCTCTCAGCCCAGGAAGCCGCCGAAATACTCCTGACAATGCACAAATCAGCAGGCGACGCGGTCGACCCGCGATGCCTGATCCTGTTTGAACGACTCAAATACGCCGGAGAAAAAGGCGGATCGCTCGCACTGGCCCGAAAAGTCTATCAAACACTGGAGCCTGTCTACCAAAACAGCAAAACAAAGGGCGCGTACGCGGGATTCATCGCAGCGATCTGCAAATACCGCGATTCGTTCGCAAACCAAAACGACACCGCACTGGACAAAGACACGCTGAAAAAACTACTGGCTGTCGCGGCGAAAAAAGACGCCAAAGACCAGATATACAACGCAATAAGCAGATTCAGCGACCGAAACGCCGAACTGAGAACCGAACTGGCCAGAAAATACGCCGCAAACATCCAACCGGACGCCGCGTCGTGGGTAATCGGACCAATCTCGGGCACCGAAGATAAGCGAAAAGAACAAATCAAAGCAGCCAAACCGTTCGTCGCAGCGTTCCTGAAAGGCAGAGACGCCCGCGGGAAGATTCTCGCAAATGCAGCACTTATGGACTGGTTCAACAAAAGCGGTGACAAAAACGCGTTAATGTCTGCTGCTAAAGAATATATGGCGGCGTTCCCCGTCAATTTCGACGCCAATTCGATCCTGCGGCACGTTTGGGGCAGCAAATTGCCAAGCCTCGACGAAAAGATCAAGCTCCTGAAAGATCAGCACACAATGTCAGGCCCCACTGATCCGCTCCACGAGATCATTAACAATCGCCTGGCCCGCGACCCGGCACTACGCAAGGAACCACAAGTCAGAGCACTTACGCGCGGATATCGCAGCAAGGGCTCCGATCCGGTAATGGCGGCCGCAGCCATGGTCGAAGTGATGAACAAGCGCAAGCGTCTGGTGGCCGAGTCGGTCCTGGCCGAACTGCTTCGTAATTACAAAGGTAAACTCCCCTCGGGCTCCGTAGCCCCTAAAAACGCGAACGAAATCGTTCTGACCGATCTGCTCAAGAACATCCTTCCAAAGATCAAGCGTCTAAGCCAGGTCAGCAAACTCGGCTTGGGCGATCGCCTGACCCCTGGCCCGCTGGCAGCTTCCATGCTGAGGGGCGCTTCGGCGGGTAACCCATACAGCATCGCGGTGCAACTGGCCGGTAAGCTCAATGGCTCAGATCCCTACACGATGCAAATGTGGGAATCGCTTTCGTACGCCAAGAACGCGCGTGGCGACCAGAAGTCACTCTTCGCCCCGTACTACGCGAAAATGGGATCCGATAACGCACTGCGGTACATCATCGGACAGATGGGTGTGTGGCATGGCACGAGTTGGCGAGATCAGTACAACCCGACTTCATGCTGGACGTACGAAACCTTCCTGGCTGAACTTGAGAAAATCGTTGCGGTTAAAGGTTTTACGGTCAGCTACCAGGATCTAACGAAAACTGCCCAGAGCATCATTCTTCGCTGGCAGAGCGGTAAGGGCAAAAAGGGCTCTAAAGAACGAGCCTCAAAGAAGTTAACCGACGCGATGTGGCGTGATTACCTGGCAGGAGCAAAGGTGTCGGGCATTTATAACGCCGATATTGAAACATCGTTACATATGATCAATCAGCAGCGTGATCCGGTGGATGCTGCGGCGTGGATCGATCAATACGCAAAATCGCTCGCATCGAGACCTGTAGCGGCGCAGCTCAAGTCGATCGACTTGATGATGCGAACCGTAAACTACAACGACGTAACGACTAACAAGGAAAAAAGCGCGTATCTGCGCCTGTTCGCCGCCGCGGCGCGGCTGTACGAAAAGATGCCCGACAAGCAGTGGTTAACCGCCGGTGTATACGAACACATTCATCGCGCCGCAGGCATGCTCGCCAACAATACTCCGTGGCGCACAGCTCTGAAAGACCAGGCCAAGCTGCTGGAAACAGGCGCCAAGCTCAACACGACGTTCGAAACCAAGCTACTGGCCGGTGCGCCGATCATGTCCGGATCGAACCCTGTTCCTACGCTTTGCGAGGCTGCAATCAAGACTGCAGCGACCAAAGGCGATTGGCCCACAGCGATATCAGCGACCCGACGCCTGTCTGACGCACTAGACAACGGCCGCTACGCCGATCATTACAAAGGAAGCATTGTCAATTCAGCCCGCTCGCTACAGGACGTTGGCGCCAGCGAAATTCTCTACGCGTTCCTGCGTCAGGTCGGTCAGCAGTCAAAGCTGTCCAGCACGATGGGCAAGGAAATCGCGATTTTGCGTGCACGGGCCGCCAAGGATATTTCCGGCCTGATCTCGGTGTCGCCCACCGACGCGTCGTATCCGCTTCACCTGGCTGCACAGGCTTTGCTGCTGGGCAACGAAACCCGGGCCTGGGAGCTGTCGCGCGATCAGTCCAAACTGTTCGCCGGTTCCTGGGAAGGGCTCGATGCGAACTTCGTGGCGTGGTACGTTCGCGCACTGTTCAAGCAGAAGCAATACGAAACGGTCACCACTCTGGGCCAAAGCATTCTCCAGAAGGAATCGTCGCTTGACGCCGAAACCGCCGCCGCACTGATCCTCGCCCTGGGCGACGTTCAGCAAGCCAGGGAAAACAACGACGCAGCCATCGAAATCTACAAGAAGCTCCAGACATCCGACCGCTACAAAGACACGCGCGCCGGTCGCGAATCGCGATACCGCAACGTGCTGCTCATGATCGCCACAGGCGCATACAGCGACGCCGAAGACGCACTGGCCCGCATGATCGAATCACCGAGCATAGACGAACAAGCCGAAGCGTACTTCCTCATGGCGAAACTCGCCGACGAGCAAAAAGAATACGCCCAGGCCGATAAGTATCTCACGCAAGTCCGCCGCCGCGTACCAGACCACATCGAAGCAGCGTTCCTCGAAGGCGAACTGCGGGCCAAGGCGCCCAGCATGCTCGCTCGCGGCGAAGAACTGGAAATCGGCGTGGTGGCGATGGAAACCATCGCAGTACCGGGTCGCGAACTGGTGTTCCGGTTGCAGGACTCGAACCTGGCGATCGCCAAAGGCAGCTCATCGATCCCGATTACCGTTGAAACCTCGACGGGCAAGGACAAGGAAACCGTTAAGCTCGTCCTGAGCGGTTCGGGCAAGAACATGTTCAAGGGCACGATAATAACGGCCCTTGGCAGGGTTTCACAAGGCGACCGCGTGCTGCAACTCCGCGGTGACGACGTGGTTTCATACCGCATCGAAGACGAATTCCAGAAGAGTCACGAACTGAACTACAAGCAGAAGGAACTGGACGTAAAGGCCGACGGCGAACTGTCCGCATCGGCCGGTCGTATCCTCAGCGACCTGGAAGTCGAGCAGCGTGAAGTTGAACGCAAGCTCGCACTGGCCCGCGGTGAAGAGCCCCCGGCATGGACAACAGAGCGTAAGAAGTCAGTCCGGCCGGGCAGCCCGATCTACGTCCGCGTGATCGACTTCGACCGCGACGTGACCGACAACCCCGACAAGGTCAACGTAAGGGTTAAAACAACCGGCGGGGACGTTCTCGAATCAGTCGAACTTACCGAGACAAGCTACAACACCGGCGTGTTCATGGGAGTTATCCCCACGTCGATGCCCCTTCCCAAGGGCCTGGCAAGCGACACGTTCGAGGGCAAGAAAACCTCATGGTTGGTCAACTCCAAAACCGCCGAAATATGGTCCAGCCTCGACGACGGTGAAAAACCCAAGTGGGTCGAAGCCGACACGATGACATCGCACATGGTCAGCACAGTAAAACTGGCGATGCCCGAAGCCCAGAGGATCAAAGAGATCACTCTGACAGGCAGCCTGGCTGATGATCTCGGCATGCTTGCGAAATACCCCAGCAAGACCGCCGCCGAGCAAGACGACCTGGCGATACTGAAGTGCACCGCCAGCGCAACAGGCGCAAGCAAACTGGATTCCGCGACGAGCATTCGCGGGCGAATCACCGCAACCATAGACGCCAAGGCTCCCGTTAACTACATCCAGAGCACCTCGGCTCCGGTAACCTCGACCGACGAAGCCGGAACACTCAGCGGAACATTCATCGCAGCCAAAGAGCAAATGCTCGCGATGAAAATCGTCGCCACCGGCCTGAATAAAAATTCCCGCGCGTATCTGCTGATAGACGGTAAGCAGGAACTTGGCGGGAAACTGTCTGAAATCGCCGACAAGACCGCCAGCGTATTCCTACGCAAGGGCGCTCACAAGATGGAGCTGATCTATCGCAGCGCCGGCGCGCCGTCCAAGGGCGCCAGCATGAGCGTATCGACGCTCGGAGAGGATAAAAAGTTCACCGCGATGCCCGCTAAGTGGTTCTCGGTGGAACATACGCCCGAACTGGTCGAAGCGATCATGCCCAACGGAATGATCACGCTGAAGGACAACGTATTCACCGCCCAGTTCCGCAAACCTATCCGCCTGCGAACCGCGAGATGGAACTTCGTTGACTTCACCGGCCAGGACGTCTCAGTCAGGAAGATCACCGTGATCGACGCCGAAGGCAAAACGATTATACCGGTCGAAAAAGACTTCTCCACCGCACTGACAAACGACACGCTGGAAATCGCGCCGGGCGATCGAATCTCGCTCACGTACGTCGACAAGAAGAACCTCCAGGGCGACGACGGCAGACGCAACGCCGGAATGGGCCTGGGACGCGGAGCATCGCTGTCAGTTGGATTCTCAGACGGAAACATCATGCTGGCCCACGAAGAGCTCGTGACCGATCTGAACGGTAACAGTCGAACTGAACTGTTCGAAGCGCGTCGCTGCTCGGCTGGCGACATCCTGACGGTTGTTGTGGACGACCAGGACATCGACCAGACGCCCAAACGCGATAAGGTCAATGCAATTGTGACCACATCGAGCGGTGAAAAGCTGGAGCTGGTGATCCTCGAACAGCAGTCGCTGGACAGCAAGGGCGAGGTCCACGAAGTATGCCACACCGGTAAGTTCGTGGCGATGGTTAAGCTGATTGACCCGTCGGCTCCGACAAGCAAACCGACGACCCAACCGACAAGTCAGCCGGCTACACCGAGCATCAAGGTCAAGCCCGGCGACGAGATCGTCGTACGCTACCTAGACACCGAAAACAACGACGGCGTGCCGATGGACCGCATAAGCATGCTCACCGAAGGCGGAGCCGGACTGGGCGGATGGTCGATCACGCGAACGCGAACCGAACTCGTGCCCGACACGTCAGCCGACGCCACACTCCTGCAAAACGACCTGCGCCGAATCAGCAACGATCCGGAACTGCAGCTCTTCAAGCAGAATATCCTGCACCTGAGCCCGCTGGTAAAGGCAAACGAATCGGACGAAGAGCCCACAATCGATCGCGGACTAGACCAAGACGGACTGCCCGTATGCTCGGTTCGAGGACCGCTGAAGTTCAGCCTGCTCTACCCGCGAATGGCCCGCAACACCGGCAGCACGATCAGAATAGCCGCCGTCGCCGAATCTGAAATAGCGGCCGCAAAAGCCGAAAAACGTAAACTAAAGGGCGCCATCGTAACGATGGACATACCCGACGAAGACGAACTCGAAGCCGGACGCTTCTACGGTGAATTGAACCTCCAACTCGGCGTTCCGGGCGATAAGCTCGCACTGGACGCAAACGCAGCAGCAGTCACCGCCGACGAGGAACCGGTCAAAACGATCATCGCACGAGGCGACGAAGTAGTGCAACTGCGATTCAAAGACCCCGCAACAGGCGAAACAAACCTGCAACGAGTGCGACTACTGGCCGACGGACGACTCGAAGTGCTCGAACGAACAATGCGGGCAAAGAAGCTCAATATCCATCTCGGCCAGAAGTTCCACCTGCGAGTAGCAGACCCCGACAAAGACACAAGCAACCAGCGCGACACGATAAAAGTCGCGGTCAAGAGCAAGTCGGGCGACGCGGTTGACCTTGAACTTACCGAAACGCTGATACACTCCGGCGTATTCACCGGTTCGATCGAACCGCGTTGGATCAAGGACCGCAAAAAAGACGAAGCTGCACGCAAAGCGGCGATGAAGGCGTATGAAACCTCCGTCGCCAAAGCCAAACGCGACGCGGCGGACGCAGCGGCGAAACTGGCTGCGACGACTCAGCCGGCTTCGGGCCCTGCGCCCAAACCGGTAGTCGCGCCGACAATCGCAAAACCGCCGGTAGTAGTCTACGCTGACTTCGGCGACACCGTCTCGTTCCGCTACGTCGACGACAAGCCCGTATCCACATCCGCACCTCGCATACTGGACATCGAAGGCAACATACTTCACGGCGCCGACGGAACCGTCGCCCTGTTCAGCAAAGAGTACAAGGACCCGGAAATGGCGGTTAAAACCGCGTTCCTCACCGCAGAGGCAATGTTCAGCATCGCCAAGGACATGCGAAAGAAAAAACGTCCCGAACTGGCCAAACAGTACATCGCTCACGGTAAGAGCATTCTGGAACTGGCGCTGAAAAACTACCCCAACACCACACTGGTGGCCCAGGGCGAATACCTGGTGGCCACACTGGCCCAAGAACTGGGCAATTACAGCGAAGCTATCGGAAAATACTCCGAAGTAGTGCAGCGATGGACCAAGAGTTCATACGCCGCAAAAGCCCTCTACCGAATCGGCCAGTGCTACGAACTGCAAGGCAACTTTGAACGGGCCAGCGAAGAATACGTACGCGTAACGTACCTCTTCCCCAACAGCCCCGAAGTACCACAAGCCACCCTGCGACTCGGCAGGCATTACCTGAAGACCAAAAACTATGCGGTGGCTGGACGAATCTTCGAGAAGTTCCACACTAACAATCCCAAGCACCGCCTGGCGTCGAAAACGCTGTTCCTCGCCGGTGAATGCTACAGGCTCTCGGAAAGGTACAAAGACGCGATCGTTATCTTCGTCCGAGCGGGAAAAATGTACAGCAACGATAAAGTAATACGCGCCGAAGCCCTCTATTGGCAGGGCGTGTGCGCACGTGAGATCAAAGACTATATCCAGGCGTACAGAGCCCTGAAACGCCTGACGTGGGACTACCCCGAATCGCAACGGGCCGCCGACGCCAGGAAACTGCTCGGGACCGACGAACTACAGTTCGATCCCAAAGAAGAAGACGAATAAGTAAAACGTAAACAAGAATTATCCGCCCGACGACGCCGAGACGACGCCGGGGTTTATAGACGTAAGACGTAAGACAACCTGAATTGAATATCTACAGCCAGGCCGGACGAGGTCCGTTTGGACCCGCCCCGGCCGCAGGAACAGGATTCATCATGAAGACATCTGATGCATCGAGCATAGGAAAGTCATCCCGCCGCGCAGGCGTACACCACCGGCGCGTCATCGCAGGGCTCGCCCTGGCCACAATCTGCGCCGTGCTGATAAGCAGCAGCGTATCGCCCGCGGGCGCAGGAGTGTCAGAGGCCAAAAAGCTCCTGGCGGAGAAGAAATTCTCCCAGGTCGACAAGGCCCTGGGCAAAGAGCTCCGCAGCGCTAAACCGTCGTCCGAAGCGCTGCAGATCAGCATGGACGCAGCTCTCGCCGACGGACGCTTCGTGACCGCACAACGGCGCGTGACAGCCCTCCTGAAGACCAAAGGTTCGGAGATGGACCTGCTCTTCAAAGGCGCACAAATCGCCACGCTCGCCTGCCAGGACAGCCTGGCGATGAGCCGATACCTCGACTACGCGCAACGCCAGAACACCAAAAGTGACAATCTGCGCTACGCCCTGGCGTACGTAACGGTCAACGGTAAGTTCCCCCAACAGTACAAGAAGTTCCTGCGCCTGTACGGTAAGGACGAAATCTCCTGGACGCTTGGCGCCAACCTGCTTGGCAGGCTCATCACAGACGGTGATATTAACCCCACATTCGACGTAGCCCAAACGCTACTGGAAAACTTCCCCCAGCCCAAACGCGTATACGAAGTGCACCGCCGACTGCAATACGCAATCGATAACAATCGACTCGGATCAGATCAGCAAAACGCATACGTACTGCCGCTTAAGGTTATCGCCAAATCGATCCCGTCGAACTACGATTCATACGCTAACATTCTCGGCCGCGCCGCAAGCAAAATCAGCAAAGACGAACTGCTGGCGATCCTGTTCGATCATCAACAGATCAGCAAAAAATCGCTGCCCAGCAATGTATTCGGGTTCTTTAACGAGATCAGGAACCTCGCCGCTGACGATAAAAAACTCGCCGCCGGGCGAAAGTTCCTCACGCTCGAACCGACCTACCGCACCAACGCCGAATCGTACTACGCTTTCCTGAGCGTGCTGGTCGACTCGACAAACGTGTTCGCGATCAAGGACAAGGAGCTGATCGGCCAGGCGCAGTGCGAAGCGATGATCAAAATCGCCGCCGATATCGTCAAAAAGACACCCTACAATCACCTGACCAAGCGCATCGGCGAGATGATCGATCGATACGCCAGCGCCGAAAAACGTACGCAGCTCAAACGCATGTACCAATCGGCAAAAAATTCGTCCAGTGCGTTCCGCTACCTGCTGCCGAATGTCCCGCACGCCAAAGACCCCAACCGCGACAAAACCATCGCAAAGGGCAAACAGGTAATCGCAAAGTTCCAGGCCCAGGCCAACTACACCCAACGCGCCGCGATCGCCTCCTCGCTGATGACCTGGTATGCTAAAAGCGGCGACAAGGGCGCTCTGATCAACGCAACTCGCCAGTATCTGGACCTCAGGCCGGCAAGCTTCCACCCATCGACCGTCACGTCCTACGTCATCAACAGCAAGCTCCTGTCGACAAACGAAAAAGTCGCACTCATCAAAGAGCAACTCACCCGCGCCGGAGCAGGACACAAAGCCCAACCAATGGCGCAACTGATAAAAAGCCTGACTCCACTGAGCAAGAAAACGCCCGAATACAAGGCGCTGGTCAATCAATTCAAATCCGGGAAGCCCGGAACCGATGTCCTGTCGCACTACGCGGTGATCACTAATTACGGCAGCAGGAACAACCGCAAACTATCCGGCGGAAAGGCGTTGGTAACCGAGTTCCTATCCAAGTATAAAGGCTCGCTCCCGCTGGGTCCCCAAGCGTGCAAGAACCGCAATGACGTTCTGGCCTATCGGATTATGACCAACATTTACCATAGCACCAAGAGCGGCCAGGTGCGTTCGAGTATCGCCCGGCAGTGGTTGGGTCGCGCTAATGATTCGGGCGCTATGCTGACGAGTTTGGCAAGGAGCCTGGACGCGCCGGAAATGGAAAAGCTCATCGGTAAAATCGGCGGGAAGATCCCCGCTGGCGATCCGATCTGGTCGCAGCTGGCCAACACGCCCTATTACGGAACCACGAAAACCGCCCCGCTGGCCAGGTTCTACAAGCAAATGGGTTGGACCAACGCCTTGCAGCATGTCGCAACGCAAATGGGCATGCACACCAACAGGCAGGGCCCGTGGAAAGACTCACCGCAGTTGGCGGTAAGCAGCGTTACGAAACTCGTCGGTTCGGGCGGGTTCAGAGTGTCCGACGCGGCGACTCTGGCGTTTGTGATCGACTCGCTGGCCCGCTCATCGCAAACCGTGAAGGTAAGCGAAGGCGCCCTGGCGGCGCTCTGGGGAGCGTACATGTCGTCGAGCGACGGGTCTGACTGGCGAACGGATATCCGAACAAGATGCTCGGTGCTAAAAATACTCGCCAACAGCGGGAACACAAAAACCCTGGAAGCCAACGTGAACCACCTGGCCTCGTCGATGAGTCGACTCGGCGCGGTAACCCAGGCCAAACGCCTGGAATACGTTT
>JABGPF010000115.1 GCA_018645065.1 Phycisphaerales bacterium
GAGTCAGGGGCTGGGATTCTACCTGGCCAGATAGCTTGTAAGTCCTTAAAAGAATTGGCCGCCTCCGCACAAGACCGAGCCATACGCCACGATGTATATCCCTCCGTCGGCAGCCAGGTAGTAACTCCCCGCGGTGACTAGAATTCCCAGGAGGCAGACTCCTCCGCCGACGACCATATTCTTAATCCCCACCGCGTCGGTCCCTCTTTTATTGGCTCGCGTATTACCGAGATTTTTGATTACGCTTTCGGCGCCCTGTTGACTGACCCCGCCGGCTACGAGCATCGTGATGAGCTCGTCTGAGGCGACGCCCTTCCTGAGCTGCTTCCGGGCCAGATCGTACACTTCGTCCATAGTTGCACTTCGCAAATCCGCGAACTGGCTCATATGAATCTCCCTTTTTTACAGCGACTTGTTTCTACAGACACCCGACCCCGAACGTCGGTGTCGCTTGGCGGGCTCATAACCTTCAACGTATTGGGGGTATGAGCCCGCCCGACAACCGATTAATCTATGCATAAGGGTTACTGTCATTATCGTTTGGAGCAGCAGGCGTTATCGGCGGCGCAACAGGCTCAAACGCCGCAGGCTCCGGCGTAATGCGTGTTGTTGCTGGCCCGGTCGGAGGCTTGGGCTTGGCCTTACCCTTGTTCAACATTACCACCAACGGCGCGAGTATCAGGAAAACCCCACCGCCCATCATACCCACCGCCGCACCCATCGATGTGGGTTCACGTCCCTGTTCAAGGATCAGAATCTTGTCGAAATCGAGCGGTCCGAATTCGCTCTCCAGTAATTTTTTCTCTTCGTCATCCATCGTATTGATACTATTGACAACCAAGCCTTCTATCCACTCTTCCTCGGCTAGTCCCTCCGGTAATTTGCCAACCTTCTTGTACTTACTGGTCTTGACGATCATCATCATGGTTTCAATAGGCACCAGCTCATCATCAGGTAAATTATCGGGGATCCTATCATAGCCGCCATACTTCTTGAGCAGTTTTTTAACCTTTAGACCAAACTGCCCGTCTACAGCGTAGACCGGATAATAGAAATGATTCACCCGCGCATCATCCGTAACTCCCCGACCTCCCTTTTTTATTTCATATTCGTAAACGCATGCGTCGTACCATCGGTAATGCGGTCCGACCCGGAGATAATTATTCTCGGGAATGTTCCCCTCTTCGATGTCCAAGAGGCTAACTTGAGCAGGCACACTGGACGTCCCAGCCGACACTTTGTACTCTCGATAACCAAAAAAACACAAGAATCCGCCGCCAATCATCATGCCTATAACTACTCGCCACATGCCGACACCTTACCCTTTCTAACAATAATTGTATCCGGTGTTCAGACCCATAGTCCAAATCACCCTGAACGCTTCGTTCAAACAGATCATAGCATACCGATTGCGCAGACAACAGGTGATATCAACACCGACACTATTTTTTCTTCGGTTTCTTCCGGGGCCTCTTTTTCAACCGTCCGGCGTATTCAGGGCGATTCTTCCACTCATCGAAATACTGCTTGTATCGTTCATCATCCGTCCAGAAGTGCGATTTCGGCTCACCAGGGTTAACCTTGCCCTCGGGATAATCCTTACCGGCAACGCTGGCGTCAACGGTCGCGTTCCACTTGATGTACGCAGCTTTCATCCGTTTGAATATCTCAGGCTGATCACCGGAAATATCCTTCGACTCCTTCGGGTCGTCCTTCAGATTATAAAGCTCGAACTGGCCCCGCTGGATGCTCCTAGCCACCAGCTTATAGTCGTTATCGACCAGGGCGCCCTTGCCTGTATACCTGAACGGGATAGGCTTCTTCCGGGATGCGGGAGCCTTCTTGAACAGCGGCGTCAGGCTCGCTCCGTCGACTGGGGCGAGCATAACCGAATCGGGCAGACCGAGGACGTCGGCGATCGTCGGGAAAATGTCCATCGTAGAGGCGGGGTGAGTTGTAATTTGCGGTTTGACCACACCGGGCCATTCAATAACGCCCGGGACGCGGAGCCCGCCTTCCCAGACCGACCCCTTGTAACCTTTCAGCCCACCGACGGTGTCAGGCGTAAAACGCGGCAGGCCGCCGTTATCGCTGCAATACCACACTAGCGTATCATCGGCTACGTCCAGATCGCGCAGGCCTTTTCGCAGCACGCCAAGTGCGCGGTCGAACGCGACCAGCTCGCCGTGGTGATGCTGAGACTTGTCGCTGAACTGGCTGAACGGTTTGCGATCGGCGTCACTGGCGACCCACGGGCTGTGCGGCGAACCGTCCCAGATAACCGCCAGGAACGGGTCGTCCTTTTTGACCGATGCGGAGATGAACTTCATCGCCTCGCTGACGATAATCGCCGACGTATCGCCCTTGAACTCCTCGAACTTGCCCTTGCGACTCATAACAGGGTTCATGTCGAAAAAGTTAGAGACCGTCAACCACTGGTCAAACCCAAACGCGCCGGGACAGTGCGTATCGTCGCCGAGCACGGGCACGCCCGGTCCTCGCAATCCGTTGAGATGCCACTTACCGAAATGCCCCGTCGCATAACCGGCTGCCTTCAGGGCTGCGGGCAGTGTTTTCTCCTGCAACCTCAGGGCATGTCCGTGTGAGGGCACGCCGGTGCGGTCGTTGGCCCGTCCGGTAAGCACGCTGGCCCGCGTTGGCGAGCAAACTGGAGCCCCGGCGTAGAAGCGATCGAATCGCAGACCGTTGGCGGCCATCTTATCGATATTGGGCGTCTTGAGTGCGGGATGATTGTAGTACCCCGTCTGCCCCCAACCCTGATCATCGGTCATTATCAGCACAACGTTAGGGCGCCTGTTGGCCTTGGGCTTATCAGCAGCAACGAGCCCTCTGGAAAAAACCGCCCCAACCGAAGCCAATCCGACAACCTTCAAAAAATCTCTGCGATTAGCCATCATTACCATGCCCTTTTCTAACCGATGTTCGAGGTGATCGTTTTGCCCATGCTGATTCTTGGTTCAGTCGAATATCCGTGGGCGACGTAGAATTCTTCGACCAGTTCATTACCGTCGGTGATTTGCAAGTTGATCTTCACACACCCCAGCGAAGCCAGGCGGCTCTCGGCGAAGCGCAGCAGTTGCGATCCGGCGCCCCGATGACGACGCTTGGGGCTCACCGCCAGTGAATATATCCAACCGCGATGCCCGTCGTAACCGGCCAGTATAGAACCGACAACCTTATCGCCGTCGACAGCTACGAAGAACAGATCGTCATGAACGGCGAGTTTTTTATCGATCACTAGGCCCGGCGCATTGCGAGCGGTCTTGTAGGCGAACACTCGTTCCCACAGCGCCACAACCTGCTCCCGATGACATGCGTTATCAAATGCGACAATTCCAATATCCATAGCTGCCCTTTCAGCACATAAGAATACCAGTTAAGCACCTGCAATAACAGACCCCGCCGCGCCGGCGCGGTGTCGCCTGGGAAATTGGCGAACACCGCGGCGGCTTGGTTCGGCGGTTCTTAGTGATCGTGACCTTCGCCCGGTGCGTGATTGTGTCCGGTGTGATCTTCCACCGCGTCGGGCACCTTCAGTTCTGCGGGATCCGCTTTTTGCGTAGTGGGAGTTTTGTCATTGTGACCGTCACCGTCATTATCTTCGGTAGGCGTAGTCTTCTGGCAGCCTGTGCATAAGGCGGCGACCAGGGCTAGTGCGGCAAATGTACTGAGAAGTTTCTTCATTTTGCTATCCTTTATTCTGCTGTTTCCAGCGGTTGTAAATCAGGTTCGTACGGGTTGAACCTGCGTTTCGATGTTTTTCCAAGCCATACGTACGCGCTCGGTATTACAAAAAGCGTGACCACCGTAGATGTCGCAAGCCCAAAGACCACCACAATCGCCAACGGTCTTTGGATTTCTGAACCTGTGCCCGAGGCGATAATCAGCGGGAGCAGGCCCAGTGCGGTGGTGACCGTTGTCATGAGCACCGGGCGGAATTTCGAGCGGCAACCCGAAACCACCGCATCAATAAGCTCTGTGCCCTCTTTCCTCAATCGTTCAAATCGCGATATCAACACAACCCCGTCGGTAAGCACGATTCCGAACAGCGCGATAAATCCGATCGACGAGGGGATACTGATATTCTCGCCAAAGAATACCAGAGCCAATATCCCGCCAACCATCGCCAGCGGAACGTTCAGCATAATCAACAGCGCCAGCCGCACCGAACCGAACAATCCGTAAAGCATGCTCAGCACCAGCACCAGCGTAACGGGTATAACAATCATCAGGCGGTTATTGGCTGCCTCCTGCAACTCAAACTGCCCGCCCCAGGCCAGCCTGTGCCCCGCCGGAAGCGTAACGGTTTTCGCCACCGCGGCCTGGGCGTCTTTCACAAACGTTCCAACGTCGCGGCCTCGCACGTTGCACTGCACGGAGATATAACGCTGCGTATTTTCCCTGCTGATCTGCCGCAAACCTGTAACGGTTTTTATATCGGCGAGGATTTTCAGAGGCACGTGCGAACCGGCAGGCGTGCGAATCAGCAAGTCGCCGATGTCCTCGCGATCCTCCTGGTAGCGTTTATCGAGCCGAACGAGAATTCGCGACGCCATCTCGCCCTCGAAAACATCACCGACAACCTCGCCGGTAATAGTCTGGCGGACAATCTCCTGAACCTCGTACTTGTTCAACCCGTAACGGGCAAGCTGCACTTTGTCGAGAATGATCTGCGACTGGGTCTGCCCGTCAGTCTGTTCAATGCGGAGATCGGCGACACCGTCGACTTCGGCCATCGCGTGTTCGACATCGGCTGCGATATTTTTCAACGTCTTCATATCGTCGCCGAATATCTTCAGCACCACATCATAGCCCGAACCTGCAATCAGGCCGGACACCTCGTGAGCAATCGGTTGGGAAAATCCGACCGACACGCCCAGCAGCCCCTTGGGCTTGATCTGTGCTTCGAGCAGACGGACAACTTCAGCCTGCGTGGTGGCGGTCTCCCACTGGTCACGCGGTTTCAGCGTGATGGTAATGCACCCGTAATTCGTGTGGTGCATGTGCGGTCCGACCTCACCGTATCCGATGTCGGAGATAACGTTTTTGACTTCCTGGACCTTGACAGCTTCCCTGGAAATATCGTCACAGACGCTCTGTATTTCGTCGAGCGCGACGTTCGGGTTCATGTATGCGTAACACTGGATCGTGCCTTCCTGCAAGGTTGGCACGAACTCCCGCCCGAGTCTGCGGAACCCGAAAACACCGGCGGCGATCAACAGCACAAGGGGCAGGACCATCAGCAACGGATACCTCAGCGTGCCCTTGACCAGTCGCTCGTATGCGTTAAGAAATTTCGGTAGGATTTTGCCCGAAGAGTATTCGGTGCGTTTGTGGTCAACACGATGCAGGATCCGGTAGAAAATCGGCGCGATCAGCAATGCGTAGATCAGCGACCCGAGCATGGTGGTCACCACGGCGAACGCCAGCGGGCGGAACATTTTACCCTCTATCTCGCCGAGCGTGAAGATCGGCAGGAAGACCACTATGATAACCGCGACGGCGAAGACTATGGGGCGGCCTACTTCCTGGGCGGCTGAGAGTAGAATTTTCCGGTCGTGGATTTTCCCGTCTGAATGGGCGACGGCGGTTTGGATTTTCTCGACCATAATAATCGTGGCGTCTATTATCATGCCCAGCGCTATCGCCATTCCGCCGAACGAGATCAGGTCGCCCGGAAACCCGCTGCGTTCCATGCAGATGAATCCGAAGAGCATCGCAAACGGGAGCGAGCATACCATAATCAGCGCGTTCCGCAGATTACCGAGGAACAGGAACGCCACTATCGAGACTAACGCCAATCCGAGAATCAGCGCGTTGCGGACGGTGAGGATACTGCTGGTCACCAGATCGGACTGATCGTAGTACGTTACGATTTCCACGCCATCGGGCAGCGATTTATTAATCTCGGCGATTCTTTTCCTAAGCCCTCGTATGACCTCGAACGAGTTGGCTCCGTGCAGTTTGTAGACCCCTCCGAGCACCACCTCGCCCCGCCCGTTTAGAATCGCAACACCCCGCCGGAACGCTCTCCCGAGCGCGACTGTCCCGACGTCCTTGACCATAACCGGTTTACCGTCAACACTCTTGATGATCGTGCCGCCCAGTTCTTCAATCGTTCCGACTCGCCCGAGGGTTCGCACGATAAGTTCTTCGCGATCGCGCGTGATTACCCCGGCTCCGACGTTCGCGTTGCTCAGTTCGATAGCCTTGCTCACATCCTCGATCACCAGATCGTGCGAGAGGAGTTTTTCCGGTGAGAGCGTAACTTCGTATTGGCGAATGAATCCGCCCTGGCTGATAACTTTCGCCACACCCGACACAGTTTCGATCCCGCGTTTCACGGTCCACTCCTGCATCGTTCGCAGTTCAGTGATATCGTATCCGTCAGCTCGGATGTAGTACGACAGTATCTTACCGGTCCCGCTTGCCACAGGTCCCATTTCGAGCCCGTGGGGCATGTCGACCCCTGCCGGTATCGCTTCTTCGGCCTGTTTGAGTCGCTCTGCAACGAGCTGCCTGGCCAGGTAGATATCGACATCGTCTTCAAAGTAAATACTAACGGTGGACAGTCCCAGCGACGACAGCGAACGGATCTTTTTGACCCCTGGGATACTCCGCATTGCGGTTTCCGACGGTCTGGTGACTAGCTGTTCAACTTCTTCGGGCGCCATTCCGTCGACCTCTGCAAACACCTGCACCAGGTTCGGGCTGATGTCCGGGAATGCGTCTATCGAGAGTCTGGACAGCGAGAAAACGCCGAGCGCGCAAACCGCCACGGTAGTCATAAAGGCCAGCAGTTTATGCTTGAGCCCTGCTTTAATGATAGTTTCAATCATGATTATTATTCCCTTGGATCAGTGCGAGTGCCCTGCATGCGCGCCAGCGTCGCCGGCGCCCAATTTGGCGAACTCCGCCTTCAGGTGAAAGGCGTTCACCGAGGCTACGGACTCTCCGGCCTGCAAGCCCTTGAGTATCTCGATCTGCGTTCCGTCGGTAACGCCAGTTACGACTTCCCGCAGTTCGAACTGCATACCTTTCAACACGAATACGCAGGTGTGATCGTGCACCAGTTGAATGGCGGTTTTGGGAATAACGACCGCTTCCTTGTCGGCAGGAATCTTGATAGCGGCGTCTACGAAAGTGCCTGGACGAAGCAACCGTTCGGGGTTAGGCAGCACGACTCTGGCCATCGCGGTGCGCGTATCGGCGGCGACTATCGGTGAGATGAACGCTACCTTGCCTTCGGTTTTCATCCCGTTGGGCAGGGTCACCGTTACGGCGTAGCCCTCATGCACTAACGAGATATTGTCCTGACTGATCGCCAGATCAACCCAGACATCAGACAGGTTCGCAATGGCGAAAACCTCAGCGCTCTCGTCGACCGATTCGCCCATTACTATGTGCTTCTTGACAATGGTCCCGTCGAACGGAGCCCGCAATGCGTACCTGCTGAATTGCCCGTCCTTGCTCAATTCCTTCGCCAGTGAGGGCAACTGTCCGGACTTGCAGTTCGGATCGTCGCACAAGCACGGTTTCAGGCTCGCGGGCTTTGGAACCAGCGATCGCAACTCGTTGATAGTCTTATCATCGGCGCCCTTCAGGCGGAGTAGTTTCTCGGCGGCCACTGCGTTAAAGACCGCCAATTGGCGTTCCTGAACAGCTTCGGTGTATGCAATAAGCGTTTCGTATCGCGCGGTGTCGACTGTCGCCTGAAAAGCGGCGCGAGCCTGACTCAGTGCGGTTTCAGCGTTGAGGAGATCCTGCCCGCTGCTAATCTTTTTGGCGTGCAGTTCCGCCTCACGCTTCTGGTGAGTGCGAGCGGCGCGATATGCCGTGTAGGCTTTCAAAAACGCTCCGCGGTATTTGCCCATCTCCAGGCCGTTGAGTTTGCTGATCTCCGATTCGGAAGCCTCTTTGGCCAACAGTGCGGTGAGTTTCGCGACGTTCTCAAAAATCGCCTTGGCGCGCGGCAGTTTAATATCGCAACATCCGATTTCCGACTCTTTAGCGTAGAAGTCCAGTTTCGCCCCTGCGAGCTTGTCGCTCTCGATCCAGGCCAGAGTTTCATCTGCTTTGACGCTGTCGCCGAGGACCTTGCGGACCTCTCGGACCACGCCGGCGGCGCGCAACGCCACATGCGCCATTTTGTCCAGGTTCAGTTTGATCTCGCCCGGGGCGCGAATTTCGCGAGTTACCGAGCCCATTTTGGCATCGGTTTTTCGAATACCGAGCCTGATAATCTGCTTCTGGGTTACGGTTATCCTGTTGGCCTGTCCCGGCCCGGTCTGCGGAGTTTTTTCGTTGTCGGCCTTCTTCGGAGCTTCGGTCGATTTGTCCTGGCATCCGGTAAGGTGAGAAATCGCCCCTACGGCGACCAGGCTCACCACCGACAGAATCAACAGCTTTTCGCTGATCTTTTTATTTTTCAACATTTTCAACATTGTTGTTTCCTTTTGTTTGCGTCGTTGAGTCGTCAACTGAACCGATCGACTCCAGCGGTTGGGCGATAATCCCTTCCACACTGGCGGCCGCTGTGTAGTAGGCCTCCCTGGCTTCGATATATTGTCGCCTGACTCCTATGAGTGTTCTTTGTGCGTCCAGCACATCGAGGTATCCGGACTTTCCGTGTTTGAAGGATTGGCCCGAAGCGTCATACGAACTTTTCGCCGCGGGCAACACTTCGTCCCTCAGTGCAATCGCATCCGAGTGCGCCGAAGCCAGTGTCTGGTAGGCCTTCTCGAATTCGGTGTGCAATGCGACCACGGCTGCTCGCTGCTGGGCCTTGGCCTGCATCAGGCTGTAGCGAGCCTTGAGTATGGCGCCCTGGTTCCTGTCGAACAGCGGAACCGGAATCGCAACACCGGCGACTACCGCATGATCATTATCATCCGTATCACGGGCATGCTTGTACCCGACCCCGGCTGTGAGGTCTGGGATTGCGTTTGCTCTAGCCAGGTCAAGCGCGGCTTGGCGCTGCTGAGTTTCTGCGGCCCATATGGCGATCGCGGGATTTTGGGGCAGATGGACACTGAGTTTCTCCGCTGGCGGGATCGGTTTAACAGCGTCCAACTTACCCACCAACTTGCTGAACTTAGGCGTGGTGGACCCCCAAACGCCCGCCAATTCACTCCGGGCGGACTTCAGTGAACGCCTGGCGCGAGCAACGTCAATCTTGGCCGTTGCCACTTCAACCGACGCCTTGATCTTCGCGGCTAGGACAGCTTTACCGGCGTCCATCTGCTTGTCGACCGCATCGAGCCCGAGCGAGGCGAGCTTCAGATCCTCTTCAGCCAGTTCCAGCTTCTTCTCTATCGCCAATACGGCGATGTATTTTTGAGTAGCGTCGGTAAGCACGCTGAGACGTTTTGCCTCGTATTGCCAACCGGCAAGTTTGCTGTCGGCTTGGGCTAGTTTGACTCTCTTGGCGCGTTTCCCGCCCAGCTCGATCAACTGGCTGAGCGCAACAGTCGTCTCCAGCGAGCCTGTGCCCTCGAACGGTCCCGAACCGCCGAAATTTTCAAACTCGGTTTCCAGTTCCGGATTCGGGAGCAGCGAGGCCTGTAGCTGCTCAGCTTCGGTTTGTCGAACGCCCCAGGCGAAACTCTCCAGTTCGGGGCTCCTGGCCAGCGTCAGCGACAACACCCTTCGCAAACTCAACTCACCGTCAGGTTCGCTGAGGTCAACTTTGGTTTTCGCCGGTTTGACCTCATCAAACAGCGCCGCAGTGGCGTCTTGCGATGGTTGATAGACTTCGAACTCGGCTCCTAGCGGGCGACGCGGAGGGAATGACCCGCCAAACTGAGGCATACTGCATCCTGAAACCACGAACGCCGAAACCAGAACCACCATCGAATAAAGCTTAAACAACCTCATCGGAAAAACTCCTTGTGTGTTACACGTATGGAGCGGCTTGGGATAAATCATCATCACCAACACGGACAAACCGCGCGGAGATAAAACGATTAGGGAAAACGACAGAGAAAACGCTGTGCGCAGAAGTGATCAGGACAGAAGAATGACAGTGCGCAGAGATGCAAGCAACTGGTCCGGGGCTCCCGGTGGTAGGCTCGAAGAATAAACCAACAACGCCGAATTCGCGCTGACCTGCGATTCGACATTACAAATGATCGCCATTACCGGAACTTTCGCCCCGGAGAGTTTTTGAGTTGAAGAACGCAGCACGCGATTCAGGGCCCCGGACTGAGGCAGTGGGATATCTATGCAGACACCGCAGGACTCGTCGCTTGCACAACCCCCCGGCTCACAATGATCATCGTGATCACCGTGATCGTCATGGTTGTTGTGGCCGTCGTGGTGCGGATCGGACGACACCACAGCGCAACCAGGTTCGCAGAGCTCTGTTTCAATTACGATATGCCCGTCGTCGCCCCAACACAGGAACGCACCGTCACCCAAGCCGGTAAAACCAAGCAAAGGTGCTGAGAGAATCAGCCAACAAATAATTAGTCCGCGAAGGCGCCGCATGGTTAACCATGGTACCTTTCCAAACCGGAGAAATCAAGTGCATCAAGACGAAATCGTCCCACGTCGACGCCGTCGCAAAAAGACCGCCGCCCCACCGAACGCCAGCACCCCCATCGTCGCCGGTTCGGGAACTGCAATATCGTATCCGATCAGATCCAGCGCGCGAAGGTCTGAATCAGTTATCGTGAATATCTGCCCGTTAGCAAGCGTCGGATCCATCATACCGATAAGATCGCCAGTTAAGTTATTGTCTTTCCAGTGGCTTGCCTGCCGTCCGTCACCGCTGAAAAAGCCCTCGGAAAGCGGGATTTCAGCGTCGCTGCCGTCAGCGGCTTCGATCTGATCGATGATCCGCTCATACCCGGGCGCCAACAGGCGTGGGAACGTTGTGAACTCAGAAGTGTTCTCCGGGTCAAGATGCGACAGACCGTCAAGAAAGCTGAACATGTCAAGCGTAGTCGGGCCAACCTCTCCGGGAATCCCCTCATCAAGGCGGTAGTCAACTTCATCGACCATCGACATGAAACCAAGCACGTGACCGATCTCATGGGCTGCGACGGTTTCGAAGTCCATCTTACCGGGCGTGATCCCGTCGGAGTTATCGAAATCAAAACCAAAATTCGTGCTGAACGTTATCTTCCCGTCACTGGCTCCGAACAGATCGTCGAGATCTTCGAACCCCATAGCCTTGCAGTTGGCTTTCGTCGCCAACATCACGTCGCCCAGAACAATCTCCGGTTCGCCTTCGTTGGCGACGGGCACCAGTGCGGTAAACTGCGAGTGTGTAGGAAGGTACGATACAATCGCGTCATCAGCTTCGTCTAAGGAGTCAAGGACCATCACGTCACGGATTTCATTGAAACCGCCCTGCAGCATTACCGACTCAGTCGAACCGATAACGTTAGGTTCAAGCGATGCGAAGTCAGCGTCAATGTTCACGGTAATAGGATCTGAAATAAATGCCGCCCACTGATCGGCCGCCCTCTGAAACGCAGCTAAAGCAGCAGCATGTTCCGGAAGCGAGAGCGTCGCGCCAGGATTAATAATCGTGGAAAAAGACCCCAACGACAAATTTTGCCCCTGGGCGACAACAAGCCCGGAACCCGTAGCAGGCCCCGACGGCAGCGCCACCACTCTTAGCTCACTGACGGACGCGGCAGGCTCTTGGGCATGTTCAGTAGAAGCCACAGTAACCGTTCGCGCGGCGACCGGCTGGGCTAGACAAATAATTCCTACGAGCGAGACTGCAATCGCTCGAAACGAGACCCTCATCTCATGTTTCATCGGTGGCTCCGGATTATCGGGCGCGCACGGGCAGCGGCAGTGCAACTGCACGAGCAATACAGTCTACAGAGATGAGCAGTCCCTCGATTACTGCAACCGACCTGACGGCCGATCCTCAAAACAGGCTCTAGTTTAAATTTACCTCAGCATCATAGTACCACGAATCGACAATTTAACCAACCCCAAAAACAGTATTATTGGAAAAGAAGAAAAGACATTAATTCAGGATTGGGGATTTAACGGCAACAAAAAAACGGCAACGGCGGGGATTACCCAAGCCGTTACCGTTATTGTTGTTATCGTTCGCCAATTGCCAAGCCGTTAGCTAATCAACATTTCCTGATCGGGTTGATCGATTTCGTCTGGTGTTGAATCGGTCGACTCTTTTGGGTCCAGCTTAGCCCCGGAACCTACGCTGCGTGCGAGATCCACGTCCGTGCCATCGAACGCCTTGGCCTGTAGGTTCTTCTCGTACCACGTTTTGGGTTCCCAAGTCCAACCGCTGGCGAGTCGTTTTTCTTCCTTGCGAATCTTGTGCAGGACAAGCAATCCGCCTATCGCACTGTAGAAACGTGACTTAAGCCCGTATTCAGCGTGCAGGTCGTCCAGGATGGCGCCCATCTTCGCACGCATCTCGGGGTTCTTGCGATAGTAACGTTTCACACCGCCCATCATGCCGGAGAACATGGTCGAAAGCTCACGGGCCTCCCAGGCGTAACGGCGTCTGATTCTGGGGTCGGGATGGTTCTTGTAGCGTTTCCAACCGGCCAGTGTCGTTCGTACGATACGCGCCACACTTGGTCCGTTGACTTCAAAGTCACGCACAAACGCCTGTTTCAGCAGTGCGGTCTCATCACCGGCCGGTATGTGCGAGTGACGATAGTTGAAAATATATTGCCCGTGAATATCGACATTATCGAACTCACTGGGGTCTTTCATACGACCGGCAGCCGACAGCTCAGCGTGCAGCGGCGTGCCCGGGATCGGAGTATAAAGCATGAACTGATGGAAATCGGTATCGTACGCCACCGCGTAGTCGATCGCCTCATCCATAGTCTCGGGCTTATGATCCTCAAGACCGATTATCGACGAGCCAAGGATCCTGATACCGTGGGACTGTAGTTCGTGAATCAGATCGTGTGCGTCCATTTCGTGGAGCTTGGTGTACTGGCTGTCCTCGCCTTCGAGCCCCATCCATATCCACGAGATACCCAACGCCACAAGCTGTTCAATGGTGTAATTACGGAGCGCATTGGCTGAGCTGAACACAAACAACGCCCAGGCCTTATCGTTCTGCTCCATCAACTCAAGCAGGCGCAACGCTCGCTTGCGATGGAGAAGGAAATTCTCGTCCATAACGAAGAAGGAACTCACGCCGAGGTCTTCTTCGAGTTGGCACATCACCTCGAACAGTTCGTCGCCTGTCTCGTAAAAATTAACGAAATTGCCCTTCCCGCCGAACATCGCCGATGTCGAGCAGAAGTTGCAACCAAGCGGGCATCCGACCGAGGGGATCAAA
Organism: Phycisphaerales bacterium; assembly: GCA_018645065.1. Lineage (GTDB taxonomy): Bacteria > Planctomycetota > Phycisphaerae > SM23-33 > SM23-33 > BS750m-G57. The sequence continues at coordinate 13,313 of JABGPF010000115.1, forward strand.
GTCGCCGCCACATCACCGTGCGACTCATCAACAACTATCCCGACATTCCTGGTCCCAAAGCCCGATGTAATCAGAGGATGCTTGATCGGTTGTTCGGTATCCTCACCAAGATAGCTTCTGAACCAGCGTATCCCTTCGCCCTTGACGATAATATCGGCATCTACCAACTCGGCGAGATTGGGCATATTTGCGATATGTCCGCCCACGACGATCTTGGCGTTGGGGCAATGTTCACGCACGAGTTCGCACATCTTGGCGACCTTCGCCGCGTTAGGCGTAATGCCCGTGATCCCGACGATATCGTAATCGTTATCGCGAATCTCGCTGACAAAACGATCGTAAACGGGGAAATCGATCAGGGTGCATGGGGCCTGAATATTGGCCTGGATGAGCATGATTCCCCAACTGCGATGAAACATTCGCAGCGAGAAAGGACCCTGCTCGCGGGTTACCTGGTTGTGGTAGAGCTCCATCGGGTTGATGGCGCGGCTGTATTCGTCGTCCACAGCGTAGGGACCGAACACGCTTGTAAGCAACACTTTGGCTTTTGAGCCCAAGGGATGAACGTTCGCAACGCCCTCTTGGGCGTTTTGGGCTGTATATGTTCCGTCAGCATGACTAATCATCTATTGTTGTTCTCCTCGACAGCCATTGTTTTGGCGTATCTTCCGGGATAACCCTCCCTTTGCGGGACACGCCTGACCCGGTTGTCAAGCTGCCGCATTGTACGAATACCACGCCCAAATGCAAACAGAAATCTGAGATTCCCGGACCAGCAGTCCGAGACACCCGTTCAGTTCTGTCCAATTATTCAGATATCAAAACGCTCAAAACCCGACAAACAAAGCCTGTATCCACGAAAACCGCCCAGCCGCCGCAAACCGCAAAGACAAGGCGTTTTCCTGCAAACTACCCGCTTGACTCCGCGTCGCCTGCGCTATAGGGTGGCGTCGCCTCTTCTATTATATACTATCACGCGATTGGAGAACCTGAGTCATGACGCCACGAAACATCCTCGTAATCACCATCTCCGCACTGCTGCTCGCGATCGCAATCGCACCGGCCGGCGCCTCGGAAATCACAATCAAAGTCACGCCCCAGGCAGATGGAGTCAACGTACCGATCCACGCGCCCATCACACTCACGGGCGCCCAAGCCAAAGCCGACCCCCAAAATTTCACCGTAACCGTGAAATGCGCCGAGGGGAAAACCACACCCGGCCAGATCGTAAACGGCGACAACGGCAAGGAACTCTGGTGGATCGCACCGTCGGTCCAAGCCGGTAAGACAGTCACCTGCACCGCAACCCTGACAGAAGGCAAGACCAAGTCGAAAAACGTATTCTCCTTCAAAGAAACACCGGGCAAACACTTTGACGTGCTGCTGAACGGAAAACCCGTTACGCGGTATATGTGCGAGCGTGACACGACTGACGAAACAACCAAGCACAACACCTACAAAGTGTACAACCACGTGTTCGACGAGACAGGCGAGAAGTTCCTGACCAAAGGCGCCGGCGGGAAGTTCACTCACCACCGAGGCATCTACATCGGTTTCTCAAGAACCACTGCCGGCGGGAAAAAATTCGACACGTGGCACATGAGGAATAATATCCAAAAGCACGTGAAGATCGCCTGCAAAACCGCAGGCCCGGTGCTCGCCCGATACACCGCAATCATCAGCTGGAACGAAGGCGAAGACAAGCCCATAATCACCGAACAGCGAGAAATAACCCTATATAACCAGGGCGATTCGGCGATTATGCTGATGGACTTCCGCACAAAACTAACCGGCGCCAGAGGCGACACCATACTCGACGGAGACCCCGAACACGCCGGATGCCAGTACCGCCCGCACAACGACGTCGCAGGAAACAAGTCAGCCAAGTACCTGTTCCACAAGGACGGCCTGAACCTCAAGAAGGACAAGGACCTGCCTTGGGCCGCACTGACTTACAAACTGAACGACAAACAGTATCACGTACAGCACATGTCAGGCCCTGGGATCCCCAAGGGCAACACATATTCAGCCTACCGCGATTACGGCCGGTTCGGAGCATACTTCAAAAAGCCCGTAGCCAAGGGCGAAACCCTCGAACTGCGATACCGCTTCTACGTAGCCAAAGGCGACATGCCCGACCGCAAAGAGTTCGCCAACCGCTACGCAGCCTTCGCGACCCCGCCGAAAGTCGAAGTGACAAAATAGCGATCCCTACTCGGATCGTTTCCAGGCGCGGACATAATCGATACTGAACGTTGATGGAAGGTTCTCCTTTTTCGGCAGGCCGAACCATTTGGGCATGGTCTCGCTGTCGAAGTTCAGGTAGAGCGGTTGATGCCAGTGGGTGTTCTTCGTCGTTCTACGCAACACGCCGTCGACGTAAAACTTGATCGACTCCTTCGACCAGTCCAGCCCGTATACGTGATAATCGTCAGCCAGACGCCCCGGGGCGGTCCATGTGCTGGCTTTGGACCAGTGCTTCTTTTCGGTCGGCGTGTGGAATACGTGCACGTTCATATGCACCGTCTTTTCGTGCTTCGGAGCCTTGCCCCCAATCTCGAAAACGTCGATCTCGGTCCATATTTGGGGGGTGCTGTCGTAGAACCAAAATGCACTGGAACCGCGTGAATCCATAGCGCGACACTTGGCCTCAAAGAATCCGTAGAGCACCTTCGTTTTGCTCTTGACCGCCCCGCAGGTGAACGTGTTGTAACCCTTGGGCAGGGACGGGAGGTCTTCGGCCTTCATGGTGATGTTAAGCTTGCCTTTGGCGACAGTTACATTCTTCTTGCTGAAGAAGCCGGGCTGGCGCCCTTTCCAGGAGGGGTTGTGATCGTGCCACTTAGCCGCATCGAGTTTTTTACCGTCAAACTCGTCGGTCAGGGTCGCCAGAGGGGTCCATTTCACCTTGTCGTCATCATCCTTAATTGTCGGTTGAACTCCGCCCAGAGCGCTGAGTATCGCAGCAGCCACCTGAGCAGCAAGAGCCTTCGAGCCTGCGGGCAGGAAGTGAACGTTCGCAGGCCGCTGGATCGTCTTAAGTCTCGGTAGCGCAAAAGCATACAGATCGTTAACGCTCACCGAGTTGGCCTGCATAACTTTGACCGCCGCTGCGTTGTAGATTTTCGCGTCCCCCGCCACTCGTCCACCGCAACCTTTGGGCACTGGCGTAGTCGTCGCGAAGATCAACTTCGCCCCGCTCTTCCGCATCCGCTTGACCAACTTGTCCAGATTCGCAGCGTATTTCTCAACCTTTTCGACACGCTTGCCCGCCGGAGGCATCGCAAGCTTACCGGCGCCCGGAACAACATATTTCAGATCGTGCAGGCCCCAGTTAAAGTGGATCAC
>JABGPF010000116.1 GCA_018645065.1 Phycisphaerales bacterium
CCAGGACCGGCGGCGTGAGCGGTTTGCCCGTGGCGACCGAAAGTTCGCGCGCCACGCCTATATGCCCGAGGCAGTCGGGTCGGTTGGAGGTCACTTCCAGGTCGAGCACCAGGTCGGTCGGCGTCTCGCTGGTCCCTTCATGGTTCAGGCCGATTCGCGTGAAGAGTTGTTCCAACTCCGCGATCGGCATGGCGACTTCAACGTAATCTGTAAGCCAGTTCAATGATATATTCATGGTTGCTCCGCTGCTTCTTATTATGGGTCAGGCGGAACATATTAGCGAAATTAGCGTCAATTTACCATGTTTTCTCGTGGGCTGGATTTCCACACAGAGGCTCAGAGGTACAGAGGACGGCGAACGTCAACGGCTTTGCCACAGAGATCGCAGAGAACGGCAACGGCGCAAAAGCTGTTAACGGCAACGACAAACGGCCAGGTCAACGGCGAGATCACAGAGGACGGCGAACGTCAACGTCAACGGCAACAGCAAGGTCAACGGCAAAAGGCGAAGATCGGTTACTGCCAGTCACTGCCGTTCGCCGTTCTCTGTGTTCTCGCCGTATGCCGTTGGCTGTCGCCGTTAACATCTTTCCCGTCGTTGCCGTTGTCGTTCTCTGTGATCTCTGTGGCAAAGCCGTTGACGTTCGCCGTTCCCTGAGCCTCTGTGCGGAAAATAAAACCGCTGGCTTGGGCTATTTCTTTTTGGGCTTCTTCTTTCTTCGCGGTTGATCGGGTCCTACTCGTCCGGCGGGGCGTTTTTCTTTGTTCATTTCGGCTTTGTGGGCTTCGAGTAGGTTTTTCAGACGCTCGACAATTTCGGGGTTCTCTTTGGCTAGGTCCTTGGATTCGGAGATGTCCTTCGACAGGTTGAACAGTTTCTTGTCGATGTACTTCCAGTCGCCCGATCGAACGCCCTTGGTGCGGTAGAAGTACGCCTCGTGCGGTGTTTTGGCGTTGGGGCGTGCTTCGATCAGCGGGGTGATATCCTTGCCGTCGATTTTCTTTTCGGGCAGTTTGGCTCCCGAAAGAGCGGCAATTGTCGGTAGCATGTCGATCGTTCCGGCAAGTTCGCTGCAGACTTTGCCCGCCGGGATTCGCCCGGGCCAGCACATTACCGTAGGCTCGCGCATTCCGCCTTCATATTTCTGGAATTTGTAGCCTTTCAGCGGCAGCGCCGAACCGCCGATACGGCGATTCATATTGCCTTTGACCTTGTCGGTCTTGTTGCCGCGCAGGTTCCACGGGCCGTTATCGGAAGTGTAAACGATGAAGGTGTCCTTCTCGATGCCTTCTGCTTTGAGGGTTTTTATGATCTGTCCGACCGACCAGTCGATTTCCTCGATGCAGTCTCCGTACAGACCGGCTTCGCTCTTGCCTTCGAATTCCGGCGAGACGTACAGCGGGATGTGGGGCATGGTGTGGGGCATGTAGAGGAAGAAGTTTTTACTATCGCTCTTGCTCTTTTTGATGAAGCTGATTGCTTCCTGCGTGTAGCGTTTTGTCAGCGTGTTCTGATCGGCGGGATACTCGATAACTTCTTCGTTTCGCATCAGCGGGACAAGGTTCTTCTTGGGTTTCTTGAGTGTTTCGAGCGTCTGTTTTTCACGCAGGACGATGTCCTTGGCCAGCGTCATGTTCTGTGCGATCGTCATATCGTTGCTGTATGGGATCCCGTAGTACGAGTCGAACCCGTGGCTGGTGGGCAGGAATTCCTTCAGGTGGCCCAGATGCCATTTGCCCACGCACGCGGTGGCGTATCCGCTTGCTTTGAGCATCTTGGCGATTGTGGTTTCTTCGGGGTTCAGGCCGGTGTTGTTCCGCGGGAACAGCACGCCGAGATTACCCACTCGTTCAGGATAGCAGCCGGTCATGAGCGCCGCCCGCGACGGGGTGCAGACCGACGCGGCTGAGTAAAAATCGGTGAACCGCATACCGTCTTTGGCCATCTTGTCGATATTGGGCGTTTTGATGTTCGGTGAACCGAAGCATCCGAGATCCTGGTAGCCCTGATCGTCAATGAAGATGATGATGAAGTTGGGTTTGCCTTTTGCATCGGCGGCGAGTGCGGGCATGCCTTGGGTGGCGGCAAGAGCGGCGGCGCCAATTCCAACTGTTTTCAAAAAGTGCCTTCGGTTCATGGTGACGTATCCTTTTAAGTTGTGTTCGTTACGCGTAATTTCAGATTCAGTCCAGTAGTCTTTTGGCTCGGGTCAGGGTGGTTTCGTTTTTTGCGGTTTTGATTATTTTTTGCAGTATTTTTTGCAGTACTGTTTGGACTTGGGCCTTGTTGGTTTTGATGATCTTTTCGGAGATTGTCACCGCGGCTTGGGCGGCCGGTTCGACTAGTTCAGGTTTGTCCAGGCAGGCCGCTGTGATGGTTAGTGCTTCAGGGGTCGCAATAGCGCTCATCGCGCCGAGGATGAGAGTTTTTTCTTCGGTGCGGCTGGCGAGTTTCATCGCTTCTGTGAGCCCGGTCAGATCGGCGGGGCGATCTTTATTCGCACTTGCCAGGCGGACCAGGGCGCGGATCGACAGGATGTGATTTCGCAGATTTGTTACATCGCCCGCCATTGTTTTCAGGTGGGGGACCGCGTCACGGTCAGGCCAGCCTGTCAGCGTTCTCAGGGCGGTTGCGCTTATGTTTTTATCGTCGTCTTTCATGCGTGCGACGACTTCGGTCAGTGCTTCCGGACCGCCTGCTTCAGTGAGAATTCGCATCAGCAAAATGCATGTCGACGCGTCCGTGCCTTTCATGCCCGCGATAACGGCCGGTGCGCATTTTGCTTTTCCGCGTCTGCATACCGCCAGCAGCGTTAGTGCGGTTTGCCTGCGTTCTTTGGGGTCTTTCGCCGCCTTCATGTGCTTTACCAGAGCGGTTGTGTGAGTTTCATCGCCCATGGCGCTGAGTGATTTTAATGTGGCGGTTCGCACGGTCTGTTCGGAATCGCCCAGGCCCTTTGCAATTGTCGGTGAGGCCGATGTCACGTTCCGATCTGTCAGTGCGTTTATCAGCTCGATTTTCGTTTTTGGGTCGGCGTCTTTCATCGCCTTGATCATCGCGGCGTTCATCTTTTCGCCTTTGAGTTTACGGAGGCATTGTCTGGCTGCGTCTTGTTCGGCTTCTGATCCGGCGGCTGCTTGTTTTGCCAGTGCGGGCACATCGTCGGGGCTCGCCATTGCCGCCAGGGCTCCGGCTGCTGCTACGCGTATCGCGGGTGTTTTGCTGGTTAGCATCGCCAGGATCGCCGGGCGGGCGGTCGCGTCTCCGCGCGTGCCCAGTGCGTCGATCATCTTTGCCTGCATGTCGGGCTTCAGTTTGGGCAGTAGTGCTACGAAGCGTTTTGTGGCGTCTTTACCGGGCGCAGCTTCGCTGACCTGCTGTATCGCCATCAGTCGCATATCGTCGTCCGAACCGGTGATGAGTTCGACGATCATATCGGTCGCTTCGTCGGCGGCGCGGGCTTCGCGCGGCGAAAAGGCGGTAAGTGCTGATGTAATCAAGACGGCGATGATGATGGGTGCGATAGCGTTTTGTTTGTTTTTGGTGTTCATTGTTTTGTCTTTTATTGAAAGGCCCGCACCGACCTGGCGTCGGTGCGGGCCTAGTCGTTTAGTCATCTGTCGAATTTACTTCTTCGAAGCGGCGGTCAGCATGCCCTTCATGGCAGCCACTTTTACGTGCTTGGGCATACCGTCGCCCTTGAGGCCTTTGTACAGTGCGATGGCGGCGGCTTTATCGCCGTCGGCCAGTAGCTGTTCGGCGCAGATCAGGCCTGCGTCGGCCACTGACGTTTTGATCGCCTCAGGCGCCTTGCCTGCACATCCGCACAGAGCCTTGGCTGCATCGGGCGTACCGATCAGGCCCAGCGAATGGGCTGCGGCTCGGGCGGTGAGTACATCTTTGTCGCCCATGAGTTTCGTAAGCGCCGCGACGCTTTTCTTATCGCGATGCGTTCCGAGCGAGCCGATAATGCCCGGGCGCAGTTTGGTGCTGACTTTCGGCAGCGCTTCTCTGATGGCGTCCAGCGCCGTGGGGCAGCAGCAGATATCGCCGAGTGCGAAGCGTGCGATGTCCGAGCTCTTTTCGTCGCACAGTAGTGCGGCCAGCGCTTTAACTGATTGTCCGGTCCCGATGGTTCGCAGGCGCCGGCAGACGTAGTCTTGTGCGGATCGTGAGATTCCGCTGGCCAGCATGTCTGCGAGTGCTTTTTCGAGTTTTTTTCGTCCTGCGGCGTCTTTTTGCGTATCGATAATCGCCTGTTCGATCGGAGCCAACGTTTTGATATCCACGCCCCAGTCGTAAGTTTTCAGCGATTTAATAGCGGTGTCTACCGCGGCGGCGTCTGTTTTTGCCGACGCCTGATCGGCGGCGAGTGCTACCGCTCCGGCAGCTAGTGTCATTTTTGCAATATTCTTGCTGTTCATTATCAAGTCTCCTTGTAGAAACTGTTGTGTTTTTAAAGTACCCAGGGTGTTCTGCGTTCGTAGTCGATCAGGCGGTTTGCTTCGGCGTCGTTAACGAACTGCTGTTTTACGGTGTCCCATTCCAGCGAACGTTCCAGTTGGTAGGCGATGATGAACAGGTGGCATACCGTTGCGGTGTGCACAGCGAATTCGATATCGCGGAACGGTTTCTTGCGTGTTTTTACGCAATCGATGAAGTCGCCGTAGATTCCGCCGGTTCCAGCGTATTTGGGTACGGGCTTTGCTTCTACTTTTTCGTCGGAGCCAATTACGTGCATGTTGCCCTGTCCGGGGAAGTTGTGGTGCAGTAGTTTCCCGTTGGGGTAGTGGCATGTGGCGTACTTTTTGCCGCCATCGTTGTGGAACGTAACTTTGTTGGGCTCAAGTTCGCGTACGTCAATTGCGAAAGTTGCTCCGCCGAAGTGGTGTGCGCCCCAGTCGGTCATTCCGCCGCCTGAGTAATCTTTGAACGAGCGCCAGCATGTTCCGTTGATCCTGTAGCTTCCGCTGCAGCGGTGGGGGTGGTACGGAGCCCAGGGCGCCGGTCCAAGCCACATGTCCCAGTCAAGTCCGTTCGGTACGTTTTCGCCCTTTTTGTTGCATTCCATCGGAAGCGGGCCGACTTTAACGTTGATCGACTTGATCTTGCCGTTTTTGCCTTCCCAGCAGGGGTTCACTACGCGGCGGTAGTCTTGCAGAACTCGCTGGCTTCCGCCGGACACTACTCGACCGTAGCGCTTGGCTGCGTCGATCATGAGCTGGCCTTCGCGGAGCGTTTTTGTTTCGGGCTTCTGGCAGTAGATATCTTTACCGTTGCGGCATGCTTCGATTACGACTAGTGCGTGCCAGTGATCAGGCGTGGCGCAGTGCACCGCGTCGATATCGGTGCGTGCGATCAGTTCGCGGAAGTCGTTGTATGTTTTGCAGTCGTTGTTTTTGTACTTCTTGTCGATGGTGGCTTTTGAGCCTTTGCGGGTGCCTTCTTTTACGTCGCACATGGCTACGTATTGCACATCGCTACGGCCTAGGAAGTTGCGCTGATCGCCGCGTCCCATGTTTCCGATGCCCACGCCGCCCATAACGATACGATCGCTGGCCGGTGTTGCGCCGTCTTTACCCAGGGCCTTGCCCGGGACGAAGCACGGAAGCACCGCTGCGCCGGCGGCGGCGCCTGCCGTTGCTTTCAGAAAGTTTCTTCGACCTAGAGACATGCCCTGGCCCTTCGTTGGTTCGTTCTTCTGGTTTGCCACGTGTTGATCCTTTCCTGGAATATAACCGTTCAGGTCCATTGGGCCTGTAATGCATGCCTTTCCGGGCAACACACCCGGGGGCTTAACACCAACTTATAAGAACGCATATAGTATGTACTTTATTCCCACTCTTAAACATCTTTCCGCATGATGAGCATTCTTTTTTTCCCGGTTTTTCCGGTTAGCTGCTCGTGTCTACGTGTGCGGCGCGTTCTTTGAACTCTCGGCCCAGCAGTCGGGCCAGGCCCGTGCGTATGTCGATCACCAGGCTCAGCATCAGCGGGACAACCAGCAGCGTGAATATCGTTGATATGCTTAATCCGCCGACCACCACTCCGCCCAGACCGCGGTATATCTCGCTGCCTGACCCCGGAGCCATAACCAGAGGGATCATTCCGCAAACGCTGGTGGCGGTGGTCATCAGGATCGGTCTGATGCGCGTGCGGACCGATTCGGCGATTGCCTGTCGCGGTTCCATCGGTTCCCTGACATCGCCTTCGACTTCACCCACGCCGCGCATGAAGTTCAACGCCTGGTGGACCAGCAAAATCGCGTTATTAACCACGATCCCGACGAGGATAATGAACCCCAGCATCGTAAGCGTGTCGAGCTGCTGATCGGGATGGGCCGACCGCACCAGCGTGAGGCCCATGAATCCGCCGACCATCGCCATGGGCACCGAGAACATGATTACCAGCGGGTAGATAAAGCTCTCGAACAGGGCGGCCATCAGCAGGAAGGTTATCAGCAGCGCCAGGAAGAACCGGCTGAACCCGACGCTCATTAGCGATTCGGCGTTAAATCCGTTCCATTTGCCAAGCAGTGCTTGTTGTGTTTGGCTTAGGCGATCTGCGTTTCCCGAGAACCGCACGGAGATATCGGCGGTGATTTCGCCAGCCAGTCGCGCCTCTTCCAGCAGTTTTTCGATTTCCGCTCGCGCCTCTTCCAGCGCCATTGTTCCGGGCGGGTTAACGGTGAACGTGATTGCCCGCTGCTGCTCGACTCGCTTGATTGATTTTGACGCGTCGGCCCGTCGGATCTCCACCAGGTCCGATAGCGGAAGGTGCGTAACTCCGTCGTCATTGTCCTGCTTTACCGCCAGCGGTACGTTGGCCAGATCTTCAGGGCTCATCGGTATGTCCGGGTCGCGGATCAGCACGATATCGATCGTGTCGCCTTCGAAGTTGAAGTCGCCTACTACTGTTCCGTCGATAAGTCCGCGAACCCCGACGGCCAGCGTGTTTACGTTCAGGCCCAGTTCCTTGGCTCGCACTTGGTCAATTACGATCTGTCTTTCCGGTCCGGACAGTTCGAAGCTTTGCGGATTGGTTCGGATACTGAACTGGCTGAACCGCTTGAAGAGTCTTTGCTGCAGCGCCGATGCGCTGAGGCGCAGATTCTCCATGCTGTTTCCGACAAGTTCCACATCAACCGAGTCACCGCCGGCGAACCGTCCGAAGATCGACGGTTGCATCGAGTATCCGTAGCAGCCCGGATGTTCCTTCATCATATCTTGCAGAATGGGGATCAGCTCTTTGGGGTGTTGTGCGTCCTGGCTTCGGAAGAACATGAATACTCGCCCTCGCGAGACGATCATGATTTGCTCTTCGATCGCCGACACTCGTTTTATCGGTTGGCCTTTCATGTCGAACAGTGGTTTTATCGCGGTGGCTTCGGCAGAGTTCTTCGCTTCCCAATACGGTTTGAGCTGCTGTTCAATTCGGTTGCCCAGTAGTACATTTTGCTCGTATGAGTAACTTGGCGGGGTGAACATCATCGCCATTATGAAGTTTCGGTTCCCGTTTGGCAGGTAGCTTGCCGGTGGCGCCATCCACTTAGCGCCGATCACGCTTATCACGGTTATAACCGCGATGATAACCACTCTGGCCCAAACGCCAGCGACGCTGCGGAACGTGAGCATGTGTATCAGTCTGGCGTATTTTCGGCCAAGCCAATCGCCCCCGCGAGCCAGTCCGAAAAGTCCGTGGAAAGACGCCCAGAGCACCCCGTGCTTGCGGGCCTTGGGCTTCAACCACACTGCCGCTGCGGCGGGGATTACCGTGATCGAAACTATCAGCGAGAAACCAACGGCAGCACAAACCGCCAGTGCGATATCGTGGAAGAGTTGGCCCGCTTCCTCCTTGACTGTAAGCACAGGTGCGAAGACCGCGATAGTCGTGAGCGTTGAAGACAGGATCGCGCCCCATACCTCCTTCGTGCCCCGATAGGCCGCCGTCAAAGGCGGTTCGCCCATGTGCAAATGGCGATCGATGTTCTCCAGCACCACAATCGCGTTGTCGACCACCATACCGACAGCGAAGCTCAAACCCGCAAGCGAGACAACGTTGAGATTTCGCCCAGCCAGGTGCATCACGACGAACGTTCCGACTACGGATATCGGTATCGCCAGCGCGACGATCATTGTCGGGCGAACGCTCCGCAGGAACAGCAGCAGCACCATCCCCGCCAGAACTCCGCCGATTAAAAGGTTGTCGGTGACCAGGCTGATTGCATCGTTAATGTATTCGGTTTCGTCATAGATCATATGCATTCTGATCTCGTACCGATCGTGTTTGAACTGGGCGCACAAACCGCCTGGTTTGTTCGTTTCGGCCAGGCGTTTGCGGAACTCGTTCATCAGCTTAACTACGTTTGCCCCGGTCTCGCGCCTCAGCAGCAGGCCCATCGTTTTGGCGCCCTCGGAGCGATCGAAGTGGGTGTTCTTCTCGAGCGTAAGCGTGACTTTCGCGACGTCTTCAATGCGAACCGGCGTTCCGTTATCGTAGCTGATAACGGTTTTCCTGATGCGGTCCAGGTCGTCGTACTGCCCGATCACGCGGTAGCGAACGTCCAGACGCCCGTCGCTTAAATCACCGCCGGATTCGTTAACGTTGTCCATCTGCAGCGCGGTGCGGATTTCCTTCCACGTAAGCCCGCGCCGGGCGACCGCGTACGGATCGATCTGGATGTGAACTTCGTGCTCACGGCCGCCTTTTAAGTCCACTTCCGAAACACCAGGGATACGTTCGAGGTACGGTTTTATGTGGCGATCGAAATAGTCGTAGAACTCGGCTACGTCGTATGTGGGGTATTTCGATTGGACGAAGCATACGGCGATTGCACTTTCCTCGGCGCTGCTGGATGCTTTGATTACCGGGCGTTCGACGTTGTCGGGGTAGTCGGGCACTTCGTCGAGCTTGTTGGATACTTCCTGCAGCGCGCGGTCCATCGAGACATTAATGTCGAATTCCATCTCGACTTTCGCCAAACCGACCTCCGCGGTGGAGGTCATCTTCGACAGGCCGGGTATCGTTTTGAGCTGCTCTTCCTGCTCCTGGAGTAGTGATCGTTCGATCTCTTCGGGGCTCCGCCCGGGCCAGATGGTTGTCACCCGAACCAGCGGGCGGTCGACGTCAGGGGTCATCTGTACGGGAATTGCGGTAACCGCCAGCACGCCGAACAACAGCACAAGGATCACGCCGACGGTTACTTTGACGGGATTCTCAATTGCAAAACTGATGATGTTCATAATGGATTCGCTCGGGTGCTACTGCTCATTTTTCGCGGGTTTGTCACTTGGTTGGGTCTCGGTGGTGTCGCCCAGCCATTTCGCGTCGGCCAGATCGCGGTCCATGTAGCGGATCGCCTGGTCGGGCTTGAGGCGTTCAGCCCCTTCCAGAATAACTTCCGCCCCGTCAGTAAGCAGCTTGACGCCTGATGGGTCCAGGGGTTTTACCGAATATCTCTCGCCCAGGCGCGTGAGAACCTCCACCGCCACCGGCGAGGCTATCAGCGGGTCGCCACGCGCCACCCACACCGTCGCGCCGTCGGGTTTTATAATCACCGCGTCGCGCGATACAGTTATTTGCTCTTGCGATATCCCCGCGGGGAAAATCGCCGTGGCGCTCATCCCGACCATCAAAAGCCCGTTCTCATCTGACAACTCAACCCGCACCGGATACGTTCTCGACGCGGTCGAACCGTAGGGCGTGATAGCGGCGATTTTGCCCGGGAACGTTCGTCCCAGCACGTCGATGGTGACGTTTATCGGCATGCCATGCTTCAGCCCGCTGACCAGTGATTCCGGTACGCTCATTTCGGCGTAGATTTGACCGCGGCTTACGATATCGACAACAGGCGAGCCCACTTTGAGCCACTGGCCCGTATCAACGTGCCGCCTGATCACCCACCCCGAGAACGTTGCGACAATGTCCAGACGCTTCCACTTCTCGTCCAGATCATCCAACGCGGCTTGGGCTTCTTTCAACTCGGCGACTTTCTGCTGGTACGCCGCTAGCTGATCACCGTATTCACGTTCGGTTGTCACCTTCTGCTTTCGAAATTCCTCTAACCGATCGAGGTTCGCTTTCTCCTTGCGAAGCAGGGCGGTGATAACCTCGATAGACGCCTGCTGCTTTCGCCTGGCCAGTTTTAACCAGGTCTTGTCGATACTCGCCAGCACGGTCTTACCGGCTTGGACGGGCGAGCCTTCCTCGACGTTCATCACCAGCACTTTTCCCTCGACTTCGCTTCCTATCGTGGTGCGGTGTATGGCGCGCAATCGACCGACCAGACGCTTGGCCGGTTGCACAGGCTCGCGACGAGCCTTGCCCACGCGAACCGGAGCCGCGGGGCGACCGGTCGGTTTCCTGGCTTCGACGTGCGTTGCGTTTTGCTCAGCCTTCCATTGCGGATCGGATATCTTTTTCTCCCACCAGGCATAAACGCCCCAGCCCCCGGCGCCTGCACCTGCAAGCAAGAACGTTAACGCCACCGCAGCCACTATAACCCGACTCTGTTGTTTGTATTCCGACATCTTGAAACTCCTGACCACTTCTGCTCCCCAAGGCCGGTGAAACCGCCAAATATACCCCTTGGTTCTTCGGGCGTCAACGCACAACTGAGTCTATATTTCATACTTAACGGCGCGATATCTATCCCAAGTGATCGGATATTAGATCGATTTGATAGGAGAATAGTAGCTTCTTGTCTGATTGACGGCGGTGTTCGTAAGGCTCGACTGCGGAAAGGGTTATGATGATGGGCTTGTGAATCCGGCGTTTTTGATTGCGGTGATAAGTTCGTCTCGATCGATATTCTCGCCGGAGATTCGGGCTGTTTTTGATTCCAAATCCACGCTGACTTCAGTTACACCGGTGCAATTTAATAATGTAGTTTTTACGTTGGCTGTGCAGTGATTGCACGTCATCCCAATTACTTCGATCACCAGTGCGTCTTGCTCGTGGTTGTGTTCATGATCGTGTTTTTCACCGGACTTGGGCCAGACCCCTGCGACTAGAAGTCCGATGAGTCCAACAGCCGAGGCGTGCCTGAACCATGCGGGCATCCAGTCGTGGTGCATGGTGGCTTGGAGGGTGTTGAGGCTTATGAGTTGGTCCAGCAGCATTCCTCCGGCAAATGCAGCGACCATCATTGTGCCCAGATATATCAGGCAGGTTCGTGGTCCCAGCACTTTCCATATCGTTGAGATAGTCGCAACGTTGGTCGCCGGTCCGGTCATCAGAAGTGCAAAGGCGGCGCCCGGTGAAACCCCCGCGAGTATCAGGCTGGCGGCGATTGGGATCGACGCGGTGGCGCATATGTACAGCGGTATTCCCACGAGCATGAGCATAAGCACTTGCCCGGCGCCGGGTGGCAGAACTTGGGAGAAGTAGTCGTTTTTGCCGATAACTACCGTGATTATTGCGCCCAGGAACAGGCCAAACAGCAGTGCTTTTCCGATATCTCCGGGCAGGTCCAGCAGCCCGTATCGCAGTGCTGAGACAAGTTTTCCACCGCCTTTTGAACTGCAGCAGGCCTCGGTGCATTCAGGTGGTTCGTCATTGCTGTCAGGGCGATCGTGACTACCGGTCATCGCAACCAGGGCGCCGCCCAGAACACCGCTGATGAGTGCTGCAATGGGGCGGAAGATCGCAAAGGTCCATCCCAGCAGGCTGAAGGTTGCGAAGATGCTGTCCACACCGGTCTGCGGTGTGGATATCAGGAACGCGGTTACTGCACCCTTACCGGCTCCATGTCTGCGAAGCGAGGTGGCTACTGGTATCACGCTGCACGAGCAGAGCGGAAGCGGAACCCCGAACGCCGATGCCTTAATGACCGACGCGAATCGACCCGTACCCAAATGACGCTGGATCCAGTCAGCCGACACCAGGACCGACAGCGCCCCAGCGGCCAGGAACCCAAAAAGCAAAAACGGAGCCATCTGCCCGATGGTTTCCCAGAAGCGCCAGGCGATATCTATTACTTGTTCAGCCATGGGACTGCTTTCTTTGGCGGCAGGCGGTAAGGAACGTTTCGATGTCCATCTCGCTGCGTATTCCAAGCCGCGTCAGTGCAAAATCATATCGCGTCGGGTCGTCGGGCTCCAGGCGTCTGAAGGCGGCGGTTATCTCCAGGGTCGTTTTCATGTCGGCGGCTTTGCGCTTAGTGGCGCCCAGGCCGACGGCAATTTTGTACATGTGCGTGTCCAGCGGGATCAGCAGTTTCGATGCCGGAATAACGTTCCATCCGCCAGGGTCCACGCGGTCCTTCCGCACCAACCAACGCAACATCAGACACAATCGCTTGCAAGCACTTCCGCCGGCAGGATCGGCCAGCAGATGGCCAACCTTTTTTTTACCGCCCGCTGCGTCGGTGATCTCGCTGACAAACGCCTGCAGCCCGCCCAGGATCGTCTCGTCGTCATCGCGAACACCGGCTGCGAAACAGGCCTTCAGCGATCCGTGCCTTGCAATCACGCTCCGCACGCCGATAAGCATCGCAGCCACATGCTCGCCAGTATTGAAGCGATGTTTAAAACCGTCCATCTTCTTGCGAATCGCGCTGGGTGTGGCGTTGGTGAGGTATTCAGCCGGTTTCGGTCCGATGCGTTCAAGCACCTCGGCGGCGCTTTTGAGAATCTGGGCTACGCGCCCGTATGCAAGCGAGCTGGCGATAAGCGCGACGATCTCGCGATCTGCGAATCGGCGGTAGGGGTACAGGAACTCCAGCGGATCTGGATGCACGTAACGACGATGGTTCAACTCGTCGTACATCTGTTCGATTATTTCTCTGTGTATTCGTAAGGGCATGTTAAGTAGCGGTTTAGGCGACTATTTCAGGCGCCATTGTTTTCCGTCGGCTTCGATTAGTTCGTCGGCCTCTTTTGGGCCCCAGGAACCGGCGGGGTATTGAAGTACGTTATTGGCTTCGCATGCGCATCCTTCGATAACGGGGGTTACGAACTCCCAGGCGGCTTGCACTTCGTCGCTTCGTGTGAAGAGTGTCGCGTCGCCTACCGCCGCGTCGAGCAGCAGTCGCTGATACGCTTCGGGCGGAGCCTGTCCGAACGATTCGCGATACCCGAAGTCCATCTCGAGCGGTTTTATGTTCATCGCCGGTCCCGGCGCCTTGGCCTGGAACTCCAGTGCGATCCCTTCGTCTGGTTGCACGCGTATGGTCAGCACGTTTGGTCGCAGCGGACCGGCCGGTGGGCGATTGAAAAGGATCTGCGGGATAGGTTCAAAGTGGATTGAGATTTCGGTGCATCGTCGCGGCAGGGCCTTGCCTGTGCGCAGGTAAAACGGTACTCCCGACCATCGCCAGTTGTCAACGTGCGCCTTGAACGCCACGAACGTCTCGGTGTTCGAGTCTTCCGGCACGTTGTCGGCTTGGAGATATCCCGGGGTCTCTTGTCCGTCGATTTCTCCGAGTGTGTATTGTGCCCGCACCACGCCGTTGGCGGCGCATTGCTGCGAAATCGGGCGGAGCGATCTTAGCACTTTCACCTTCTCGTCGCGGATGGCGTCTGCGGTAAGCGTGACCGGCGGTTCCATAGCGACTAAACACAGCAGGTGCATCAGGTGGTTCTGCACCATGTCCCGAAGCGCGCCGGACTTATCGTAATACCCGCCTCGCGAGCCCACGCCCAGCGATTCAGCGGCGGTGATCTGAATGTGATCGATGTAGTCGTGACACCACAGATGCTCGAAAATACTGTTTGCCAAGCGGAGCACCATTATGTTCTGGACCGTTTCCTTGCCCAGATAATGATCGATGCGGAATATCTGTTCCTCGTCGAACGCCTCGCGTGCGATGCGGTTTAGCTCCAGGGCTGACTGCAAATCGGTTCCGAACGGTTTTTCGATAACGATTCGCGACCAGGGATCGCTTTGTCCTTTGCGGGCCAGGCCGGCTGAGTTGAGATTTGTGATGATATCTGCAAACGCAGTCGGCGGAGTGGCCAGATAGTGCATGCAGTTGCCCGGTACGTTGCGTTCGACGTTCAGCGTTTTGATTCGCTGGCCCAGTGCTGCGAAGTCTTCTGGCGAATCGTATGCGCCGCGTTGGTAGAAAATCCGCGAGGCGAACGTTTCCCACGCCGCGTCGTCGATAATATGCTGCTGACATTTCAGCGAGTCGCGTATCGAGTCGCACAGTTCGGCTCGGAAGCTTTCGTCTGTCTTTTCGCTGCGTGAGTATCCGATAATCGCCGCCGACTCGGGCAGATGATTCTGACACCAGAGTTGGAATATCGCCGGTATCAGCTTGCGTCGCGTCAGGTCGCCCGACGCTCCGAACACCACCATCACAAACGGTTCGGGCTTGCGGGTTGTTAGCGGATCGCTCATGGTTTACTCTCGATGCTTTGGGGGAGTGTTTCGATAAATTTGCGAATTTCGTCTCGCACGCGCCGGTAGCAGTTCAGTTTGTCTTCGTCGCTTTCGCACTGGCCAGCCAGGGCGGGCGGGTCGTCGAAGCCAGCGTGAATCACCTTCGTTTCGCCCGGGAATACCGGGCAGGTTTCGTTGGCCCGTCCGCAGACGGTCACCACGCAATCGAACCGGACATCGCTAAGTTCATCCAGATGCTTGGAATAGTGCGAGGAAATATCCACGCCGACTTCCGCCATAACCGCTACGACATTGGGGTTCATTCCGTGGATTTCGATACCGGCGGAATACGGTTCTATGCAGTCGCCTTTGAGGCTTCTGGCCCAGCCTTCAGCCATCTGGCTGCGGCAGGAGTTACCGGTGCAAAGGAACAATACTTTTAATTTCGCTGTTTGGTTCATTTGGTAGTTTTCAAACGGTTTATCCAGGCGACACGTTGGGCGTCATTATTATCGCAAAGCCTACTATCACTCCCATTCTAGTCAGGTCGACGTCGTCTTTGCGTTGCGCTTCGGGAATTAATTCTTTTACGATAATCGTCAAGTTTACGCTCCGCCTGACAGGTGCACCACCAGGATTCGGATCCCGATTCCGATGAGCACAAGTCCGCCGAAAGATTCAGCCCAGCGACGTGTTCGGTTACCCAGGCGACTTCCCAGGCATATCCCGATGAAGCTCATTCCGGCCGCGACGAGCCCGATGATAATGCTCGGTATCCAGATCGATTCGTCAAGAAACGCCAAACTTATCCCCACCGCCAGCGCGTCGATACTCGTAGCCACCGAAAGCATAACCAGCGACCAACTTCGCGAGGGGTCCTTTTTCAATGCGTTTTCGTCCTGGTCATTCTGCATCGCGTCCCAGAGCATTTTACCGCCGATCAGGCCCAGCAGCCCGAAAGCCGCCCAATGATCGTATGCTCGCACGTATTGGGCCACGCTCCGCCCGCAGAACCACCCGATAATGGGCATCATGAACTGAAACAGCCCGAAATGGAACGCTATGCGAAATACATGACGTCCGGTCAGACGCTCGATCGTTAGGCCTGCGGCTATCGCAACCGCGAAAGCATCCATCGCCAAACCAAACGCAATTCCACCTGTACTCAGCCAGTTCATTACCAGCCTATTGTTATTCCCAGTGTCGCCGAGTCAATACTGAGTTTTAGATTTACCGCCGCCGGAAGCTATCCCTCGCCATGTCGCCCACGAGGTAAGTTTCAATATTCACGCGCTGGCGCGCCCTTGGTCTCTCGTTTCAGGGCGGTTGTCAGGCGTTGGATTTCCACGGCCAGGGCGGTGGTGGCTTCCTGCAGTCCTTGCAGGTCGCCTGCTTTTGCAAGGGTTTCTACTTTCTGGGCGGCTTGGATGGCATTGTCGGCGGCAAGGACGCCTAACGAGCCTTTTAGAGCATGGGCGGAATTGGCAATAGCTTCGGGGTTCCCGTTCGATACGGCGTTGTGGATTTGTGCAATCGCCTCTGGAGTTTCTGAGAGGAAGATTCCGATCAATTCACTGAGCAGGTCTTCATCGTCCCCCGCTTGCTCTAGGGCAACTTGCCTGTTGTAGGGGTGTTGGTCGCATGTTTCATCGGAGGAATGCAGCGGTTGTGCGGTGAGCATTTCTGTTGCTTGCGGCGAATTATCTTCACTGTTGGGTTCCGGTAGATTTCGCTCAATGGCTTCGGCAAGTGCCTAGGGATTGACAGGCTTGGTGACGTAGTCGTTCATGCCCGCGTTTATGCATTTTTCTCGGTCGCCCTTCATGGCGTTGGCGGTCATTGCGATTATGGGGATGTTGTGGTTTTTGACGGGCGAGATTGTGTCGCGGATGGTGCGTGTGGCGTCGTATCCGTCCATTATTGGCATCTGGCAGTCCATCAGGACCAGGTCGTAGTGCTGGCGGGAAAGCGATTCGACCGCTTCGGCTCCGTTGGCTACTGCATTGGCGCGATACCCGAGTTTTGTTTCGAGAATACGCAGGGCGACTTTCTGATTCATGATGTTGTCTTCGGCCAGAAGGATACGGATTCTCCGCTTGCGGTTCTCAGTGAGTGAGTGACGGGTGACGATTGCTTCCAACGGGTCATTGGTGGAGTTACTGGTGATCGTTCGCAGGCAATCGAGCAGTTGCGACTGTTTGACAGGCTTGGTTAGATATGCAGCG
>JABGPF010000482.1 GCA_018645065.1 Phycisphaerales bacterium
TTACTTTAAGGGTTATATTGACGAGGTCAGAATCTATGATCGCCGCCTCACGGACAATGACGTTGCAGCACTGTACGCCGCTACTATCCCAGAACCATGCACACTGGCAATTCTGGCCGCCGGGGGCCTGGTCGCAGTGATCAGGAAACGCAAAGCGTAGCAGCACCGCTCTATAAACGGTCATGTCTGACACGCCAACACAAACGGGCTCGAGGGCTTCACGCCCTCGAGCCCGTTTTTTGTGCTGTAGCGTTGTTCCCGCCATCCTAAATTCGGCAAATCCGGCAAGTTAGACTCCAACAGCTTAACAATAAAGACCTTACGCTACCGAACCTTTTTGCTTTTCTTTGCCGACTTTGCCGAATTGCTTCATTTCCCAGCAGATCAATCGCCGCATTAGAGACGTTGGCTTCAAGCCGGCGCGGCCGTGACTAGTCAGCAGGCCGATCTGCTTAAGAAATCTCACACGGGTCCCCATCGTGCGAATAGCAACGTCCGCTTTGACCGCCAACTCGCCAGTAGTAATACTGCTGCGATACGCAAGCAAGTTCAAGATCGTGGGGATTTCAGGCACCTCGGCCAGGAGATCGTAAAGCAGGGCCTCCATCTCATCGTCTCCAAAATCATCTGGGTGTTGCCGATCTCTAGCTGCTATTTCGGCCAAGCCGTTGGTCGGCAATTCATATATCTGAAAAAGCACGAAGCCCGCCCAACGAACGTGTGATTCAGTAATATGGATTCGTCCGTCAGTCTCCGTCGGCATCAACCTCGCAGCAGCGGCCGCCATGCGTAAAACTTTGTCCTGACTGTCAGGCCCGAGCAGAGGCAGCATTGGAGTTTCGAATCGCTCGTTGAGCGCAGCGGCCACATCGCGAGCCGTGTCGCAAGCCGCCGGCGACCAAATACAATCATCATCGCCTTGTGCTCCGATTTGCCAATAAAGCCTCACGAGTCTCGAAAAACGAGCCATATCCATCGGCTCAACTGCCGGCCGGACCGCCTCGGCGCCAACGCGGCCAACGACCGCGGCGAAATCAAAACGCCGAATATCTTCGGGCTCCAGGAATCCCGTGCCTAAGATTCCAGCATCAAGATCGGCCAGCGATATGCTCTCGCTGCCGTTCAGGCCGCGAGAACCCCTATGCCTCAAATTACCGATGCACAACAGTCGAGTCTGCATCTCAAACGTCGCCGAGTTACAACTGTCCACACGAAGAACGCCGCGGCTGCGGGCGCATGTCGCTGCGCGGATTTCCTGAGGCCGGGTCTTGTGGAACTCGTCAATAACAACCATGCGATTATCGTTACGAGGCAGGAGACCTGGAACAACATCTTTGCCGCGAACGCGGTACAACAGCCCCGCCCGCGTCGTAGTGTCACTGGTCGCCAGTTCGGCCAATCCCAGGTGCTCGGATAAATCGCTGGTCGCCGTAGTCTTGAAACTTCCCGACTCACCAACAATCAATCCCTGCAGCGGACCATACTTTAACCGGCGTCCTCCGGGCAGGAGAATTTTGGTTGGCGATACATGAACTAGCGCCGTCAAAAGCGACATCAACTCGGTCTGTTTGCCACCGAGATGTATCGTCGCCGCCAAGGCAGCGCCAATCTCACCGGCACGCTGCTGCATCGCCTCAAAGGAGTCTTCGCAAACGAAATCCTTCAGCAGTTCGTTGACATCAACCGTCTCGCCGCCCGCCTCGTCTTGCCAGTAACACTTATCGTCCTCCCACACCACCGGGTTTCGTTCCTCCGAAGCCCCAGAAACCACGTCAGTGTTAACAGCCTGATCGACTGCCTGGCCAGATTGATCCGCACCCTGACACCCCTTGGGGCGATTATTTGTATCCAAGATTTTCTTCATGATTGCACCTCCGTCTCTCCCTCTGAACTTACCGGCGATCTTCCCGTCGAATTAGCATCCTCAAATTCGCTGAGGATTTTCCCTCCCGCAACTGATTTCTCAACTGTTCGGGCCGGACGACACGGCCGATCCGACCTTTGTCGTTGGCGTTCGGCTTGTTCAGCTTCTTTCCTGGCTTTGTTGAAACGGAGGTCTTTCATGATTCCCAAATAAATCTTCAAGGAACTTTGCGCTGCACTGTTTATTTGCGCCAGCTGCGCAACCCGCTTAAGATCGCGGTTGTATTCACCCCAGTTAGAACGCTTGACCTCCGCTGTTAACTGCAGGTACTGCAGGTACGCCGCCAACGCCGAATCGAGCATGACGAGATCATCGGTATCTTGCAGTCCTAAGTCATCGATCAAACACGGCCGTACAATCGCGACCTTGTTCCACGCGTATCGCACCGTAGAATCCAACCCGCCAGTCCCCACAAATAGCCCTCGCTTCACCCAGGGCTTGACGGTTTTTACATATGATTCAGAGTCAGCATCATGCAACATATCGACCAAAGCCATCGTACCCTCCTGGTGAAGAGAGAACTCGGTCAAGAGAGCCATCAAACAGCTCTCCATCATCGCCTGCCGTTCTTCTGCAGACAATTTTTGCTCCGAAGCA
>JABGPF010000117.1 GCA_018645065.1 Phycisphaerales bacterium
GAAAGTGTAACCCATGTACCTTGCGAAGTTGTTACCTATGTGGGTGAGCGTTCATCATGTTCTGCAAGCACCCGCCGCATCCCTTTTCGGTAGCAGCGTATCTTGCCTGCTGTGTGCTGGTCATTGGCTTCCACACCAGCGACGCCGGTTTCTGATCCAACGAATATGTCTGCGGCCTTGCCGTTCTCGACGACGACAGTCCACGCAAGACCAAGCTGACTGCAGATTTTCTCCAATACCGCACCGAGCGGAAGTCGGCATACACGCATCGTTATCGTGAGATCCGGGGAGATTTCGGGATCCAATCGACCTTCAAAACCAGCCACCGTGGACAGAAACTGCACACCCATCTCCAACTCGAACCTATCCCACTGCAAGCACATATGCTCGGAGAGACCATCGAAACACGTCTCCAGAGAAACGGCCTCGCGCGGCGGCATACGGTGACAGTAGCATTGATCGCACAGAAGACGTCCGTCCAGTTCGCTCGCCCAATCAACACCAGGGGTTGAGAAGTCTCGATAGTTCGTTGTGATCAGCGTTGAGCACTCTTGACAACGGTCCAACTCGTCTGGCTCGTAAAAGTTGCGGTGGCAGTATTCGACACTCTCGCTGGCTGCACACTCTCTCTTAACGGCGTCTTCGATGCGCTCTTCCACCTGCGAAACAGCAACTGTGTAGTCATGGTCGAATGGCTCCTTCACGTCCACGGCGATACTGAATGCTATTATTCTCTTTGTCATAATGTCGATTGAACTCTGCCGAGCTAACGTTTCGTGTCATCGGCGCCGAAGGTGTCCGTTACACACGCTGGTTAGATTTCCTTTTGCCAGAGTCTACTCTTCTTTTGATATTCAGTCCAACAGTCGCCAGCTATTATTCGTAATGCATAATTCGTAGGTGTTGATGTTTTTTTCAAAGCCATTCCTCTTGCCCTTCACGCCAACGAACTTTCTCCCACCCTTTAGGATTATTGTCGACTCATCCTTCAAGCAGGCTTTGTGTTCGCTTATCCAACCAGGCTCTTGGCCTGTTGTGTCTACTTTCTCGATCTTCATGGATGCAATCGATAAACGGTAAACCGGTGTGTGTCCTGGAGTTCTTGCGCCCTCATACCCCAGACTGCCAATAATATAGATATACTCGCCAGCTAATGTGGCGGTATGGAAGTCAGTAGGTGGAAACACATGTTCTGGGTATATAAATATCTCTATTTTGCCATTGCCGTCAAATACGACGACATCATTGTAGATGCAAAAATCACAATCATAGGAATCTTCATGCTCACCGGCGATCTCAATGATACAGCCATTATCCAAAACAGTTATGCTTCTCCCAAATCGTTTATAACACCACACCGGAGCATTGCCCGACGACCATATACTTGAATACGTCCTTCTGGCCTGCGCGGCTATTGCACCGGACTTAATCATTTCAAACCAAAACTTAACGTTCGCTTGTTCCGGGTTCGTCACTCCGAATCGTCTATTCTTGCCTTCCATGTATTCCTGGCGAGAAACTTTGGGCTTACCGTCTGCTCTGGTTCCTGTCAACAGCGCACGAGTCTCTTCACTTATACCATTGATATCATCGCCATGTTTCACCAACATTTGTACGATATCCAAGTTCGACGCCACTTCTATAGCACGTTCCGACATATCGTTTTGCTTGTAGATATCTGCGCCGTGATCAATCAGACACTCCGCGAATGCCGTCATACCTAGTTTAGATGCTGTTATCAACGGTGTTTCCAGTTCCTGATCAATTGCTTCTATATCACACCCCTTCTCTATCAACCATTTCAGCATATCCAAATTGTTGTGCTGTATCGCATAAGCCATTGGATGCCTTTCGTATGCTCCAACAACATGACGATTCGCACCTAGATTAAGCAGACAAGACGCTTTTCCCATATCACCGATTTGAACAGACAGTAACCAGGGCGTCCTTTGCCAGCAATCTCTATTTTCTATATCTCCATGCTTGCGGATGCTTTCAGTCAAACTGGCGAGGCTACCAAAAGCGACTTCAAAGAAGGATCTTGACCATCCAAGTTGAGATTCTTCTGCGCCTGAATCTAAGAGAAGCTTAACGACATCAAACCGTCCATTATGCGAAGCCGCTCTGAGTGGTGATTGATAGCCTGTAACTGCACTCACGTCAGCTCCATCATCGATAAGAGCATGAACTCTATCCAGAAGATCTATCTCATTGTCATCGATGGTTTGAAGAAGTCTTTTCTTTTTATTCATGCCACCACCTATGTCTTGTATACCACTCAAGCCCCGAGCAATCTAACGTCTAAGCTCAGCGGCGCGGTCGTTTCGCGTCCGCTGCAGCGTCTTGTTAGCTCACAATTAGTAATCCAATCTCATTCTCGCCGACCGATGCCATCCACGTCTTACAGATGTCGAAGGCGGCCAGTACCGCCTCGGTCCCGAGGTCTTCATCCTCGGATGGGTAGTCTTCCTGGAAGTACTTACGAACGTCCGCTTCAGACAGGCCCACTTCATCCAATTTGGCAAGTGTCGCCGCGGCTTCACTATGACCGAAGACACCTATCGACGCACCTCTGGCTTCCGACATCGTTCTGGCAAGCTCGCATCGCCCGAGATCATAGAGCATACAACCCTTATCCTCCAAGAGCAGGTCAAGTTGGACGAAACCAGCACCGGAATACGGATAGTGCTTCTGCTCTGTGGCATGCTCTTCGACGAAATCCCAGAAATGGTCGACCTGCTCCTCCACTTGTTTCTTGAACAGGTAGAGAAACCTCTTTTCGACCTGTTTGGTTTCTGGCGTTGCTGCCGCCAGAAGCAAGCCAGATTGATCTTTGGACAAGGTGTAAAAGGTTGCGATCTGGCTCATATCATATTTCTTTCAAGCTAACGCCTAAGCTCAGCAGCGGGTCTTTTCGCGTCCGCTGTTAGACTACTTCTTTTAGACGTCCTGTCACAAGTTTGTGAAGTGATCCGGAAATGAAGGTTTGGTAGGGAATGCCTTCTTTTGCCGCACGCTTCTGAAGTTGCTCGAGGTCCCTGGATGAAATTCTGATATTGATGCGTTTGTCTTTCTGGAGAGTCTTCCGTGCTGCATTCTCAAGTTCGTTCTTTTCTTTCTTAAGGCCGGGGATCTTCTTGAATTCGCCCTGCTCAAAATCATCGAGAATCTGCTGTTCTTCTTGATCCAGTTTAACCTTCTTTTTCATGGCCATTATAAATACTCCCGAGTCGCTTTTCTGCTTGGAATGATGGTTTTCAAGAATCTTATCCCTCTTGATTTGACATAAGGCACGAGATAAATATAACCTTCCACATCCAAAACCATAATCTTCTGTTTAGGATATCGCTCCCTGTTCGGATGCCTGATCACATCGAGGACACATCCGTTCTGAACATGGATAATCACATCCTCAAAACATATACCGCGAGTGCTTTCCAGGAACGCGCTCTTTTCATCATTCCAGTCAAATCCACTCATTGCTTATAGCTTACCACCATGTGTGCCTATTGTCAACAGGACATGTGCGATTAGAAGCGGGCGCCAGCCCACAGATTGCAATCTGTGGGCTTTCTATTTGAGCCCGTAGGACTCAAATATGAACGTAATTATCCATTAATGTTCCAGTATATGCATTACGCCCCTGGGATTATGGCGTCGTGTTTTTTTAGTGTTTTTTTGATCTCTTCCAATGGCACTTTTAGTGGGGTTGTGTTGGACTTGGCGGCCAGGGCGGCTGCTGCGCCGGCGGCTTGGCCCATCGCCATGCATGACGCCTGTACGCGGAGGCCCGAGTTGGCCAGGCGATCGCTGGATACGCATCGACCGGCAACTATAATGTTACTGGCGCCTTTGGGGACCAGTGCGCTCAGTGGGATCGTTGGGACCTTGCCCCTGGCTAGCGGTTTTGGGCGAACGCCGCTGCGCGTGTGCAGGTCTACAGGATAAAACGCGTAGCAGACGGCGTCTTTGAATACTCTACCCGACGTGTAGTCGTCTACGGTGATCAGCGTTTCGCCCTGGATTCGGTAGCTCTCGCGGTGGGCGGTCTCCGGCTGCATGTGCATCAGGCGGGCCTTGTTCTTTTTCGATCGCAGTTTGGCCAGCAGCGACTTTCGCCCGGCGAGGTTCGCCCTGGTGAGCGTAGCCGATGTTGAAGAGTCAGCTCCGTGTACGTAGAGGCGGTCGAGCTGCCTCCTGCCGATCGGCGTAGCACCGCCCAACTTGAACAGCAGCGACCCGGGCTGAGTCTCCTTCTCGCGAAGGCGCGGCAGGTTCAGCAACCCCACGACACTTGCCCCGCCGGTGCAGTCGATAATCTGCTTACAGTTGACAAAGCGACTTGTGCCCGGCCCGACGCATTGAAGCCTCCAGCCGCTATCGATTTTCTCGACCGACATCGGCGATTCGTAGTACGCCAGCGTCACACCGGCCTTTATGCAGGCTTCTTCGGCCAGCAGAGCGTATACGAACTGGTTGACCTGGACCTGATTTTGCCAATGGGCTCTGGGCGTTTTGCTGAAATCGGGGAAGGTTCCGTTATCGAGCTTTACGGCCTGCTGGACCAGTTCCCATCCGATCCCTGCGATGATCTGCTTTCCCCAGGCGTCGAACAGTCCGGGGAACGACACCCCGCCGGTTGTTGTCGTCCCGCCGAGTTGGGTCCCGCGTTCGATCAGGAGCGTTTTGGCTCCGGCCCGAGCGGCTTGGATGGCTGCTATCGTGCCCGCAGTCCCACCGCCGACGACAACCACGTCCACCGTCTGCACCGGCGCATCAGCAGCATCGGAGCCAGTTACAAGCGGACCAACCGCCATCGCCCCAGCGGTGGCTGAAGCAGCTTTAAGTAAACCGCGTCGTTTCATACCCAACTCCCTTTCGCAAAGTTGTAAATAACAGCTAAAAACAAGAACTAAAATTATACCAACACCACAACACGAATAAAACTCCCAAGGCGTTAAATCAGCAAAACTTGCGGAATTACCAAGGAAAAACGCCCTCCAATAATTCATATAATTCAGACTCCCGCCAAGGCAAAATTACAGTTTTTCTCAAAAAAGGACATCCCGATCTATCAAACCGGGGTATAATAAACATGCCTCGAAGCGGAAATGAGCCTCCGCTTCGGTCGGCTCGCTATCCCCGCTGTGGGGGGCGATCGTGAAACACAGAGGTGATCTCGTTTCCCAGGAGGGGAAACGGATTCACGCAAGAGGGTTTAACATGAAACACTCAACCTTGATTGTGGCGTTGGTGGTCTTGTCTTGTTTCTTCAGTTCGTCGCTACAGGCCGGGCCAGTATCCCCAACATATTTGGACACGTCGCCCGACGCTGTGACCGGAGATAATGAGTTCACTCACGGTGGTAACCACTATTGGACGATTGACCCCGGCGCGGACATTTACGCTGTGGATCAATACGAACGCCCGACGGCACAGACATTCACATCCGTAAACGGCCAGGCCGCGGCCAGCGAATACCTGCAGTACGTCGATATTGTCAGCGGATCGTACGGTTACGACACGCGGTACATGTACTTCGGGATCGAGCTGTACGGTGATGATAAAATCACCACCAACGGACAAAAAGCCGGTGACGGATTCGGTTCGGGCACATACTACAACATTCGCATAGGCAACGATCCCGACGGAACCGGCGGTATTGTGCTGTGGGCCAAAAACGCCAAGGATCTGCCCAACGGATATACGCTCAAAGAGCAGTTTGGAAACTTTGACCGCGACGATACAGTAGGCGGACCCGGCGGTGTTACTACAACAAACGAAGGACTCGGCGGGAACCCAGGTTATGAAATAGAACTAATCGCCGACGGAGAGGGCAAAAACGGCGGATCGGGCGATCTGCTCTGGGCTCGGCGGACCACCAGCGCTGGCGGGAGGCCCATGGTGGAATTCGCCTTCGACTACGTAGCGTTCAATCAGCAAAACTTCGACGGTAAAGATCCCGACGAGATACTCCCAACAAGCATCAGAAGCCTGGTTTACGACGCCGCACGAGGACTCCAGGGACCCGAAAGCTACTTGTGGAATGATAAATACAGCCTGACGCAAGCCGGTTCAGTCTACGACCCAGGCACACAAAACATATACGAACTCGACACGTTAAGAGCCGGCGGAGACATAATCGTACCCGAGCCAACCACCATGGCGTTACTTGCTATGGGCGCATTGGGTCTGCTGGCGAAACGAAGAGGCAAACAACTTTGAACACCAAAAAAATTGCAGCCATTCCCTGATAACACCAGCGGCGAACGGCAGCGACAACGGCGTTTTTAACCACGGATAACACTGATATCACGGATTTGGATACGGCAACGGCGAACAGCAAACGGCGGATATGCTACGGATGACGACGGATAACGGCACACGGCGTTTTTAACCATCCCGATGTGCATCGGGACTTCCGCGTTGCTCCAGCGGTACGGAAGACACGGAAATTTAACGGCGGTGGCAAGGGAAGGTGTTTTACGTTTTAATTCCCCACAGAGGGTACAGAAGCGCTAAGCCGCAAGCGGTAAACCTTGATTCCCGCCGCTTGCGGCTTAGCGCTTCTGTCGCAGACGAGGGCGGAGTATCTGTGGGGTGTTTTTAGTTTTCGGGGTGTAATTTATCAAAGCCCGCATCCCAGGCGGCGGTCTGGCCGTCCAGGAATCCGGCGGACTCTTGCTCGTTTCCTTCCGGGTTGCATATTCTCTCTGGTTCATCTTCAATCAGCAACTCGCCGTCCAGTTCGTAACGCCAGCGATCAGCATACCAGCGCCAACCATTAATATAGCCTTGCACGTATTCTCTCATATCATCACGCCCGAACGAAAATTCACGGGCAACTTTCGGCGGGATGTAATCGTTAATGGTCAAACCTAAGGTTTTGGGACGCTGGCATGCGGCGGCGATAACACCGATCAATGCGCGAATCGAAGCGAGATATTCATTCTCCTTAAAGCGAATCATACACCGCCTGATCTGCGATCCAACGCCCTGAGAACTGAGACACAGCATGGCGCATCGGTAATCCCTTGCCGCCTCGACATGGCGACCAAGCCCCGCGTAAGCATTGCCCATATAATAGTGCGCCGCAACGCTATACTGGCCTACCCCCTGAACGGCCCGCCGGCAGGCGTTCAGTGAATCGTCGTATCGACCGAGGGCTCCGAATACGGCGCCTGCAATGAGATTCGTCTCATGATGGTCCGAATCCAACCGCACTGCCGATTTGCAGGCGGCGGATGATTTGTCGAACCGGCCAAGCCCGAGCCAGATAAGCGACAGTTGCGCGTAGGTTTTGCTGGTGACTTGACGATACCCGTGATCGTCATAAACCCGCAGAGCAACCCCCTTGAGCCATGCCTCTATCGCCTCGGTGTCTCGCCCGAGGGCTCGATAGGCTAACCCCATGTTCAGATGAACTTTCGTGCAGTACAATTTCGCGGTTCTGGGGTCAATCGCCAAGAGCTGCTTGTATGTCTCGAGCGCCTCGATATGTCGCCCGACACGCATATAAAGGGCGCCCAGCCGCACATACGTCCAGGGGTCGTCGGGAAACAGAGCGGTGCGCTTGCGGGCGGCTTGGATTGCTTTGGAGTATTGACCGAACCGCTCGTGGGCCCACGACAGGCGAAAATACGCCCGGTCGGAATCGGGTTTCAGAGCGATGACTTTATTCCAGGCGGCGATCTCCTGTACATACATACCGAGATCAGAGTAGATTTCGCCCAATGCCATCCACGCTTCGACGTAATCGGGGCGGTTTCCAATCGCCCTTTTATAGGCGGTTAACTCATCGCCTAGCGGACCGGCTTCAGCGCCGTCAATTGTGCGGTAAATCCTTAGAACGCCAGGCTTAATCGTGACAAGCCTTTTGTAGTCGGCAATTGCCCGCCCCAACTTATAATACGCCTCGGCGTAATCGGACTTCAGGGTGATCGCCGAATTGTAGGAACATATCGCCAAGAGATGCTGCCCTTCGCGTTGATGTTTAATCCCAGCAGCTACGTGTTCGGCGGCCAGAGCGACGATTTGTTCAGCGGCCAGAGCGACACTTTGTTCCCTGGTCAGAGCAACGATTTGTTCGGCGTCCGCATCGCGCTGGCTGGCGGGGGCGTCATCTTTGGGCCTGTCGCAACCGCACAAAAACGCAAACGCAAACACCAAAACGAACATAACAGCCGGTAAATTACGAGTTTCCATGCTATCTTCCCTAAACGCCCAATATCGCCAGCAAACCCTTCACCTTTACCACGCAGAAGACAGCGATTATTCCCGCACTTTTTCAAATCAACCACCAACACCAAACAAAACAGCCCATTACATACCGATCGGTATGTAACAAGCGACCCAAAGCACCCCACCCCCCCTACCGCAAATGCACAACCCTACCGGCCCGATAGACAACCCGCAGATAAGGGTTCATGCGGAAAACACTTGTTTTCTCGATGTTTTATCCCACTAACCGGGGCAAATCGCCCGCGCAACGGCCTGGGCGAATGAAAAAATTTAATAACTTAACAGTACTTACGGCTCGGGAAAACTGCTCAGCGGACGGTTTTTGACCATCGGAGCAACAGCTGATCATGGGTCATACCGTAGACTTTCTTCAAAGCCTCCTGGCTTGGCGTACCGTTCTTGAATTCGTACACGAGCTGAATAAACTTGGTTTTCCCGCGTGAAACAAGGTACCGGGCGAGGCTCTGTGCGGCTCCGTAGTAGACGCTGTCCAGCGGGATATTGCCCGATCGGAACATGATTCTGAACGGCGCGGCACCTTTTTTCTTCACTACGACGTGGGCGGATTTCAGCTTGTGCGACGTACCGCCCTTTGGCACAAAGGTGGCTGAGAGCAGTTCGGCGATGCCCTCATTCAGCCAACTGGCAATGTGGTGGGAGTTGATATAGCGGGCCAGAAACGCGTGAGTCGTTTCGTGGACCAGGAGCTCGTAGAACCACGTTCGGGCGTTGGTTTTGCTCATACCGTTTCTAATGACTGGTCCGAGGCAGACGAATTGAAACGCCCCTCGCGTACCGGCAAAACCGCCTGCCCCACGGGCCATCGCCGGCGGGGCTCGGGTAACGCTCACCGCGAAACGCTCAAAATGCTTCCGTTCCCAAAACGCGTAGACCGGTAGCTTTCCGATCCATATATTTTCGGTGGCGGGGATATCGAACTGCTTGCACAGGGCGGCGTAGAGTTTCTCGTAAATGCCTTTGAGCTTCGTATCGTCACTCTTGGCCCAGGCCGAGTAGATCATGAAATGCGAGGTTTCAATGACGTGTGTTTTCGGAGCGATCTTATGCATCGCCCTGGCCCACTCGTCCCTCCGGGCGACAGCGGATTTGATAACTCTGGGCGATGGGAGCTGATACCGCCTCGGGCGCCATGACGACAATTTCCGACCGCCCAACCGAACGGGCAATACCTGACGCATCTTCTTATAGTGCGCCTTGATCGGATCGGCAGCGGCGCTTGCGACAATCTTTTCCCAAGGCACCTGCTCCATCGCCCAGAGCGGAAGATTTATCGCGTCTTTTGCGTCTATACGTGCGGTTTTCGTTAATACACACAGATACGACACCTCAGCCAGGAACCGATGGCCCTTGCTCATCATGAACACGCCCAGACGGCTTCCGGGCACGCCGGCGAGGTCTTCGGGGAGGTTCTCGTCGGTAAGCGTTAACGTGCAATCGACAATATTAGCCACCGTAACAGGCGGTATCCGCTTGTCGCCTTTCAGCACGAGGCGTCGACCGTCATCTTTCAGCAGCGTGCCCTCGAAGGCCGCTCCGGTCGAAAGCGTAATTTTCACGCTCACGTCGCCCAAAACGGGCGAGGCGCAGAGGCTAACGATTAGTATCGACAGCACCGCCATTGCGTAAAATCTGATTCTCACCATACCACCCTCAATATTCCTAGCGTGTAAAAAGAAGCCCAGCCCCGTCAGCATCGGCCTACAAGCAATATACCGAGATGCGTCTCCAGAGCAAAGTGATAATTCCCATCGCGCCGGACCCAGACAGGTTTTATTTGGCGAAAACCTTGGAAATCCGCTAATATGCAGGGATATGTTCACAGGAATAATACAACACGTTGGCGTCATTCGGGCCGTTCGCGACACCGCAGACGGTGCGCGGCTGGTTATCGATATCGGTCCGCTGAGTGAGAATCTCAAGCGTGGTGACAGCATAGCGGTTAACGGCGCCTGCCTCACCGCAGCCGACTACTCGGGCGACAAGGCTGAATTCGACGTTATCGCCGAAACGCTGAAGTGCAGCACGCTGGGCGCTTTACGCCCCGGCGCCAAGGTGAATCTCGAACGCGCACTGATGCTGGGCGACCGCCTCGACGGGCACCTGGTGCAGGGGCATGTCGACGCCGTGGCGACCGTTCGAACGATATCCCGAAACCAACCCTGCATCCTGGAACTCCAGACGTCCGGCGATCTGACGGCAATGATGGCGCCAAAAGGCTCGGTCACCATCAATGGCGTATCCCTGACGCTTGTGGACATATCAGGCGATCGGTTCAGCGTCGGCCTGATTCCCACTACATTAAGTGATACAACACTGGGGACGCTCTCGCCCGGCGATTCGGTGAACATCGAAGCCGATATTATCGGAAAGCACGTCACCGGATTCCTGAAGCAGATGCTGGGCGACGGGTCCGGAGGTTCGATAACGATGGACAATCTGCGGGAGGCGGGCTTCATCTAGCCTGTACGACTGTGGCCAGCGAAAAACCCGTAATTGGCATAACGATGGGTGACCCGGGCGGGATCGGCGCCGAGATCATCATAAAGGCGCTCGCTGACAGCGATTTGCGTCAGCAGGCGAGTTTTATCGTGTTCGGGTTCTCTGAGCAAATGTCGTACACCGCCGACCGGCTCGACGCGGACTTCCTGTTCTTCCGCGACCATCACGAAGATATCCGCCAGTACAATCACGAGATAACCGTACTGGACTACGACGAGTTTTCGATACCGCCCTCCATGCCCCGCGGCGCGAGTAAAATAGGCGGAGCGGCGAGCATGGCGTTCTGCGAAGACGCCATCTCAGCGGCCAGGCGAGGGATTATCGACGCCATGGTCACCGCCCCGATATCCAAAGCATCGTGGAAACTGGCGGGAATTCGCAGGTTCCCCGGACATACTGAACTGCTGGCTAAGCGGTGCGGAGCGAAAAACGTCGCGATGATGTTCGTCTCACCGAAGCTCAAAGTGGTTCTGGCGACTATACATGAATCGCTGTTCGACATAAGAAATTCGTTCACCATCGGGCGGGTGTTCAACCCGATGGACCTGGCTGACCAGGCGCTGCGAGATTGGTTCGGAATTGAACACCCGCGTCTTGGAATAGCGGGCCTGAATCCGCACGCCGGGGAGGGCGGGCAGTTCGGAGACGAAGAAGAACGCATTATCAGCCCGGCGATACTACTGGCCAATGAAGCAGGAATTAACGCGACAGGACCGCTGCCAGGCGATACAATATTCCTCAAAGCACTAGATGGCGAATTCGACGCGGTGATCGCAATGTACCACGATCAGGGACTCATTCCCGTTAAACTGCTCGGATGGCGAGATGCTGTGAACCTTACACTTGGACTTCCGATAATAAGAACCAGTCCCGATCACGGAACTGCATTCGATATAGCCGCAAAAGATAAAGCCGACCCGTCGTCAATGAAAGCCGCAATCCAACTTGCGATAAACCTTGCCCGGAAAAAAGCGGACAAGAACACGAAAACCCGTAAATAGCCCCCTACACGAAAGTACATCATGCCAAACGCTTTTTTCAAAATTGACCGCCCCGCAAACGAACCCATTAAAGCATACGGACCCGGAAGCCCGGAAAAACTAAGCCTGAAAGCAAAAATCGCCGAACTGAAGGCCGGGCAAGTCGATATCCCGCTGATCATCGGCGGAAAAGAAATACGAACCGGGAACACCGCCCAATGCGTATGCCCGCACGATCACCAGCACGTGCTGGGCGTGTACCACAAAGCCGGAACCGCTGAAGTCGAGCAGGCCATCGAAGCTGCAATGGCGGCACAAAAAGAATGGGCCGCGATGGATTGGCATGATCGACTGGCGATCTTCCTGAAGGCAGCAGACCTGCTGGCAGGCCCCTACCGCGACCTGCTAAACGCAGCGACCATGCTCTCGCAGAGCAAAAACGCCTTCCAGGCCGAAATCGACTCCGCCTGCGAAATGATCGACTTCTTCAGGTTCAACGCCTTCTTCGCAACGCAGATATTCACCCAACAACCCGAATCGGCGCCGGGAATATGGAACCGCAGCGAATACCGACCGCTCGAAGGTTTTGTACTTGCAGTCACACCGTTCAACTTCACATCAATCGCCGGAAACCTGCCCAGCGCACCGGCGATGGTTGGTAATGTGGCATTGTGGAAACCGGCTTCGTCGGCGGTTTATTCGTCCTACTTCCTGATGCAACTGCTCATCGAAGCGGGCATGCCTCCAGGAGTAATCAACTTCGT
The DNA here is from genome assembly GCA_018645065.1 of Phycisphaerales bacterium. Classification (GTDB taxonomy): domain Bacteria; phylum Planctomycetota; class Phycisphaerae; order SM23-33; family SM23-33; genus BS750m-G57. Next base: position 12,506 of record JABGPF010000117.1, read on the forward strand.
ACCAGGCCCCGGCGCAGCAGTCGGCGACCCGGCGCTGGCCAGCGAACATCTGGCCGGAATCCACTTTACAGGCTCAACCGGCGTGTTCCAATCAATGTGGAAAACCATCGGGCAGAACATCGCACAGTACCGCGCGTACCCCAGGATCGTGGGCGAGACAGGCGGGAAGGACTTCGTGTTCGCTCACGAATCATCCAACCCCCAGCAAGTGGCGACCGCCCTGGTTCGCGGATCGTTCGAGTACCAGGGGCAGAAATGCTCAGCGGCATCGCGTGCATACATCCCCGACACTATCTGGCCCGAAGTTCGCGAAATAATGCTCCAGCAGATCAGCGAACTGAAAATGGGCTCGCCAGAGGACTTCACAAACTTCATCAACGCCGTTATCGACCGGGCGGCGTTCAACAGCATTAAAGAATACATCGACTACGCCAAAGAAAGCTCCGACGCCGAAATCCTCGTCGGCGGAACCTGCGACGATTCGACGGGCTACTTCATCGAACCGACGGTTATCCTGGCAAGCAAGCCCGACTTCAAAACGATGGTCGAAGAGATCTTCGGGCCTGTGCTAACAGTCTATGTGTACCCCGCCGCAGAGTTCGAGCAAACGCTGGACCTGTGCGACAAGACCTCACCGTACGCACTGACAGGGGCGATCTTCGCACGCGAACGAGGTGTCATCGCACAAGCCACCCAAGCCCTGACAAACGCGGCAGGTAACTTCTACATCAACGACAAACCCACCGGGGCAGTGGTCGGTCAGCAGCCCTTCGGCGGTGGACGGGCGTCAGGCACAAACGATAAAGCCGGTAGCATGCTGAACATGCTGCGATGGCTTTCACCGAGAACTTTGAAAGAGACTTTTGTATCACCGACCGATTATCGGTACACTTTCATGGACGAAGCCTGATCTATTTCGAAGCGAAAGCAGAAATGCAATGATTGAATATCAACTGGGTGTAATCGGGGCCGGTAATATGGCCGAGGCGATCCTTCGCGGTATCCTGCGCGAAAATTGCCTGAAGCACAACGAGATTATCGCTTACGACCCGGTGGCTAAGCGTCAGCAGATTCTGGCGATGGAGTTCAGCATTATGTGTTCGCTGGACAACAGCGAACCTGGCGCGTGTCCGTATGTTCTGCTTGCAGTTAAACCGCAGGTGATGAAGGACGCCCTCGAACAGATCGCGCCGTTTGTCACCGACGAAACGACGGTAATCTCGATCGCGGCCGGTGTGACTACTGCGTTTATGGACAAGATCCTGGGCGGTCGAGGACGCATCGTTCGGGTCATGCCCAATACGCCTATGTTCGTTGGATGGGGCGTATCGGCGCTGGCCGCCGGCCCGAGAGCAACGGCTGACGACATCCAGTGGACCCAAAAAATTCTCGCCGCCAGCGGACGAACCGTGGTGGTCGAGGAGTCGATGATCGACGCGGTTACCGCGGTGTCCGGTTCGGGTCCGGCGTATTTCTTCTATCTTATTGAAGCGATGACGGCGGCGGGAGTGGCTGAAGGGCTCGATCCGGAAGTGGCGGAATTGCTGGCGGTTGAGACGTGCATCGGCTCGGGGCAATTACTGCACCAGACGCAAAAGCCCCCTACTTTGCTGCGAAAACAGGTCACAACGCCCGGTGGTACGACTGCGGCGGCATTGGATGTGATGCAGAAATCCGGTGTTCAGGAGATACTAACCGAGGCAGTGCGCGCCGCAGCCGAACGGAGTCGCGAACTGGGTAAGTAGTATGCAACCAACAATACCATTGCAAAAACCTTCGCTGAGCCCTAGAGTAGTGGCCGCCGCAGGCTGTTTTATCGGGCGTCGGTTTGCATCGCGCAGGTTGAGGCACAGACCGTGACAGAGCCCCGGGACCAGAGGCATACTGATGCCGATACGTTCGTTCTTGGTATGACAACCGAAGAGCGCCTGCTGGTGGTATTGAAGAAAGAGCTATACGAAGGCAGTTGGGATGAAATGCTTGCAGACCTGAACGCCAGGCTGAATAACAAGCCTTACATCTTTAAACTCGCCAACAGAATTACTGATGACATTGATCGAATTAAGCGGCTCGCCGAATTTGAACAGGCTAATAACGTAAGTCTGAGCGACTATATCGAGCTGAAACCCTAGCAACCAGCGGTTTTACCACCGCGACCATGATTTTGAGGAGCAGTTCATGCGTGGTATGAGCAAATTACTAGCCCTTCTACTCGTTTCAGGTGTCTTCGTCGGATGCGCCCCGAGCAATCCGAATGCGCTGACAGCAGACCAACTGGCGGCTATGCACGCCAAGAGCCTCGAAAAGGCGGGCCTGAAATATTACTGGAACTGCGATAAATTACCCGGTCTGCTTAACCCGGGCGAGTATATTGCACGCACGTACCTGCTGGACGAAAACTTCTACTGCCTGACCAGCGGTAATCGCATGATTGCGATCAACGCATCCAGCGGAACCCTTCGCTGGGCGCAATGGGCGCACATCGCCAAGCCCGGCGTGCTGGTGTTCGATCCGGTGCATGTAGATAAAGTCGCGATCCCTAGAACACCGCCTACGCGTAGAGAGGTCCTCCAGCCCAAAGAGAGCGACATGCGAGGCATCAAGCCCGTAGACCTGCTCGTAATCAACACGCGAACCAACGCGCTGGTCATCGATCGCAAAACCGGTGACGTTCTTAGAGACATCAAATTTGGTTTCGGCGCCGCAGCCAGCGCCGGTCTTGCCGCTAACGGACGAACAGCATTCGTTGCCGATTCCGGCGGGCGATATCACGCAATCTTCCTGCACGAAATGATCAAATCGTGGCACCTTGATCTCGACAGCGGAATCAAAGTAGCCCCGCGCTATACCGCCGATAAACTTGTCGTAGCCTCGGAAGACGGTGAAGTCCAAGTCGCCAGCGCCTTCGAAGCACGCACAATACTGTGGACCAGATTAATTGCAGGCGGTGTTGAAGCCCCAATCCTCGCCACCCCGCGCCACACAATTGTCCCGTGCATGGACAGGCGCCTCTACGCCTTTGACACCATCACTGGACAAAAACTCTGGGAACCATTCGACTGCAAAAAGAACCTCGTTGACGCCCCCCAGCTTAGCGATGTGAGCGTATTCCAATACGCCAGAGGCGGTGAATTCCACGCCATCGGGCTGGTCTCGGGAAAACTGAGATGGACTTTGCCCGACGCACGAAATGTACTGGCTGCGATGAACAAAACCGTCTACCTGCAGGATAAGAATAATAAAATTCTGCTCGTCGACGAAATCATGGGCGAGCTTAAAACGTCAATCCAGATGCCTGCAGAAGACATCCTGACACCGAACACCTCGGCGCCGGCGATATACGGAGCGTCACCCAGCGGAAAAGTGTACTGCATCAGAAATCTGAACGCCAAACACCTCACCGCGGAAATGCTGAAAAAACTAAATAAATAGAAATTGATATTGAAATAGCCTTTCATTTTTTCAAACGCCCAAAAGCGTTCGATACAAGGAAAGATTCCAAATGGACGAAATCGCAATTCGACGAGCGTTAATAAGCGTTTACGATAAAACAGGTATCCAGGAGTTTGCGAAATCCCTGACCGAGATGGGAGTCGAAATCATCTCTTCGGGTGGAACCGCAAAGGCGATTGAAGCGGCGGGTATCAAAGTCCGATACGTCCAGGAATGGACCGATTTCCCGGAAATGCTCGGGCATCGAGTCGTAACGCTCCACCCGAAAGTACATGGCGCAATCCTCGCGCTTCGCGACGACCCGGAGCACCAGGCCGATATCGAAAAATACGGGCTCGAACCAGTCGACCTGGTCTGCGTCAGCCTGTATCCGTTCGAAGACGCCATAGCAAAAGACGACTGCACGCTTGCAGATGCTATCGAAATGATAGACATCGGCGGACCGACGCTCATAAGAGCCGCCGCCAAAAACCACAAGTTCGTATCAGTAGTGACAGACACCAGTCAATACAATCTGATACTCGACGAAATGCACGCCAACGGCGGTAAGGTCTCGGCGGAACTGAGACAGAAACTCGCTCGCCAGGCGTTC
>JABGPF010000118.1 GCA_018645065.1 Phycisphaerales bacterium
CGGCTTTTTGCCACAGAGGACACAGAGAACGGCAAGGGCGAAGATTTTGTAACGGCAACGGCAACGGCTACGGCGAGATCACAGAGAACGACGAAAAGTAAGTTCCTTCCCGACCGTTCTCTGCGGGTCTCTGTGGTAAATTCCGTTTGTCGTTAATAATGGTGAGAATGCCTTTGCCCTGGCACAAACCCGCACATGCTTGCACCATACTTCCAATCGCGATACCATAAACGTTCACCAGCAATATGGAGAACACTATGACAGCCGACCGTAAATCCAAGGTCGTTCTCGCGTTAAAGCTCACTTTGGTCCTGATCGTCGCAGTTACGATTACCGCCCCCGCAGGCGCCCAGGGCAAAGCGAAGCCAACTGTGGAGTATTCCAAGAAAGCTACATGGTTTGAAACTCTCGCGGTAAGCTGGCCAGCCCAGCAGGCGAAACTGCAGGCGGACCAATCGCTGGCGGGGAAGCTTTATCCCAAGGATCGAGACACGTGGCATTTGTATCTGCCCAAACTTTTCGCCGATTTCAACTCGCCCGAAGCGTTGCGGCAAATTTACCGCGAACGGGCCGATCTGATTTGGGATGACTTCCTGCGGCCGGGAAATGGGCGTTTGAAAACTCTGGCTGAAGGATATGCCGCACACTGTCGCGACGAGGACAAAGATCTCGCGACGAAGCTGGCGTCCGGGGTACGGGATATCTCCGGCCTGGTCAAAGTACGCAATTTGTATTACAGGGCGATGACGGTGGAGGCCCTTGGACTGGCTGGGCGAACGGTCGACTTTGTCGAGCAATCGGTCAAGCTGCCGACGATGCGGAAGCAATTGGGCACACTGGCGTCGAAAGTGAAATCCGCCGACAAATCGATCGACCGGGTCGCACTGTACGAACAAATATCCGCCCTCCGCAGACGGATCATCTTCCGCCACCCCGCCCTGAACTTCAAAACGATCCTGATCAACAAACACAGCCCGCCCCTATACAGCCACAACTGCGACCAATACCTCGCACGCCACGCACGCGGAGGACCGGGCCTGACACTGCTTACGAATTGGAAGACCGCGCCCAAAGCAACTTCGCTACTCGGCGACAAACTGCCCACCGGCGACGTGAACCACCCAACGCTCTCGCCAGACGCCAGGAAAGTGATATTCGCATACTGCTGCAAATCGAAGAACCGCGCCGACATCGAAAAGCACCCGGGCGGATACTACATTTACGAAGCAACCACCGATGGGGCCCGCGTCAAACAACTCACCGGAACGAAATCCGACAAGAAGGAAACCATCGGTAATCGCAGCACCGTCGAGGTCGAGGATTTCGATCCGTGCTACCTGCCCGGCGGCGGGTTTGCCTTCACTTCCACACGCAGCCAGAATTACGGGCGATGTCACGGCGCACGATATACCCCATCTTACCTGATCTACGCTGCCGATGCAGACGGGACCAACATCCGCCCGATCTCCTACGCCGAAGGGAACGAACATTTCCCCTCGATGCTCAATGACGGGCGAATAGTTTTCACGCGTTGGGAGTACAACAATCGCAACCAGATCGCCTTCCATAAGCTATGGTCGATCCGCCCGGACGGTACGGGCGTGGCGAATTTTTACGGCGTGAACTCCGCCACGCCATGGGCCTATAATTACCACGACGCCCGCGTATCGGAATGGTACGATAACGTCCCGCCCGAAAAACGCAGCAAGATCCTGCCCTATCTGATCTCCGAAACCCGCGCGATACCTGGTTCGCGAAAAGTTGTCGCAACGGCAAGCGGCCACCACTGTTTCACAAGTGGCACCCTGATCGTAATCGATCCGGACAAGGGCGAAGACGGTTTCGCACCTATCACGAAGCTCACGCCGAAAGTGCCTTACCCCGAAGCTGAGGGCTGGGGATATCCGGGCCAATACCTGACACCGTCGGCGATCTCGGAGGACCTGTTCTTCGCCGGATACAGTCCCAATCCGATAAACAGACAGCGTCAATCCACTGTCCCCTGGGGCCATGGAATTGTCCTGCTGGACACACTTGGCGGCCGCGAGCCGATCTACGTTGACCCGGCGATCTCGTGCGTCTCCCCCCTGCCGCTCATCCCGCGAAAGGCCCCACCGGTGATCCCGTCACAATTGCCCGAGGCCACTGACGACACAGCCACACTGATCGTCCAGAACGTATATATCACACGCGACGATCCAAAGGGAATTATCAAGAAAGGCGACATCAAATCTCTCCGTATAATCGAGATGCTGAACCTCCCGTCGCGAGGTTCGTTCTGGGCGGGCGAACGCGAAGATTTCGCACGCAAAATATGGGGCACCGTCCCGGTTAACGATGACGGATCGGTAATGTTCAAGGTCCCCGCACGGAAAACGCTATACATACAAACGCTCGACAAAAACGGTATGGCGCTGCTGACGCTCCGCAGCCTGTTCCATCTCATGCCGGGCGAACGCCGCAGTTGCGTCGGGTGCCACGAACCGTCAGGAACGCCTCCTGTGGCGAGATTCAGCGCAATGAAACAGGCGCCCAAAGAACTCACACCGCCAGTCGGACCGCAATACCCCGGCGGTTTCAGTTTCAAACGGACAGTCCAGCCGGTGCTCGATCGCTATTGCATTAAATGTCACGGGCTGGAGAAATCCGAAGGCAAACTCAACCTGTTGGCCGCTTTGGGCAAGACCCGCAAACCTCGCTACACCCGTGCGGGCAGAGGCGGCGTGTGGGGGTATGCGGTCGACTACTCAGATAGTTGGCACAGCCTCATCACGCATCCTAAACTCACCAAAGTCGCCATCCGCAAGTCGAACTTCGGCGCCACTTCTGAGAGTGTAAACTCCCGCCCGAAGGAGTTGTTCTCCCATTCGGGCAAACTCATGGGGCTGCTCTTGAAGGGGCACGCGAAAGTCAAACTCGACGAGACCAGTATCAGGCGGCTCGCGGCTTGGGGCGATATGAACTACATCCGCTACGGCGACTACACATCAAGCGACAAGCCTGAATGGATAGTCCCCGACAAGACCGCCGAAGCAGAATTGCGGGCTTATACAAAGGCGCTGTTCGGTGAGAAAATCTCCGCACAACCGATCCAAACGCTCATCAACGTGGCCCAGCCCGACGAAAGTCGCATACTCAAGGCGCCCCTGCCGATCTCAGCCGGAGGATGGGGGCAGATAGCAAAAGGATACGCCTCAACCAAAGACGCCCACTACGCAAAGATGCTAAAGCTGGTCATGAACTGCACGATACCCAAACAACGCAAGTAACACCCAGCGTTCGGCTTGCGGGCTGACACTGCGGCGCATATAGTACTGCTATGGCTACTGGATACGTTATTTCGGATTTGCACATGTTCGCGCGATGGTCGAGCCCGGGCAAGTATATCGAACAGATGCACAAAGCCGCCGATGAGGCGGATTTCTTCGTTCTGAACGGAGACATATTCGATTTGCGCTGGAGCGTTCTCCCGGGCGTTGGCGCGACGATAGACGCAGCGGTCGACTGGCTCGACAAGTTCGCAACGGCGCACCCCAACTGCACCGTTTATTACATCCTGGGCAATCACGACGCATTCGAGGGCCTGGCCCGACGGGTGGATGAACTATCGGCCCGGACAGAAAACTTCCAGTGGCGCCCAGCCTATTTGCGAATGGGATCGGTGCTGCTGACACATGGAGACCTGTTCTGGGACCAGCAGCGTCATCCGTTTGAACGCACGCTGGAAACCACCGCGTTCAGGATAACGCGGATGATCGGTTGGGGATATCACCTGGTCCACACGATCCAGGCGACCCGGATTTTCCACGCACTCTGGCCGCCAAGCCGATGCGCGCGACACATCGAAAAAGCACTCGCCTCGGCGCCCGATGAAATGACAAACGGGATCACCGACGTCTACTGCGGACACACCCACGTAGCCGCGTCCGACTTCGTCCACAACGGTATAACGTTTCACAATACCGGCTCGGGGATCAGGGGCCTGCGGTGCAACATGTGCAAAATCTCGCTACCCGACCAATGCGAGGTGTCACAATGACCGACAAGCCCGTGGCTGACTGCTATTCGGCATCCGACCGCAAGCTAATGGTCTGGGGTCAGGAACTGCGCCGAAAAATGCTCGCCCCGCTGCTGGTGCTGATGACAAAATGCCGCCTCACCGCCGATATCCTCACACTGGCGTCACTGGCGGCGGGCCTGGCGTTTTGCCCGGTTTACTTCTTCTGCCCACCGGCTGCTCTGGGCCTGCTGGCGCTGCACGTAGCCTTGGACGGCCTGGACGGACCGCTGGCGAGGCACGCCGGAACCGCATCACGCAGAGGATCGTTCACCGACACCATGACCGATCAGATCGTAATCGCAGCATCGACAATCACGCTGATCGCAGGCGGGGTTGTGTGGGTCGTGCCAGGGGCGTGCTACATTTTCATCTACACCATTGTGGTCGCCTTCTCGATGATCCGCAACGCCATGGAAATTCCGTACGCCTGGCTGGTTCGCCCGCGATTCTTCGTTTACTTGTGGATACCAATCGAACTGTACGTCCTGCCGGGCAGCATTGACTACGTCCTCTGGACCTTCACCGCCCTGCTGCTGGCCAAAATGATCTCCGGATTCGTAAATATCCGAAAACGACTGTAACATGGAGTTTGACTATGCGATACGCTGTCTTTTGCATCTTAACGCTTGGTTCGCTGGCCTCAGCAGCTGCCGCTGACCTATAGAGGATACGCCTCTGCGAAATGCGATTGGCGCGTCAAACAAGGCGGTCGCCATCGATACAGTGACCTCTAACCGATCTACTCGCCCTGGCGTTGCTTCATGCAACGATGGTGGTGAACGATAATATCTTCTATTTGCTGCGGATCCATTGTCTGAATGGTAATCTGCTGCCTTCCGGTGGACATTGCCCGAAATTCGCCGGCCGGGCAATCGTCGGCGGCCTGGCCCAACGGGCATCCAAGAAGGAGCCCCTTGAACTCGCGTTTATTCTGCTCGATTGATGCGTCTTCCATGAAACGTCTCCTGCGATAGCTTAACAGATATCCGGATATTAAGATAATAACCCGAGCATGTCAAGTTCGTCGTATCGCGGTGAACGTAAAGAAGGATCGTTGGTTGTTATTTCGGTGTGGCGGCGGGTTTGACGCTGGCTCGGGCCATTAGCGCCGAGAGCATGACTGTGCTGCTGAGACCTTCGTCGTCGGTCACAAAAAACTTGAAGTTTATATCACCGAGTTCCTTTTTCAGCTTGGTGATGTCAAGCGTGACTTTCCTCGGCGCCTTTCCGTTTTTCGACACAAACCCCGGGGTAATCGACTGGACAGTCCCGCCCCGCGTCAGACACCAAACACCGACATAACGCACCCCGAATGCCGAACCAAATGTAAGTTTCCCGTCTTTCACATTCAGGACGGTTGTCATCTCACCGCTGGTTTTCCAGTCCCGATTGTCCAGAGCGAAAAAACGACTCGGCGCCAGTCGCCCGGCGCTTACCGGAGCCCAATATGCGACGTGGTTATCCTTGAACTCGCAAGGCGTTTTTTGTCCGGCGTGCGGTGGTTCGATCATCGTGAAAAAGCGATTGAAACGGTCATGGCCGCGGGTCATTATGTCTTGAGCGTCACGGCTATGAGGCAGCCCGAACGTGTGCCCGATCTCGTGCAGCGCCGCGCCCATCGTAGTCGAAGCGTTGGCCCAAAATGTGTGCCTGCCTATAGAATCGCTGAATATTTTTTTCGGGTCCACTCGCGCAGCGTTCATAAACGCGGCTTGCGCCTCGCCGATACTGTCGGGCCAGGTGAACAAATCGCCCCCTCCGAACAACGCCATATTCCCACCGCCAAGTGCGGTGTGGGCGGCGACTTTGCCCGTCTTCGGATCGAACCGCGTAAATGCGGGTATCACCAGATTCTTGGCGCGTTTATTGGGAAACTGTTTGATGAGTTCGGCGCGGGCCTCGCTATACAACTGGTTCCCGTTTAGCTTGCGATATTCATCACCGCTGCGACGCCCTTTCAGAATATGAACCTTAACCCGCCCTTTATCGTCGAGTTCAAGATTGAACGTCTTGCGACCAAACCCAGCCTCGCCAAGACGTTGGGCGGTGAAAGTCTGCATCAACTTCATCGCCGTCCCCAGCTTACCACGCCAGTTCCGCCGATCGTCTTTCACCAACGTCTGAAAACGAGTATCACCGGACTTATCGACAAAATAAAAGACCCGCACAACGTGCCCGTTAGTCTGGGGTTTGTAGTTCAGCGTAAGGTCAACCATCGATTCACCAGCGAAAATCGCGAGTTTATTAACCCCGGGCCTTAGTTCAACAAGCGTCTTGAACCGCCCTTTTAACGCCAGCCCGCTCCACTTCACCCCTCCGCCGGCAACGCTAACACTGGTAATATCGGCGTCATCCATTTCACCGCGAATCAGCACAACCGGGAACCTAACAGTCTCACCAGTCTTAAAATTCGTTACGCGCACACCCCCGTCGGCAGGAGCACCAACCGCAGCCAACAAAACAGTAGCGACAATAAATCCCAACGCATTACATATTTTCATACCCCAACTATAACAAAACAGCGTGAAAATTGGTAACGGCATGGCAATTGGCAACTGGCAACTGGCAACTGGCGAAAAGCAACGGCGAACGACAACAGCACAGATACTGAAGCGTTGGTTAGATGCCGTTAGGTTTTCGCCGTTAGATTTTCGCCGTTGACGTTCGCTCCCGATGTACATCGGGACCAATTGCCACTTGCCAATTGCCATTCCGTTACCAATTGCCACTTGCCAATTGCCATGCTTTTGCTATTATCCCCCCATGTCAACTGCACAAACTTTAATGGAAATGTACGATGCTATGTTCGAGCGGTTTGGTCATCAGGGATGGTGGCCGGGCGATGGTCCGCTGGAAATATGCGTCGGGGCGATTTTAACCCAGAACACAAACTGGGCCAACGTCGAAAAGGCCCTGGACAATCTCCGCAACGCCGGGGCGATGAGCGTGGCTGCGATCAACGAAATGGATCACGATGCGCTGGCGGAATTGATCCGCCCTGCAGGGTACTTCAACATAAAGGCCAAGCGTTTGAAGAACTTCATCGCCTGCGTGTCGGCCAGTTGCGACGACGATATCGGCGCCTTCCTGTCGCGCAGCGTGCTGGCGTTGCAGGAAGAACTGATGCCAATTAACGGTATTGGTCGTGAGACCGCCGATTCGATAATTCTCTACGCCGCCCAGCGTCCCACATTCGTAATTGATCGCTACACATGCCGCATCCTGGTCCGCCACGGCCTGATTCACCCGGAAGACGATTACGAACAGGTGAAAGACATCTTTGAATCATATCTGCCCGAAGACCTGGACCTCTGGAAAGACTACCACGCCCAAATAGTGGCGGTGGGCAAGGAATTCTGCCGCCCGAAACCCAAATGCGCCGGTTGCCCCCTGGAATCGTTCCCCCACGATTGTTCAGAATACCAGTAGCACCCTCTTGACCACGGAGGATAAAACCGCAACAATGGAACTGTTGCAAAAACTCCGCCGGACAAAAAAGGGAAATCATGGGTAGCCTCAGAGCCATGCTGGTGTTCTGTCTATCGCTCGCGACTCCGATAACTGTCTGCGCCGCTGATCCGCCGATCGATAAGCCAACCTCCGTATTGCAATTCGAACTTGTCGACGGGACTGTTATCAGCGGACGGACCGACGCTAGAACACTCAACATTAAGATATCCAGCGGGAATATTGTGAAGATACCCGTATCGGTCTTTAAAGAGTTGACTGTCGGGCTTAACGATCGGGCTGGATTGGTCCAGCGGATCAAAAAATTAATCGACTCGATGACCTCAGACGAATTGCTCGAAAGCGCCCAGAATGAACTTATCGCCCTTGGCCCAATGGCTACCCCTATCATCGAAAGCCAACTCGGGGATTACGTTTACCCCACAGTCAGGCAGGTTCTCAATGCCCATAAAGCCTGGCGAGAAAAGCATCCCAACGCGCCCGACGCACTGGTTAAACCGCTCAAGCCGAGAAGCACAATCCTTACCAACGCCAATAAATTCCATGGAACTATCACCATCAAAGAGTTCTGTATCACCAGCACCTACGGACCTGTCACGGTGCGTCTGGATGATATCTACCGTATTCGCCGACTCACAAATTTGCAGATATCGCTGGCCCCGGACAAGTTCGGTAATTGGGAGGTTAAGCAACGCAACGGGCCATATATCGAGGGCAAAATGCTCAGCCAGTCGCTGCGCATTCAAACGCATTTCGGTCCAATAAGCGTCCCGTTTGAGCGGATTAAAACCGCAGCCTTCTCAGCCGACCGAAAGACGGTTCGCCTGGAATGCTGGGGGGCGACCAGCTTCACAGGCCAGTGCGACCCGAAGGTGAAAATATCGATCAAAACCCACAAAGGCCAGACGAACGTTTCGGCTGGAAATATTGCGACGATATCCAGCCATCCTCTCAGACTCATGGGGCATGGGAGCCAGATTAATTCGATCGCATTCTCACCAGACGGAAAACAACTGGTCTCGGGCAGCTTTGACAAGACGATAAAACTCTGGAACACAGCCAACGGGAAGGAACGACTCACGATAAAGGGCCATTCAGGGATGGTGTATTCGGTGGCGTTCTCACCGGACGGTAAACGCCTGGCGTCGGGAAGCGACGACAAAACAACCGTAATATGGGACGCAGCTGCGGGGACCAAACTCTTCTGGGGCAAGGCGTACCGAGCCCCGATCAGTACAGTAGCCTTCTCGCCAGACGGGAAACGTCTTGCCGTGGGAGGTTGGAGCGACTACGTCGAGCTATGGGACCTGAAGAGCCACAAAACGCTACAGACGTTCAGGGGGCGTGCAGGCGCCGGATCGGTGGTGTTCTCACCGGATGGTAAACGATTGGCTGCGGCGTGCACGGACCATGTCCTGAGGGTTTGGGACATTGCCGCAGCACATAAACCGCTCACGCTGAAGGGCCATGCGCACAACGTGTCGGATGTAGCTTTCTCGCCCGACGGGAAACGCCTGGCCTCTGCATGTTTGGATAAAACCGCCAGGATATGGGACGCCGCAACGGGGAAAGAACTTTTCATCCTGAAGGGACATTCACACCAGGTAACCAGCGTTGCATTCTCGCCAGACGGTAAGTATCTGGCTTCGGGAAGCTGGGACAATACGATCAAGCTATGGGATACCGACACTGGTGAAAACTTCTTCACACTCACTGGTCATGGATGCGGAGTGCTTTCGGTGGCGTTCTCGCCAGACGGTAAGCGTCTGGCGTCGGGAGGCTACGGTCAAATCATCAAGATATGGGCCATCTCCGAGCAGACCAAGGCCAGAAAGTGAATCCAGATGCGTAAGCTCATTAAAACCCCGCCTGATTATCGCGATCACGCGAGCGTATGTGGCGCGGTATAAAGAAGTTATGGTTGGGGTGTTGCAATTGTGTTGTTTATTGTCGAACAGATGATCACCAGGGGGATTTTCCGGGTCAAGCAATTTGACTTGTCCAGCCGATAATTAACTGTATAATGCCGCGTAGACATGGGATGTCTGCCCGGCTTGATGCTGGGACACTCCTAAAACCTCTACCAAGACAGACCGCAGAATGAGTAGTTTTCGTAAATACCGAAGTATACAAGCAATGGCGACGGCTCTGTTTGCCGTTGCGCTGCTGGGGTCGGGCTGTTCGGACGGTATGCAACAGTACGTTGAGCTTTCCGAATGGTCGCAATCGCCTGACAAACCGGTAGTTATCTCCGGACAGGTCGCCCGCGATACGGCCGCGTTCAAAGACAGTATGAACGAAATAAGTACAGCCGACTGGCGAGCACTGGAAAAAATCGCCCCCCGCCCGATCTGGGAAAAGATCGCCCGCATGAAAGGCCTCGCCACCGATCGCAATAATTCCAAGAATGGCGTTAATACAGCCCAACCCCGCCCCGCAGCTCCAGCGCAACGAATACCTGTAACCAGGCTCTTGGACGGGAACGTTCGGTTCGTTTATATTTTCAGGCACTTCGGCGGACCAAACGTCAAAGCGACCCGGAACCCCACAACCAAGGAACGCACCATAACCACCACACCGGGCAATATCGCCCCGCTCATCGCGATACTGTCGCAAAACCTCGCCAAAAAGGCTGTGCTGACCTCAATTCCGGGTAGAAACGGGGTTTCAGTGACATGCTCTCCGGACGTAATGCACGACGTTATCGCGATTATATCCGATGCCGACATGGCTCCCAGGCAGGTCGAGATATCGGCCCGGATATTCGAAGTCAGCCACGACTTCGACTTCCAGTACGGCGCCAAAACTGTCATCAACCATATCGCAAGCGACGGGACCCACGGACTGGCGTCACTATTCAGCGCCAAGGATTTCGTCGACGCCGTAGCCGATCCGGTTGTCGGGCGCCTCACCGACCCGGGCGGGGCTATGCGATTGATGCAAGTGATGCAAAGCGCCGGGATTACGCTGGACTTCACCTTCCAGGCCCTCGCCAATTCCGGTTTGGTCAAGGTTGTCGCCGCCCCGCGGATGACTGTCGACTCAGGCCAAACCGCCTCAATGCAGGCCGGGCAGGAAATGCCCATACAAACTGCAGAAATAGAACGCGCAGAGGTAGTAGTCACCCGGCAGCTAGTCTACAAACCAATAGGCGTTCAACTGCACGTAACACCGCAAGCCACAGGCACAGAGTCGGTAAAACTGCACGTGCTGACCAGCCTGTCAGCGATATCGGGCTTCTCACCGCTCCCGTCAATGGACACGGCGTTCGCTCCCGGACGTACACTGATCAACCCGATAATCGATTCTCGCGAAGCGATAACTCGCGTGACTATCAAAGACAGAAACACACTGGTCATCGGCGGGATGAAGATGATTCGCAAAGTCACCCGCGAGAGCAAAATCCCCGGTCTGGGCGATATCGCTGCGCTGGGATGGTTGTTTAAGAACCATCACTCGCAGAAGCAGATCAACGATTTGTATTTCTTCGTAACGCCCCGTTTGATTCGCAACAACACGCCGGATGCAACGCCCGTGCTCTACTACGCTAGAGATGCGTCAAAGAACACCGCACTGGCTCCTGCAGTCGCCAAGCCGAAGCCCGCTGCTGTGAAACCAAAGCCCGTTGCAGTGAAACCTAAGCCTGCCACCACAACACCGGTGACGGCGGATTGGAACCCGGGGCCTGCTGCGACAAAACCTATGGCGACCGCTTCGAACTGACGCCACAGACGATAGAATAAGCGGTTTAGCGTTTCGTTCAGGATTGGATTTCCACATCTATCATCTCGCAATGCGGAACCCACGGTCCATCACGAAATGTTTTTTCATCAAGTTGCTGCTGACGTAGACGAATGCGTTGTTCCTGGGGCATGTCGCAGAATCTCACTGCCCGATCGCGCCCAGTGTCTTTGGCCAACAGGAGCGCCTGATCGGCGAAATACGTTAGCATTCCCGCGGCTGTGATTTCGGCGTTATCGGGGAAAGTGGCTTGTCCCAGCGAAACCGTCACGTGAATATCTTGTCCGAACACGGTGAATTTCCGCTGGCTTACTTGCTGGCGTATTCTTTCTGCGAAAAGCATTGCCTGGGACTGATCGGCTTTGGGCAGCAGGATGCAGAATTCCTCTCCGCCTGTCCGGGCTACTACGTCCGATTCGCGCACCGACTGTGTCAGAATAACCGCAAGTTCCTTCAAAACGTAATCACCGCTGGGATGTCCATAGGTGTCGTTTATTATTTTGAAGTGATCGATATCCAACGCCAGGATGCTCAGCGACGCACCATATCGTTTCGCCGACTTGAATTCGTGTTCGAGTATTCCACCGAATGACCGCACGTTTAGCACGTGCGTCAGCGGATCGGTGGTGCACTTGGCCTCCAGCTTTTTGTTGTCCTCCCGCAGAGCAATCAGCAGTTCCTGCTCGCGATTGAGCACCTGCTCCAGCGCCGACCGCGACGAGGCGAGTTGATCATATAGATTCTTGATTCGGAGCATTGCGCGAATTCGGGCCTGAACCTCCACCGCCGAAGTCTGCTCATGGATCACGTCGTCGGCGCCGCTGTTGAGGAATCGGCATCGTTGAGCTTCGGCTGAGCTGGAGGACATTATCATCACTGGAAGGTACGGCATGGGCGAAATATCGCGAAGAACGTTGGGCAAATCCGAGTCAATCGATTCATACAGGGGCATGTGCAGAATGACTAGATCGACGGTGTCGCCTCTGACGGCGGCAAGTGCGTCAATTTCGTCGTCGAGTTCCATTAAACTCCACTCATCGCAGCCGATCTCCGGGCACGACATCGCATCAGGCGAAAGTCCCATCGTCAGCAGCAATATGCGAGAATCCGCGATTCGATCGTGTCTAGCCATGTTAATTCTTTGTCAGCCGGGAGGCCAACAGAGCCTCAATTACTTTTAGCATCAAGCTTTACCATTCTTAAAGCAGCAATATCGACAACCTGTCAATACCGCCCATTTCAAACTTAAGATACATATTGGCGACGGGCAAAACCGAGTTGCGAACATTTGACGGAAAATTGCGTGCTTTAACCCTGAACGATCCTGTTGCCTACCGCACATAAATCACTATAATAACAGCGAATGCCGACTTTGATTGTCGGATATTACTTACCGTTAGAGGATCAGAACATGCCTACGCTTAAGGGAAAAGCAGTTATAGCACAATCCGGTGGCCCGACGGCCGTCATCAACGCAAGCGCCGCAGGCGTCATACAGGGTTGCCTGGGCAATCCGGACGTGTTTACGGGCGTCTACGGGAGCCTGAACGGGATTCTGGGCACGCTGCAGGAAGAGATGTTCGATCTGGCCTGCGAAGACCCGAACGAAATCGAACGTTTGCGACGCAGCCCCGCATCGGCGCTTGGCTCCTGCCGCCACAAACTGAAAGATCTCCAAGCCGATCGCGCCGACTACGAACGGATCCTGGAAGTGTTCAAGGCTCACGACATCCGCTACTTCTTCTACATCGGCGGAAACGACTCGATGGACACCGCCGCCAAACTCGGTAAATTGGCCCGCGAAACTGACTACGAAATGATCGCACTGGGCGTACCGAAAACGATCGACAACGATCTGGCGTGTACGGACCATTGCCCCGGTTACGGATCAGTAGCTCGCTACAGCGCGATCTCGGTAATGGAGTCCGGGCGCGACACCGACGCCCTGTACACTCACGACACCTGCACCGTCCACGAAGTGATGGGCAGAAACGCCGGATGGATCGCCGCCTCGACCGGCCTGGCCCGGCGCAACGATGACGAAGCGCCCCACATAATTCTGTTTCCCGAAGTTCCGTTCGTGATCGAAAAGTTTGTCCAGGACGTGCAACGATGCATGACCGATTACAAACGATGCTTCATCACGTGCGGTGAGGGAGTGAAAACACCCGACGGAAAATACCTCGCAGACGCGGGCGGACAGTTCGCCAAGGACTCATTCGGACACACCCAACTAGGCGGAGCCGCCGGTGCAGTGCGAGCGATCGTCGAGTCGAAAGTCGGCGTGAAAGCCCGAACAAATCTGCCTGGAACAGCACAACGCGTCGCGATGCACTTCGCCAGCAAGACCGATGCGAATGAAGCTTATCTCGCCGGCCAGGCCGCTGTGGCTGCGGCAATCGAAGGGATCAGCGGGAAAATGATAACCCTGGTCCGCAATGAAGATTCAGGCCCGTACGCCTGCACTACCGGGCTTGCGAATCTGGAAGACGTAGCCAACGGTGAGAAAATGCTACCACCGGAATTCATCAACGCCGAAGGTACAGGCATCACCGAAGCGTTCAGGCAATACGCACTTCCGTTGATACAGGGAAGCGCCCCGCTGGACTTCGAACCGGACGGTCTTCCGGTCTACACGCGGCTCAAAAGAACGCTGGTGGAGAAGCTAACCCCCGCCTGGGGATGATCTCCAATCACACCAAAACGCCAATGAAAGCCAATGAGTTCTTGAACTGATCATCAAGAACGGTTATTAAGAGTACAGCATGATACAGTTTGAGGTATATCAGGACGGGAAACTTATAGAAGATCTGGATCTGTCAGGTGCTTACGTATTTGGACAGGACACAATTCCTGTACGCGCAGACATCACCGTTTACAAGGGCATGATCAGATGCACCAAACGCGTTCCGGGCCCCGCGGGGCTTGCTGTTCTCTGGGATGTTGGCCAGGCCGGAAGATTCATGCTCCCCACCGTGCGGCTTCCCGAGCGTAAAAAACCGTACAATCTCATGGTCGAAATGGCACGCGCTCAGCTATTCAAAATCATCCAGAAACGCGAAGACTGGGGGCTCTTTGATTTCGCCGACGCGACCGACCTGAACGAAACGTTTGATAAAATACGTGGTAATTTTGTCCACGCACTGCACCAGGCCGATCCGGCGAAAGCGTCGGAAATGGGCGCCAAAACGCTTTCGGACGCCATTATTCTTGGTGAGCGAATGGCGTTGTTCCACGCGAATATTTTCCTGAATCGTCGCAAGGCAACCACCCAGGCCTCGGCCCGCACGAGCTTCGGAACAGCGGTTAATTTGGCTGAAACCAACAAGCCTTACAATAATCGCCTGCAGGAAGTCGCCGACTTCTTTGACATCCCAATGGCATGGAAGAATATCGAGCCGAAAGAGAAGACCTACGACCTGGCGGATACCGATAAGTGGATCAACTTCGCCAATCGAGCCAAACGCCCCGTTCACGCAGGTCCGCTGCTGAGCTTCAACAATCTGCATCTCCCCGAACGCCTGTATATCTGGGAGCACGACTACGAAGCACTGCGGGACTTGATCTACGAATACATCCAGAAAGTAGTCACCCACTACAAGGACAAGGTCCAGGTCTGGAACGTAGTGTCGGGCATTCACGGAAACAATCCGTTCAATCTAAGCTTCGATCAGCTAATGGAACTTACTCGAATGAGTTGCCTGCTGGTGAAGAAGCTGGCTCCCGAAGCCAAAGTGATGATCGAACTGGAAATGCCCTGGGGTGAATACTACGCTCGCAATCAGCGTTCGATCCCGCCCCTGATGTACGCTGATATGGCCGTGCAAAGCGGTGTCAAGTTCGACTCCTTCGGCGTGCAGATTCTCATGGGCGTACCCAGAGACGGACACTACGTTCGCGACTTGCTGCAGATAAGCGCAATGCTCGACGAGTTCGTCGCGTTCGGAAAATCCGTTCACGTCAGCGCATGTCAGGTGCCCTCAAATACGGTCGCCGACATGACAGACGCATGGGGCGGAGAAGCCGAAATCGCAGAGGGCGGGAAATGGCACGCACCATGGTCACCACGACTGCAAGCTGAATGGCTCCAGGCGTTCTATCGAATCGGAATATCAAAACCGTTCGTCGATTCGGTCTGCTGGGCGGATCTCGCCGATAAGGGCGAACAAATAATACCACACGGTGGACTGTGCTCAGAGGCGATGGAGCCCAAATTAGCGTTCAGGGAACTGCGAAACTTCAAAGCGTTTATTTATGGTAACGGGCCGTCGAAAGACAGTGCTCGTAAATCAAAATAGAATGTCACACCAGCGGAAACTCGACCTGGCGTGGACTCGTGCGGACCTCGCGTCGATTCTAGTACTACTGATAATGTCCACCGCCTGGTTCGGATGGTGTTCCACACGCAGTAGAATCGAATTCACCGACCAGCCGATCGCCCAGATGCAACGCGTCATGTCCGCGGCCGATCGAATAGATCCCAACAAGGCGTCGGCGGCATCTATGGTCAGGCTCCGCGGAATCGGAACTAAACGAGCCCAGGCCATCATAGATTTTCGCGAGAAGCACCGGGACGAACCGTTTAAAACGCCCAACGACCTCACCAAAATCAATGGCATAGGACTTGGAACGGTTCGTGGAATTGCATCGTACTTGTCACTACCTGAATAATAGCTCACAACAAACGAATCAACCTGATACGGAAACAGAAACTCATGTCGGCCCAAGCCAGGCAGTACAGAAAACCCGACAACAGCTATTGGCTGGCAACGCTCAAACCGCTGCATTGCCTGCTCTTCGTACTGCCGCTGCTGGTGTTCTTTCACCTGGGCACACATCAAACAGGTTTGCTGGCTGAACACTGGTTGAAAAAAATCCTACGCCACTTTGGCGGAACCGCCGCCTGCCTGCCCCCGCTGGCGATTGTCTCAGTTCTACTGGGCCAACACTTATTCAAACGCGACCGCTGGGAGATTCACCCGCGTGTCCTGGGCGGAATGTGTGTTGAGTCTGTGCTGTGGATCATCCCGCTTATCGCTATCTCGCACATAACTGCTATGCTACTCCTGGCCGCAACCACCCAACCAAGCAGCTTGGATTCAATCCGAGTTGGAATGGGCGCCGGAATTTATGAAGAGTTTATTTTCCACCTGCTGGCAATTGGGTTGATCATGGCGATATTCGTTGACGGCATGTCAGCTCCAAAGGTCCCGACCGCCATTTTTGCGGTCGTCGCGACTGGAATTCTTTTCAGCCTGTCACACCTGAA
>JABGPF010000119.1 GCA_018645065.1 Phycisphaerales bacterium
ATTGTTCATCTCCGGTAACGGCGTGGTGTTGTTCCATAAGAAAAGCAGCCTGCCGTCCTTGAGTCGATCGATCGTGGGCATTGTTATCGTACCGTAAAAACGCGAAGGGGCGGCTTTAGACCACGTTGCTCCGCCATCTTCAGAGAACGATTCGTAGTGGTTGTCCTGTGCGGTGCGGATGAGCATCCAGACCCTGCCGTCCTTAAGTTCCACGATAGTTGGTTCGACGGCTCCGTGATTCCAACGCCGCCCATGGTGCAGCCCGCCTGACTTGTGATGCGGCGCCTTGGTGAAGCCCGACAGTTTCCACGTTAAACCGTCATCATCTGAATATAACGTTCCGCACCCTATACGTTTGGTGCCGTGGCATCCGACAAGTATCCGCTTACCGCCCCGGATGAAAATCGGCGGTTTGAGCATGATGAAACTCTCAGGCCAAATTTTTGCGAATGTCCATTTCCCGTCAAACCCACCCTTTGACCGGGCGCAATAAACGCTGTCCTTCTGGCTGACCAGGCGTACAAATTCGCCTGAAATTGGACTCCTGCCAGCCGCCCAATGCTCCGTATGCCCCTTGTACGCTATGGTCTTCCACGTTAACCCGTTGTCCTTGCTGCTGATGTACGTAGGGAGTTTGGTTTTGGCGTCTTTGCCCCGGTAATGTCGTAATTCTCCGCTGTCAAGTTTCACCAGCCCGCAGTAAGCATTACACGGCGGCCGCCCAACAACGACAGGCCCGTACACATTTTTCAGATTCGATAGTTTTTCACCCGCCGCATCCGCAGCGCACCCAACGCCCGCAGTGCAGGAGATGCAAAGAGCGATCAGAACAGCTAGGTGTTTAAAGCGTGTCATTATTCCTTTTCCTCATTCTCTGGGCCCCGCAGGAGCGTCTGGTTTGGCGCTCTCCTCAAGTTCCCTGACAATGTCGTCCACTTTCTTTCGAACACTGTCGTTTGGGATTTTCATGTCAATTCCGCCTAACAATTCATCATGTTTTATAGAGCCCAGAGTTCAGCATAACAAGCTTAAATTTGACGACTTACAGACACCTGCGGATTTGTGATTGTCTCACACTGTTTTCGATGATATTGGGGGGAGGGCATGGAAAAATAACTGTGTATGGTGGTGTCCAATGATGCTCTAAATCGAGCTGCTGCTTACGCTTGCGGCCTCGGAATCACGAGTGTAAGTTTTCAGGTGTCGGATTCTCGTAATTCTACGATTCAAAACGAAAAAAACTAAAATGTTGCAAGTTATTCGCCATGCCCACCATACCATGCGTATAATGACGGAGATATGGAGCCAAGAGGTTTTGGCAGGGCCAGTTGATGTTTGTAAATCGCTTCCTTTTTTAGGGATGAAGCTTACCTGGGAAGCACGGAAAGAAAAGGAGATGTCATGTCTAGGTCAGAGATCAGGGGTTGTGTAGTTGTCTTTTCGATTATAATTGTTTGCGTCGGTGTGCTGCTGACTCCATGCCGGGCCGTAGACGCCGCTACGCCTGTGAACTTGAATACGTGGACGCAAGAAGGCGCTTCCGGGGCGGGGAATTGGACCGTCGTGCCCGATGGAACGTCAGTGTTTCAGTCGACCAACGGGGCTCCGACTATGTTCGTAAGCCCCAATGAATTCATTAACACTTCAGTCTCGGGCTCTTTTCGCGTTGAAACGACCGGCGACGACGATTTTATTGGATTTGTTTTCGGCTATCAGGCTCCCTTAGGAGCCGATCCGGTCAACGGCGTCGACATGATTCTGCTCGACTGGAAGCAGCTCTATCAAACCAACGCCGATCCGGGCTTCCGCCTTGCCAAGGTCATGGGCACTCATAACGGCACGAGTGGAACGGGCAATCAGATCTGGCCTCACTCCAGTGACGCAAATATTACATTTACTTCGCTGGGGGCGCCTCTGGTCAATGCAGGTTGGCAGGATAACCAGACTTATGCGTTCGACCTGGTCTATCAGCAAACGAATATCGAAATCCACATCCAGGGCGGGACGGGAGTTTATGCAACCAAGCAGAAAGTTTTCGATGTAGACATCAACGATCATCTCGGTGTTTTCGCTGGAGACGTTTTCCCCAGCGGGCGATTCGGCTTCTATAATTTCTCCCAGGAAAAGGTCCGCTACATCAGCTTCACCCAGGCTGATGACCCGATACTGCAAACCACCCCCGCGACCGGACAAACACTGGACCTGGGACCTGTTCGAGTAGGAACCAGCTCGGCGCCCGGAGATCTGACTATCACAAACGCAGCTTCCGTAGGCTCGACGCTCACCGGAACAGTAGCATCCGCATCAGGCGAATTCGCCGGACCAACACCGGACGCCGCTTTTTCATTGGCTGAAGGTGCCGACAGCGTCAAACAGTTTGTTTACACCCCGACCGCCATGGGAGCCGACACCCAGGACGTCCTGGTAACCAGCGACGGTGGGAACTCGCTGATAACACTGGCCGGTAAAGGCGTAAGACCTGTCTATGGCGACGATTCGGGCGGCAGTCTCGATCTCGGAATTGTGGACAGCGCCGGACCTGTTGGCGAAGCGTTCATCGAATTGACTAACTTGGCGAAGGACGGGCTGGGTGACGCACTTACCGGTCTGACGATCCTGAGTGCGGTGATTACCGGGCCTGATGCGGCGTTGTTCAGTACGCCTGATTTTATACCGGAGATCCTTAGTGAAGGAGACACGCTTTTGGTAAAGGTGCGACTTGACGGCGCTGGCGCGTTAGACGGCATTAAGAATGCACTGCTGACATTTACGACCGATCAGGGCCAAACGCTTGGAGTATCAGGTGAAACATTTGATGTATCTCTAACGGGCGAGGTGGTTCCTGAACCGACGACTCTTATCATGTTGGCGTTTGGGGTTCCAGCACTGCTGAAAGCCAAACGCAGATTCCGGTAGAGATAGGGCGTCATTGTCCTGACGTGGTAGGGAGCCCGACGGATTCATATCCGAAGTGTGCTGGGTTCTGTATAACAAGCGTAAACTTGGAGGCTTACAGTTGCCTTATATCCGGATTCGCTTGATTGTATATCGGGGGGCTGGATCACCAGGTAATTGTGCGATGCCTGGTTCGTCCGGCCAGGTTGTCATGTTTACAGGGCGACAAGTGTAAACCTCTGCCCAAAGCGGGGCGAGTTGACTTGCAGCACGTCCAGGTTGAATGGTTGATATATAACCGATTCTCCTAAGGGATGTTACGTCACAATCTCGTCGGTGCTACCCATGGTTAGGATAAGTGGTACTACTTTTCCGGGTAATGGGTAACACGTCCAAATTGTAAACCAATTGTAAACCTCGTGAACACCCGTGGGGGGATCTGGGGCTGTGGTGCGCACCGTGTGGGGCGGTTGAGTGGTCTCCGCCGGTGGCGCAAGAAAAAGCCCCGCCGGACGGTCTGTCCAGCGGGGCTTTTTTAATCGTAATCGTAATCGTAATCGTAATCGATACTACTATTTTGCTGCTTTGGACTACAGGTCAAGCGGTGAGACGTAGTTGCCCTTGGCGGCCTGGAGGTCGGTCAGACGTTTGCGCTGTGCGTCCATCGCTTCTGTCAGAGCAGCGGGTGTGTCGGAGATCGCCGAGTAGATCGCTCCGATACGGTCGAGCTTCGCCAGGTTCTCCGGGATGCGGATGGTGAACTGGTCGACGTACATCTGCTCGGTGTAATCGAAGTCGCGATACTGCTTGAACAGCTTGGCGAGGTCTTCGTGCTTGGGCAGCAGTCCGGTGGGGGAGGCGATCGCATCGACCTCTCCGTGGACTCGCAGTTCCATCCACTTAATCCAGATGCCCTTGTCGAGCTTGCCGTTGAGGAACTTACCATCCTTCTTCAGGAAGTAGTTCACTCCGAAGATCATCGGCGGGTTGTCGAGCTTGCTGGCGAAGTCGAGGTTGTTTCCGATGTACTGGCTCAGGGGCATCGACAGGAAGTCCATGTTGCTCATCGGGTTGAACGTTCGCACGCCTTCTGCTCCGAGCGTTGCTGCTGTGGTTTCGGATTCCAGTGAGGCGCCAATCATGATTCCGCTTGCCCAGTCGTAGCTCTGCTGGACCGGTACGGAGATGTCTGAATCGCGTCCGCCGTAAACGATTGCGCCAAGTTCCACGCCGTCGGGCGCGTCGGCTTTTACGTCAGCGTTTTCCAGCGAGTTGATCCGCACGGTGTAGCGAGCGTTCTTGTGCGAGGGGTTCACGTCGGTCATGTCCGAGGTCCACTTGCCCTGGTAGTTCACGCCGTCTGCGGGCAGTTCTGTGCCCATGCCCATCCACGCCGGTACTCCGTCTTTTACCAGTACGTTACCGAACACAACTTCGCCCGGGCTGGTCAGCACGTCGAAGATAACCGGATCGTCTTCGGCGTTTACGTCGGAGATAATACCGAAAATACCAGACTCAACGTTGACTGCGATGGCTTTTCCGTCGATCGCTTTGAAGTACGCCAGATCGTCGCCAACGATAGTCTCGCCGGGAAGCATAGCCGTTGACGTTTTACCGCATGCACTGGGGAAGGCGCCGGCGATGTAAGTTACGCGGTCGCTGGGACCGTGAACGCCCATGATGAACATGTGCTCAGCCAGCCAGCCTTCGCGGTCGGCTTTGCGGATCGCCAGACGCAGCGAGAGCTTCTTCAGGCCGACAGTGTTGCCCGCGTACTGCGTGTTGGTGCTGTATACGGTGTTCTGTGTGTGGTCCATGTAGATGCGACGGTTTTCGACGTCGACCGAAACGTTGTTCTCCATGCGGCCTGCGGTGTGCAGGTAGCGGAAGAACTCGCCGTCGGGGCTGATGCGTTTGAACTGTTCGTAACCGGCGCGGTAGAGCATGTCTTCGCTGTGGCAGACGTACGCTGAATCGGTAAGCTGCAGGCAGGAGATGCTGAACTGCGAGTCGACCGGTCCGAGGCAGAAGAAGCGGACGTACATTGTGCGTCCAGCCATCGAGCCGTCGAATATTCCGCGCAGCTCGGTCAGACCGGCTTCGCGTTCGGTGCAGTTGAGCTTCTCGTCGAGGTGATCGCCTTCGGGCACCAGGTACTTGGTGACCTTCTTGTCGCGGGCCTGATCGCTGGGTCCGTCGAAGTGGAGGGTGTGACCTTCCATCTTCAGCGGGACTTCTTCGTTGTTGTCGATCGCGGCCTGGCGGATCATCGCGATGTCGGCTGGGTCGTCATTGCAGACGATCAGCTTGGCCGGTTTGCACAGCGCCACGGCATCGGCAATGAACTCATTGGCCTTATCGTTGCCGAGCGCGTCGAGCTTGGCCAGCGAGTCAGCGTCAATTATTCCTGTCAGGATGTCTGTGTGCTTCTGTTCCATTGTCTTTCCATTCGTGCTTTGGCAGCGGGTGCCCGTGCTGCCTGATTCGTGATTGCGAACTCCGGTGTCTACAGAGTATGGCACACAAGAATTCGCTATTGGGGGCCAAAGTTTATACAATATTGCCGGCTCGGAGTCAAGTCCGAGTGTTAAGATAGATTATGAGTGATCCGATTGTACTGTTCGGTGGAACGTTTGATCCCGTGCATAACGGGCACCTTATCGCTGCGCGGGCTATCGCCGAACAACGCGGATATCGCAAGATGACGCTCGTTCCATCGGCCCGTGGACCCCACAAAGGACCCGCTGCCGCTTCGGACGCTGATCGCCTGAAAATGCTGCAACTCGCCATTGCGGGCGATAATTTATTTAAGATATCGGAAATTGAGTTGCAACGGCCTGCTCCCAGCTACACTTACGATACGTTGCGTGAGATTCGCGAATCCTGCGGTGACGATAGGGCGATCGACCTGGTTATCGGCGCCGATATGCTTGCCGATATGCCCAACTGGTATCGCGCAGACGATGTGGTGAAACTGGCCCGTCTGGTGATCGCAGCCCGTCCTCCATGGGATCAAGAGGCTCCCCAAATCGCCTCGCTGCTGGACGAACGTTTTGGTAAGTGTTTGTCAGAAGGTATGATAGCCGGTATGTGCAAAACGCCGCTGATCGACATCTCCTCTTCGGAAATTCGCCGACGTCTGGGGTCAGGCGCCTCGATTCGCTACATGGTTCCTGACGCGGTCGAACAATATATCAGGGCTCGTGGTTTATACGCTTAGGCGTTAAGTTTCTTTCCATGCAATCTTTATTGCTTCACAAATCTGCGGTGGGGGGAAGGTGTCCGGTGAAATAAAAGAGAAATAAAAAAATATTCTTCACTTGACAGATATGGCGATAGATGCTTTAATACTCTTGGTAACTATGAGGCTCCTCGGTCATATTCCCTCTTGACCGAGTTTGAGGCGCCAGGCCCCCCTCTCCTGGCGCCTTCTTTATGCGCACAGAAAACAGGTTACAAACAGCGATGGGGCGGGGCGGGATGCTTACTGGTTTGGGGTGTCGTCCTGGGCCGACGGATTAAGAGTTTCCAGATAGGGCAGCACTACCGACGGGACCATGCCTGAGAGGTCACCGCCCATTTTGGCAATTTGCTTTATCAGGCTCGACGATGTGAAAGCGTGCTCGGGGCTGGGGATTACTAACACGGTTTCGATTCCGGTGACAATGCGGTTAGTCAGCGCCACTCCTGATTCGAAATGCAGGTCCGACGAATCGCGAATTCCGCGGAGTATGGCGACGGCGTTTACGCTGGCGGCGAAGTCGACTGTAAGCCCGGAGAATATTTCAACCCTCAGGCCGGGAATGTGCTGTGTCGACTTCCTTATCATCTCCCGGCGCGTTTCGGGGTCGAACATCGGGGTCTTTTCGGGATTAACGCCTATGGCGACCACCAGTTCGTCGAAGATTTTGACTCCGCGATTGATGATGTCCAGATGCCCGTTTGTCAGCGGGTCAAAGGTGCCCGGGAAAACGGCGAGTCGATTCACTTTGCTCATGACGGTATGTCCGTTAGCAGTGTTTATCAGTTATTACGTGAACGGTAGTTTCGGCGGGGCGTAAGGGATGTCGCGGTTTCGATAAAAACAAAACCCGCCGACGCTCCACGTTATGTGGCGCATCGGTGGGTTCTGATATAGATTCGAACGTTAGGTTTAGTACCCGACGCGCTTATGCCACGGCGTAAGCGAAGAGCTTCTGTTGATCAGCCAGAAGTAATCAGAGTCGTCCACAAACGAGCGGCGATCCATTTCGAACTGGCGGGAGAGTCTGAAGTCTCGTTCGGTCTTCGTTTCGGGCGTAGTGCATCCAGAGACGCACACCATCGCCACGAGTGCCAGAACCAGTGTAATACCAAATTTCTTCATATCATTAACCTCTATGTGCATTCTATCCATGAAGATCCGCTCCATCGCGACCTTCATTATTACCAGAGATAATAAAAGCTGCACTATGCTGTGTCAACGGCAAAACTTGTGTAATAACTTTAATGTTGAAATCAATTCGACGTACGCATAGGGCATATTGTGGTGCTGGTGTAATTCAGATATTCGATTATGGGGCGTTTCGTAGGCGTCGGGCTCGCTGATATCGGTTTTTTCGCGGCAGAAAAAGATGCGGCATCCCAGGGGTCGGTTCTCGCGGGCCAGGCATTTGGGGCCTTGTTGGTATGGGCATCTGTTCATCGCCAGGCGCGATATATCTGCGGGTTGGGCTCGTTGGAGCAGCGCCAGTTCGCCCACGGTTGCATACAGGCGATGGTCAAACAGATCGAATCGGCAGCATGCTCCTCCGCCCAGGCATATCGCATCTTTCGGTGTGCGGGTCTGTTCGAGGGCCTCGTAAACGTCCAGAATGGACTGCATGAACTCGCCGGACCGGGCACATTGCTCGATGGCGGAGACCAGGTCGAACTGATCTGCGGTGGGGGGATTATTCGTGGGTGGCATTGCAGCGGATCTCGATCTCTTCCAGTTTGTGCAGTTTCCCCCGGTTGATCCCTTCGCATCTGGCGCCAGCCATCGCCCAGTGGTCCGGATTGCTTACGTTCGAAGGCCAGAACGGCCAGGTGAGGCACTGAGTGGGGCGATGAGCGTAGATGGTGCACTTTCTCTGGCCGTTATCTGCGGCTTCGAGGAAGAGGCAGTCCTTGGTTTTCGGATCTTCCCGCAGGCTGAAACGTTTTCCGACTTTTCGCACGTATTTGTCCATTAGCTCGTTCAGCGGGATTCTCAGGTGTGCGGCGATTGCGGTGATGTCGTCTTCTGTGATCCAGACGTATCCTTCTTCGGGGCCTGCGCAGCATCCTCCGCAGCCCGTACATTCAAACGCCAATCCCTGGGCGTACCAGGGCGTCTTGTTGTTGTGTTTACCGAATGGCACGGTTATTTCCCTTCCTGATTGACTCTGCGATAGTACTGCTTTAGAACTTCCCTGAACTCTTCGGGCATGGTTCCGTTCATCGCGTCGGCGATATCGTCTTTAATGTATTTGGGCATCGATGACGATGCGTCTGACTGTACGTCAATATTTCCCGACAGGAGCATCGCGGTGTCCTGTAGTGCTCCTACTACTTCCTTGCGGTTTCTCAGGGCGTTGTGGTATCGGAACTTGTCCAGATCGTCCTTGACGCGATTCATGAGCGTTACCGCTTGGAATAGTTTGAGGTTCGAATGATCGGTGACCTTGAACTGGGCGCGGATTTGTTCGGCTTTGTTTATTAGTGACGCCTGTTTTCCCGAGAGGCGTTTCATTTCCTTTTTGAGTTCCGGAGGCACGGGCCCTTCGAGCCCTTCGGCGCCCGAACCGGAGATTTTCCCGCCACCGGTCGATCCGCCTTCGGCTTCGGAGCCCCGGTCGTCGACTACGCCTTTTGAGAACGGTTCGGGCGTGAGTCTGGTGGGTGTTCGGCGTCCGCCTTTTCCGACGGCTTTGTCTTCGACAAATTCACCGGTCGACTTGCCTTGCCGGCCTTCTCCTGACCTACCGGAAATTTCTGACGTATTGGGCAGTTGGTTGCCCGTGACGCCTTTTGCTGCCATGCTTGAAATAGGCCCGTCCATGGCGTCCCACCCGATCCCTTTCTCTCCGCTTATGGTCGCCTTGGCGGATACGTCGGCCATTTCTTCGAACAGGTCCTCCTCTTCTTCGAGCAGGTCTCCGACGAGGTCTTCGAGTTCTTCGGGCAGGTCGGGCATTTCGATATTTTCCTGCCCGCCTGTGGGATCTTCCATGGACCATTTTTCGCGATCAGGCTTGTCCGGCAGCCATTTTTCGATATTGTCCATTTCCTTTTCGGCTTTGGTTTTTGCCGCCCCTGCAGCAGCCACTGCGATCTCGGTCGCTTTTTTCGACAGGGCGTCTTTGGCCATCGTCACGTCGCATTTGACAGACAGCAACTCCTTCAGCAACGCCGGGTTGGAGAAGTCCTGCTCGGCGAGTTTGGAGAAATCGGCCAGTGCTTCGTTGATGAATTTTTCCCAATTATCCTCAGCCGCTTCCAGGTCGCTGAGAATTTTTTCCTCGTCTTCCTGGAACGTGTCGACAGGCATTTTTGTAAGTCGCTTCGCGGCTTGGATGACCTTCTTTTGCCCTTCGGTGAACTCTGCGAGTTTGGCTTTCAGTTCGGCGAGTTTTGCTTTTACGTCGGGCGGTAGATCGTCTGCGGCGGTTGTTTTGGTTTCCTTTTTGCCCACCAGTTCGGGCATTATCGCGAGCATCGATTGTATCGATTCTATGATCCGATCCTGCGAACCGCCCAGTTCGTCGCACGCCTTGTTTCGCAGGTTCATCGCGCCAAGTTTGACGACTATGCCGGCCTGGTCCACCGCCAGGCGAGCCTCGTTTGCGAACATGCGTGCGATCTCCTGCTGGATCGCGATCAGGTCCTGATCGAACTTGTGTTTCGTAAGCAGCCAGAGCATTCCGTTTCGCACGGCTTGTTGTCCGATAACTATCTCGGCGCCGGTCTTTTGGATATCGGCGAGCTTCTTGTGTTGGGTTTTGCAGATCGCAGTGTTGACCCGCTGAGAGAGCTGGATGTTGAGTATTTCCAGGAGCTTTTTCCTGAGAATCTCGTATCGTTTCGCAGATTCTTCAGCGAGCTTTGTCGCGTCCTGTACGGTGATTTTGTACGTTTTGGACGATGCAATTTGCGGCGTGAGTTTTAATCGGGGCAGGTTCCGCTGATCGGATGTCATTGCGTTGTAGGTCAGTACGATCGTACCGTCGTCGGGCAAATCGGCGGGGACTGTGTACTCGTAGACGATTAGTTCGTCGGTAGAGCCATCGAGGTTGCGAGCGAGCAGAGGCGATACTCTCCCGCTGGAGTTGATCATGAGCGTGAGATTATCGAGCCCGAACTTGTCGGCTAGTTTGATTTTCATTCTGACTTTGGCGCCCGGAGCCACGGTCAGGTCGCGTCCCGGCAGGAGGAACTTGATCGTTGGCGGGGCGTCGGGGATTGCGCGTATGGGATAGTACCCGTCCATGATCGCCCCAGCGGTGGGCAGGGGCGCCTCACCGTTGTCGGCTGACATGTCGGGCAGGGTGCGGATGGTTCGCTCTTGTGCGTCCTGGAGCAGCATTCGATACCCGCCATCGGCGTCTATGGGCAATGCGGCGGTGAATGTTTTTCCGTTGTTCGACGGCGCCATCGCAAGGGCCTGTTTGCCCTTGATGTCGAGCGTTATCGCCGGCACGGGGCTCGACAGAGTTATCGTCATTTTCACCGTCGACCCGACGCTCGCTTCGATCAGGCCGCTGCTATCGGTGACTTCCTGGGGCTCTTTCTGAGTGTAGGGCGGGAAGGAGTAGAGCAGATGTCGGGCTTTGACTGTGATGTCGTCGATGACCTTG
The DNA here is from genome assembly GCA_018645065.1 of Phycisphaerales bacterium. GTDB lineage: Bacteria > Planctomycetota > Phycisphaerae > SM23-33 > SM23-33 > BS750m-G57. Next base: position 10,752 of record JABGPF010000119.1, read on the forward strand.
ACGGTGTAATACGGTTTGTCCGTCGGCCAGCGGTCAGAGCCTACGATTACGGCGTAGTCAACGTTTCTCATTACCGCGTTGAGGTCACAGGTGAACTTGCCTCCAGCCCCGCCGAGCATCAGGATCGGTGTTTCTCGCCCCGCGACGATTACTCGCGGTTTGAGTTTGGCCAGTTCCACCGCCAGTTCGGTCTGATCAATATAATGCTGTTCGTCAAGTGCGGGGATGTCGGCGGTGATGACGACTCTCTGGCCGGTCAGGACCGTCGTGTCGCCGGGCGTGATTTTCACTCCGTCGATTTTGTTCACTCGCGGTACGTATTTCCACGGTGTCAGGGCGGCGGTCAGTCCTCGTTGGAATGGTCCTGGTTGCAGGATCACCATTGCGCCCAGGAGGAGTCCGGCCAGTGCGGCTCCGAGCCCCCAGCGTTTCAATTGTCGGTACGACAGGCTTTCGGACAGGTCGGCGTCTTGTGTGAGGTTCACCGTTTCGTTGATCGCCTGCTGGACGAATTGCGGGCTGACCTGCTCGGTGTCCTGGGCCAGCAGGATCGAGTTGATCAGATTGTTCTTCAGCTCCGGTGACGCCTGTTCGACGAATCTTGCGGTTTGTGCTGGCGTCTGGTTCCACAACGCTCCTCGCACCAGGAGTATTCCTAAAGCTCCGCCCCATATGGTCAGGCATGATATCGCCAACGCCCATCGCAGCAGCGCAGGCGGTTGATCGGGCCAATATCCGCCCGCCAGTGTCGTAAACAGCAGTGATGCGACGATAACCGCCAACGCGCCTGCTACGAACGTCATTATCCGAATTGTGTGACGACGTACATGCACCGTCTGCAATCGCCGTATAAGATCATCAACGCCATTGTATCTTGGTAGCGTAGTCATTCCGCTGTCCTTTATACCGGTTCGTTGTTGTTTATCGGCATAAAATTGGGCGAGACTGCATCTATTGGTCTCTATTTGGACAAACGCACCATTGGGGCTAATATATCGCGCAAGCGGATATTTTCGCCCGTCGGGTCATGCCGCCTTTCGATTATTTCTGCTCGAAGGCTTCTGCGTACCACTTGTGCATTTCCGGATCGCTAATCGCGGTGGTCCGGTCCACTTCGTATTCGGCATCGACTTTGTCCCGAATCGCCAGCAATCTCGCATCATCTTTGGGAACATTTTCACCGTAGTTGATGTCGATCCAATGCTTGATTCCAGCGGCTCCTGACTTATCGGTAATTGCGACGGCTACTGGTCGGTCCAGGAGTTTTTGTGTATCGAAGCAACTGTAGATTTCTTCGCATTTCAGGAGTCCGTCAGCGTGTATTCCGGCGCGTGTGGTGTTGAAGTCGCGTCCGACCAGGGGCATGTTGCTGGTGATGTCGTGTCCGATCCCGTTACGGAAATATTCCGCGATTTCGGTGATGGCGGGGTAGTTTACCTTGGGGTCCATTCCGCAGAGTTGAGCGGCTTGGACCACCATGGCTTCGAGCGGTGTGTTTCCAGTTCGCTCACCTATGCCCAGCAGGCTTGCGTTGCACGCTCCGCATCCGTAAAGCCATGCGGTTTCCGGGTTCACAACGGACTTGTAGAAGTCGTTATGCCCATGCCATTCGAGCAGTTCGCCCGGTACTCCGGCCTCTTCGATGAGCCCACGCACGAGTTTCGGTACGCTTCTGGGGAGTGAGGCGTTTGCCCAGGGTACTCCGAAGCCCATCGTGTCGCACAGGCGAATCTTGATGTCGATGCCCGATTCTTCGCGCAACTTCATTAATTCGATGGCGAACGGTACGACGAAACCGTAGAAGTCCGCTCGGGTTATGTCTTCGAAGTGGCATCGCGGGAGAATGTCCTGGTCCAGCGCCGCGCGGACGATATCGATATATTGCTCCATCACCTGCTTGCGGTTCTTCTTGAGTTTCAAGAAGATATGGTAATCGCTGCAACTTGTAAGTATGCCCGTTTCAGGAAGTTGCATCGCTTTGACCAGTTCAAAGTCGTATTTCACCGCTCGGATCCATCCGGTGACTTCGGGGAATTCGTATCCGAGGCTTTGGCATTCTTCGATGGCTTTGCGGTCCTTATCCGAGTAGAGGAAGAACTCGCTTTGGCGTATAAGTCCTGCTCCGCCATCCACTTTGTGCATGAGCTTGTAGAGGTTCACCACCTGCTCGACGGTGTATGGCGGGCGAGCCTGCTGACCGTCGCGCAGGGTCGTGTCGGTGACCCACATTTTCTTCGCCGGAGCCATCGGAGGGGCGGAGTCATCAAACTTCACCAGAGGGAATTCCGTGTACGGGAACATGTCCCGGTACAGGTTGGGTGCGTCGATGTTCTGTAGTTTATGTTCTGTTTTATTAGTCAAAATACTGATCCTTTGCTATTGGTGGAGCGTTGTATGATAGCGATTATGGCACGAGTATTCAATGATTCATTCTCCGGCGGACAGTTTTGCCCCACCTGCGCATCGCCGACTGGGCCGAAATGTTATAATTATTTCAGTCCAGGAGAGGCCGTATGAAAGAACGCGTAATGCTAGTCGATGACGATCCTGCAGTGCAGCGTGTGGTCCGCGACATGCTGTCTGATGCGGGGTATGATCTCAGCGTTGTCAGTTCCGGATGGGAGTGCATAGAGCACGTATGCGACGGGTTTAAGGGGCTGATCCTCATGGATATCAGGATGCCCGAACTCGACGGGTGGGAGACAATTGCAGCACTGGTCGGACAGGGGTTGATTCGCGATGCCTCGATTTGCATGTTCTCGGTGGTGCATGACACCGTTCCCGGAAAACCGGAACTTGAGCGATATCTGCTTGGGCGTCTTCCCAAACCGTTCACTCGCGACGAACTGTTGGGCGCCGTTGGCCAGTGCCTGGACTGCATGAGGCGGCGGGCTATTCGGTGATTCGCACGATTCGTCCGTCGATGGTCACTTTTCCTGCGGCAATTAACGCAATGGCCTCCGGGAACGCTATGCACTCCTGGACGAAAACCCTCTCCGCGACGTCGTCGGGACTGTCGGTATCATAAACCGGAACACATTTTTGCAGGATTATCGGGCCTTCGTCATATTCGTTGTTGACGAAATGGACTGTGCATCCGCTGACTTTGCACCCGTGATCGACAACCGCCTGGTGCACATGATGCCCGAACATTCCCTTGCCCCCGAACAGCGGGAGCAGCGCCGGGTGGATGTTCACCACCTTCCCGGCATACTTTTCAGGGATGGGCCATAGTGACAGGAAACCGGCCATTATCACCAGATCCACTTCCGCCTGATCGAGGATGTTGGTAATCGCTTCGGAGTAGCTGTTCGCGTCGGGCATGTCCTTGAGTGCTACGATATGCACGTCCATCCCGGCCTGGCGGCATCGCTGAACGCCTTTGCAGTCTCTCGATGCGATCACGAGGTTCAGTTCGGCGTCAAGGCGTCCGGCGGAAATTTCCTCGGCGAGGTTCAGGACGGTGCGCCCGCCTCCGCTTATCAGTGCTGCGATTTTTATCTTTGCCATAGTGCAGGATTAGACCCTCGCAGGCGGTCAGAGTCAACGCCTTGCCGGAAATGATCGCGATCAGACCGTCTGTCAGCCCCTATTTAAATGCTCATTCCAGTGATGTAATGCCGTCCGCCGACTCGAAAAACCATGAAATATCCGCCAGTTTTGTGCGAATTGGCGACGTGGAATTTCCCGATCCATAGTGTCCGCTCTGGATATTGGTGGGTTGCAAGTATCCAAATTCAGACATGGCAGGGCGGTTCTGAAGACGCTTACCCACGCTGCTCGAATGCGTTACGGCCGGCTTGACGGTGGAATCAAGCCGCCATAATTAAAAAAATTAAGAGTTTTCCGATTTTTCCTCTACCCAACACTCGCTTGATCCGATACTATGGGTGTAGATGCTTGTGGTCACTATTATACCGCACCCATGCCCCGACCCTGATCGCAGGCATCTAAAACGGGCTGGCAGTTTACTGCCAGCCTTTTTTATTTGTCATGTAATTGCCGGTTTTCCGGTTTTGCGCATGAATTTGTGCATAAACAGGAATACATATCGAATCAGTTCAGTTTCCGCGTTGAGCCAATCGGGTATAAAAAAACGCGATCGCAATTTCCGGGTTGTCGAATTGATGATGCTATTTTCTCCAAACCGCAAGCGTTCGACCTGTCGCAGCGAGTCGCGGATCCCTGGATTCAGGTGTGGTTATTCTCGAGCATCCGCCGCAGTGTCTGGTTGTGTCCGTAATTTTTCAGCAGAAAAGCCTCGAAACGTTTCCACCTTCTTTTGATTTTGATCGTAGCCATGAACCCCACGTAGTTGCATATTGGTATGTAATCGGAATTTCCAATACCATCGACGATTACGAGTTTCCCGTCGGTTGGACTGGTTCTCTGGTAGAGGATGTTTTTTGTTTGGAGCGTCATGGTGACGATCTTCTGATCGAGCATGTACTTTTTGAGCGTTGTTATCGCGTTCAGCAGGGTGTCGATATCCGCGTCGGGCTCGTCAGCGGCGGGCAGGTAGTTGGTCATTGGTTTCGAGACTTCGCCATTGTAGTCGCGAACCAGTTCGAAAACGGCGCCCGGTCCCATGTTGGTTTGCACATCTCCGCAGTATCGCGACAGCATGCTCCACGATATTTTTCGCCTGTCGAGGCGCCGATAATACGCCTGCTCGCGCTGGGTTTCGGTCTGGTCGCCAAGTACGATTATCTTGACGCACTTATCGGGGTCTTCAGGATGCACGTAGCATTCCCTGTGACGTCCTTTTCCGATGAACGTTGATTTGTCTATCTGCAATATGGTTTCGGGGTTGGTCGATTGAGGCATGTTTGTGTTCCGTAATGTTTTGGCGGACCGGCGGTGATTCAGAAATAATCGAACGTGAAAGTATTGTCAAGATAACTCTTCGATAGCGGGCAACCTTGGGTGCGACATAAAAAGGGAGCCGTTACGGCAACGGCAACGGTAAACGGCTTTTTTCCACCACGGATAACACGGATATCACTGATTTAGATACGACAACGGCATACGGCAAACGGCGGATATGCTACGGATTACACGGATGGTTAGTGCAGCGGACTGTGGCCGTGGGCCTGGCGAATTGCCTGGGCCGACGCCAGCAGGTTGCGGTGGCTTCGCAGGAATGATGCGAGGTTCCCCGTTGAAATGTTCATTGCCCGAGCCGCACTTGCCAGTTGCCCCTCGGCAGCATCGAACACGTCAAGCACAAGCGCCGCAGTCGGCCAGAAGCACCAACTCCCGCCAGCTATCGCCAAACGCATTTTTGCCTGTGCTTTCGGGCCTTGCTGTTTCGATAGTTTGAAGTATTCGGCGAGTTGGTCCGGTATCAGCAGGTGTTCGATATCTTGTTTTGTCCGGCAGGCGCAGGCGATATGCATGCGTAGATTTCTTAGCGCCAGGATTTTGTTTCTCGCCTGGCTTCTGGTTTCCTGGCCTTGTGCGGATATCCCGGACGGTTTGTGCACCAGTCGAATGGCGGTTGCGACTTTGTTTTTTCGCTGACCGCCTGGACCGGATGACTTGTAGGTGTCGACTCGGCAATTTTTTAGTAGTGTCTCTTCCTCGCAGAAAAGCCATTGGTCGCGTTGATTCATGTATAAATGTTAACCTCGCAGAGAGTTCGGGGCCAACGGATAATCTTAATTTACGATAAAGTTGTCAAATGCGTTTTTTTGCATCTTGGCGAAAATCGATTCCTGGTGTAGAATAGCAACA
>JABGPF010000483.1 GCA_018645065.1 Phycisphaerales bacterium
TCGAGCCGTTACCGTGCCGCACTGGCTCTCGGTCGGCCCAGAGCCGCAATCGTAACCCTGCTCCTGGAAACGGGGGGGGGTAATCGGTCTGCGACGTTCGACGCTCAACATAACCCCGCAACGACTCCAGAGCTTCGCGACGCTCACCCTTATGCCTGCGGACATACGGCACGAGCCGATGCAGCATCACCAGCGATCCCTGCTCCCAGGCCGCATCGAGCATCTTCTGTTGCCACGGTTTGGTCCTGGCGTCACTCTCCCCGCACACCGCATGGCTGGCCTTCACCACATGTTCCTTGAAGTGATACCAATCCAGAATATTCTCATCCAGCATCGGCAGGTTCAACTGATATTGTTTGTAGATGTACTTGGCCCCGTCGGCCACCGAGTGGGAAAACGACGCCTGACCCAGCCTCAACCGGCGCCCCTCGCGACGCATCATCCTGCCCAATTCATAACAATCGTCCATCGTCGCCAGCACATGCATGTGCGTCTTGTCTTGGTTGTAGAACGCCAACACCTTGGCTTCTTCGTACTCGCCGTCGGAGCCCTTCTTCGGCCGACCCGGCTTCCGCGTCGAACGACGCCCCTCGGCTTTGCGTTTCTTGGCCTCGGTCGCACGACGCCTGGCCTTCTGCGTCTCGGGAACCAGCGGGGCAAACACGCCGTCGGCGCCGGTGACCATCACCCCATCGCTGCAGTCGGCCGACGTGAAAGACGGCGGAAGTTCTCCACGCTTTTGCACACGCAAGGCGTTCCGGCCTTCTGTCTCCACAATCCGACGAATCCGATCTTCACTCAACGTTAAATGAGCCGTCCGCTTCAGCGAGCGAGTCACGTTGGCGATTCTACCGTCTCAAAATGCCGCGGAACAGGTCCAATCCACTACAGCGAGCTGTCCTGTAACTTCTTTTCATGCCAAGAGCTGCTGCGCGGCTGAGTTTTGGGACCATACGGGATCAGCCCCGCCCCACCGCCTTTGCATCCTTGAACATCTTGAGATCGGAAGCGAGCCCCAACCCAAAGCCGGTTGGTACTGTCACAGCCCCGTCCTTGAGCTTCAGCGGCGGATCATACCACTGGCCCGATCGATCCACTCCGCCCTTGTATTCCTGGAACTCACCGATATTCGGGACGCACGAAGCGAAATGAAGCGTATCGACGTATCCCACACCTCCGCCGGACATATGCACAGTGATGGACATACCGGCTGCAGCGGCCATTCTGGCTATGCGGATCGCCCGAATGAAACCGCCATTGTAGTGCAGATCCGGCTGGACGACCTGAACCGCGCCGTTACGGATCATCCATCGAAAGCGCCGAACGCTGGTCTCGACCTCACCGCCGGCGATAGGAATCGTCAGTGCGTCAGCCACTCGCTTGGTGTCTTCGAGGTGGTCGAATGGGCAGGGCTCCTCGAAGAAGTGATAGTTGTGATCCTGCAGCCGCTTTCCAACTTCAATGGCCTTGGGAGCGTCGTATGACCCGTTGGAATCGACGTGGAGCGTGATCTTGTCGCCGAGCGTCTTTCGGGCCAGTGGGATCAGGCCCTCGGTCCGACCGGGGAGGGAATCGGCGTTGTTGCGCATCCGCCCGCCGACCTTAAACTTCACGGCCCGGGCGCCTGTCTTCTCGATGCTCCTGGCCAGAAGCGCCACTTCCTGTTGGGGCTTGTTGCCGCGGTTCCCGCTGGCCACGTAGATGGGTACGCTGCGGCGAACCACGCCGCCGAGCAGCTCGCCGACGGGTTTCCTGGCCATCTTGCCCAGCATGTCGAGCAGGGCGAATTCTATCCAGGCCACGCAGCACCACAGCGGCAGACCGGCAAGCTTGTAGTTGCTGCGATACACATAAACGCCGTCGACCAGCGAATCGAGCTTCAACGCATCCTTTCCGACAAAGTAAGGCGCCACGAGTTGCTGAAAAATCGGGTACAGCACCCCGGCGCGACTATTGGTTATCGCAACGCCTTCGGCGCCGTCGATTGAACGGACGCGAACGAAGTACTGTCCTCCGCCCCGCAGCAGTTGGACCGAAGCGATCTTGACCGGCGTGTTCAGACCGTCAAGTTTGAGCACGGGCGCAGCCGCTGCGCGGTCCAGGGCGGTCGCCGTTATCACTGGACGCTCGGAAGCCGACAGCGACCCTGATACCGCCGCAATCGCTCCAGCGCCGATAGTGGACTTCATGAAACCGCGACGCGTATTGTCCATTCTGATGCTCCTTCGAGTCTATCCAACATTTCCCGGACAGCATATCTCCCTGCGACCACAAAACAATAGTTTAAATATCCAGCCTCCATCTGCATAGCAAGAAACAACTTACTTTGAAATGGTCGCCAAATCGATTACGATCCGGTTTTGGGAGATTCGCCAATGTCATCATGGGAACCATTAAGTCGCCGTCAGTTGCTCACGGCCTCGGCCGCCGCAGCTGTCGCCCTGCCGTATATCGTCTCCCCGTCGGTTATCGTACGGGCCGGCAGGACGCAACCGAGCGACCGGATCAC
>JABGPF010000120.1 GCA_018645065.1 Phycisphaerales bacterium
GCGAGATCAGATAGCGATTGAAACGTACTTCGTAGTCGGTTGTTTTCAGCGGCCAACTTTTGTAATGGTCGTCATCGTAGCTGCTGAAACCCCGACCGGACCCCTCGATATTAAAGCGCTCACGCCAGGCGGGGTTTGGATGATCGGCTCCGTCCCAGCGGGCGAAAATGTGGCTGTTGGTGGTGACGAGTTTCAGCGGATAGCCCAGCCGTCTGCCAACCGCGACATACATAACCGGCATGGATGTGCACGTTCCGCCGGGCGTTTGGTCGATCAACTTTCTCTTGGCGGGGATCATGCCGTGCAGGAACGCGACACGCGAATCGTTGAAGTCAAAATTGCCCACCGCCGACATGTCGTACTTAACGCCTCCGCATCCGAACGTTCAACTGGCTAAATGCCGATCAGGAGATCGGCGTTCCCGGGGGGGCAGGGGTATGTTGCTGATCGCTGCGCCATGTTTACAGGGCAGGTGTTTGTAAACCTCCGTTGCGGGCGGGCTTTGGGTTGTTTGGTTCTTTTGAGCGGCGGGCGATTTGGGTAACTCTTTTGTGTCCAAGGTGTTATGTTGAAAGGGGCCTGTGCTGGGCTTGGTTTGGATAAGTGGTGCTTGTTATCTGTGATTAGGTTTACACGCTCAGATTGTAAACCTATTGTAAACATGTGGTGGTCGTGTGGCGGGCGCATGACGGGGGGGCTGGCCGCCTTGGTCGGATTGGTCAGGGGGCTGATTCTACTTTACTCGCAGGCCCACGCTTTTGGCCCATTGGTTCCAGGCTTTGGTCATGGCTTGGAGTCGCTGGGGATGTTCTTTCGCCAGGTCGGTCGATTCGGTTCGGTCCTTGGCGAGGTTGAACAGTTCGAACGGCTTGCCTCCGCGTCGGGCGCTGATCTTCCAATCGCCCATTCGTGCGGCCCGTCCGCCTGCATGCTCGAAGAAGATGCCCTCGTGGGCGGTTCGCTGTTTGCCCTGCAGGATCGGCAGCAGGCTCTTTCCGTCCATCGGCACGATCTTTTTGCCCTTGTAGACTGTGGGATATTCGGCTCGGGCGAGCTCCAGGCAAGTTGGCATGACGTCCATCACGTGTCCGACCTGGTGAGTTATCTGCCCGCCCCTGGTCTTCAGCCCCTTGGGCCAATGGGCGATCATGGGGGTATGGCAGCCGCCTTCGTAGGATTCGGCTTTCCAGTAGCGGAAGGGGCTGTTCACCGCGTTAGACCACGGGCGTCCGAGATACGGGTAGGTGTCTTCGGAGCCCAGTCCCGTGCGGGCCTTGTAGTTAACGGGCGTTCCGTCGCGTTTGTGTCCGTTGCGATCGAAGCCCGGGGGGTATCCTCGTTCGGGGCTGGCTCCGTTGTCGGCGAAGAATAATATCAGCGTGTTGTCGAACTGTCCGGTTTCTTTCAGCTTCTTTATGATCCGACCGATCCCCTGGTCTACGCAGTCGACCATGGCTGCGTGGACTGACATGATTTCGGCTTCGTAGGCCTTGTCGGCGTCGGTGAGTTTATCCCAGGCCTTGCCCGAACTGTTGGGCGGAAGGGTTGTGTTGGTCTTGTCAAACAGTCCGCTTTTGAGCAGGCGTTTGTAGCGATCTTCACGCAGCTTGTCCCATCCGCCCTTGTAGCGGTTCTTATATTTCGCGATATCCGCGGGTTTGGCGTGCAGGGGCCAGTGCGGGGCGGTGTGGGCTACATACATGAAGAATGGTGCGTCCTTCTTCGAATAGTCGTCGAGGAGGCCGACGGTTTTGTCGGTGATGAAGTCGGTGATGTAGAAGTCCTTGGGCACTTCGGTGATCTGCTCTTCATTATGCACCAGGGTGAAGGGGTCGAAGTAGTTCACCACGCCCCAGATCACGCCGTAATGTTCATCAAATCCGCGGTTGCAGGGGTAGGTGTCCAGCGGGGCGAATGGCCCGAAATTCCGGCGATGGCTCAGCCACTGCAGTTGCTCGTCACGCTTGCGGGGCTTGGTTCGCGACAGGTGCCATTTCCCCGTCATTCCAGTCTGGTAACCGGCGGTTTTAAGGACCTCGGCGATGGTGACTGCGTTTTTGCTCAGGTTGTTTCCGTTATGCGCAAGGCCCACCTTGTGCTGATAGCATCCGGTGAGCATCGACGCTCGCGTTGGGCAGCATCGCGCTGAATTATAGAACTGGCTGAAGCGGAGTCCGTTCTTTGCAAGGGCGTCGAGGTTTGGCGTTTCGATCTCCCCGCCGTAGCATCCGATATCCGAATACCCGAGATCGTCCGCCATTATCACCATGATATTGGGGCGGGCGGGCTTGTCCGCTTTTGCAAGCAGCGTCTTGCCGCCGATCGCGGCGCAGGCTGCGCTGGCGGTTAATGTCTTCAAGAAGGCTCGTCGTTTCATGATCGAATTTTCCTTGATGCATTCACATCCGAAGTGCGCCAGTATGCTGCTGATGGAACACTTCGGCAGGGATTTTGTAGTTGCGACATTTTCGCGGTTGATTCTTCAATTGTCAAACATACCCGGGAATTCGGGGTGTTGTTTTTGCTTATGGCTGGGGAGGGGGTTGCGTGTTACACTGTCTCGAATCGACCCAGAGGCGGTGTCTGGGTCTCCGCGAGCTGTCGAAATGGATTGATAACGTTTATGCAGGGCTTGACCGTAGGAAAGATTTTTAAGTTCTGGCTGCCCCTGGCCGGTACGTGGTTGATGATGTCGGCTGAAGGGCCATTCATTGCTGCGATAATCGCACGCCTTACCGACCCCAAATTTAACTTGGCGGCTTATGGCGTGGCGTTTTCATTTGCCCTGATCATCGAAGCGCCGGTGATCATGATGATGACCGCATCGACTTCCCTGGTCAAGAATTCGCAGTCACTGTCCAAACTCAGGCAGTTCACCTGGGCGTTGAATATATCAATTACGTTGCTGATGCTGGTGCTGCTGCGCCCCAAAGTGTTCTCCCTTATTACCATCAATGCGATGAATTTGCCGCAATATGTCGCTGATCTGACCTACACGGCTACGGTAATTCTTCTGCCCTGGCCGGCGGCGATTGGGATTCGTCGATTCTACCAGGGGGTTCTGATTGCCAACCATGCAACCCGCCGCGTTACTTACGGTACGTTTGTTCGATTGATTTCCATGGGCTCCACAGCCCTGATTCTAAAGCAGTTCCCCGGTACTCCCGGTGTCTATATCGGAGCGGCGGCGTTGTCGGCCGGTGTCACCGTCGAGGCGATATTTACGCGAATCATGGTGCACTCTATACTTAAAAAGGTGAGCAGCCGGGACGCTGGCCCGGGCAAGGCGCCGCTGGGATTCGGTAAAATCTCGAGATTCTACTATCCGCTGGCGCTGACTTCCATGCTCACATTGGGCGTTCATCCGCTGATAACATTTTTCATTGGTAAGAGCGCGATGGCGGTTGACTCGCTAGCCGTCCTGCCGGTGGTCGGCTCGTTTGTGTTTATCTTCAGAGGCGTTGGGATGTCTTTCCAGGAGGCGGCTATTACGCTGATGGGGAAGAACAAGGACGACGATCGACTCGTCACCCGTTTCGCCACTGTGCTGGGGCTTTCTCTGGCCGCCGGGCTCGTTATCATCGCACTTACGCCCTTGTCCAGGATATGGTTTATTCAGGTCAGCGGATTGAAACCGGAACTGGCTTCTATGGCGCTGACTCCATTGTTGATTATGGGCGTTTTCCCTTCGCTTACCGTGCTGATATCGTTCCAACGCGCTTTGCTGGTGCGAAAAGGCAAGACCAGCCCGATCACCCTGGCGACAATAATTGAAGTGTCGATGATCCTGTTGGTTTTGTATTTGGCGATCATTCAATTCCGGATCGTTGGCGTAACCGCGGCGACGATGGCTTTTCTCAGCGGCCGGGTTGCGGCGAATTTATATCTGTATGTCCAACTTAAAATATTGTCGCGAAAGGTTATTCCCCCGCCGGCTGCAGGGCGATCCAGCATTGGTTGATGCGTTGATTGTGGCGCTGGCTTTCGGCACGACCAAGGGCTTGTTTTATCGCGTGGGCGAAATATAATTTGGTTATGACTACAACGGCGGGAAAATTGCGGCCGCGGAGGTGGGGGGCTTTGGCTTGGCGGGCTGGGCGATTGTTTTGGCGTCAGGGGCAAACCACCTCGCAGGTGGTGCAGGCCAGTTACGATCAAATAGCAGCCGGGTACGACTACGCCTGGACGAATCATATGCGTGGGCTCACTGACGCGATGCTCGCTCGGTTGGTCGTGCTGCCGGGCGAGGCGGTTATCGACCTTACTTGTGGGACGGGATATCTCTCTGGTCGGATGATTGATCGCGGCGCCGGGCGGATTGTTGGTGTGGACGCTTCGGCTGGGATGGTTGCTGCTGCTCGGGCGAATTATCCGGACGCCGAGTTCGTTTGCTCCGATGCGTTTCAATATCTTCGGACTTTACCGCCCTGTTCGGTGGATGTTGTCACCAGCGGGTGGGGGCTTGGTTATTGCTCCCCGCGTGCGGTGCTTGGTGAGATTCGCCGCGTGTTGCGCCCCGGCGGGCGGGTGGCGATTATTGATAATAGTTTGTTCTCGCTGGCGGGGGTGTTGTGGGCGTCGCTGCGGGCGTTTGCTGAATATCCCGATGCTCTGCAGCATGTGATGAAGGTTAAGTTCCTTCCGCACAGTATCGCACTTGCGGTTCTTATGCGGTCGGTCGGGCTGGGAGTTAGTGCTCGCGGTGACGGGTCGCGCAGTTACACCGCCCCGGACGGGCACGCCGCTTTGCTGCGCCTGCGGGCGACTGGAGCGGCGGCGGGTTTCGAGTTCGCCGCATCACCGGAACAAACCGACACCGTGTTCGACCGCTTCGCCGAGATCATCGCCGCCGACTGCGCGCCCGGTCCGGTTCGTATCGTGCATCGTTATCTCTGGGCGTTGGGGGTTCGCACATGAGAGCGTGGTTGGAGTTGTTGCGGTTGCAATATTCGCTGCCATTCGTCTGGCCGTTCGCGCTTACGGTATGGTACGCCTCGGGCGGAAACCTCAGCGCTGGGCGAGCATCGCTGGCTTGGGCGTGCGGGGCGCTTATGAGCCTACTGTGCGGAACCTACTGCCTGAACGATGTGCTCGACGTGCGGTTCGACGCGATAAACGCACCGGGCCGCCCGATCTGCTCGGGGCGAATTTCGCGACGCGCCGGCGCCGTCGCAGCATTATTGTTCTTCGCAACGGCGTTGGGTTTGGCGGGCGCGGCGGGCGTGAAGTTTTTCATCGCGATATTCGGGCTGGCTGCGGCGCTGGTGGAGTACAACTTCTTCTCCAAGCGATTGGGGCCTTGTAAGCCGTTTGTCGCTTCGTTGCTGGTGACGATGATATATCCGCTGGCGTTCGTGCAGGCAGGCGGCGTGGTCGGCCCGCGTGCCGGCGCGTTGTATTGCTTCGCGGCGTGGATGTTCCTGACGGTGTGCGGATACGAGATGTTCAAGGACATCCGCGACCGGCGCGGTGATTCGCAATCGCCCCTGAACGTCAAACGATATTGGGCGCTCGGGAATGTTTGCATTGCGACAGGCGCCGTTGTTCTCCTGCCCGCCGCAGTGTTCGCAATGAGCCCGGCGTACCTGCCGGCGGTAATCGCGTTGGTGTTTCCCGCAGCAGCGTGGGCGATAGTCACCCGCCGCCTACGCAACAAATTTATCGCAGTGTACGCAGAATTCCTGGCGATGGGATTGATAACAACGCTGGACCCGGTATTGTTTGGTTTATGACGTCTCGTGCGTCCCGTTAAAGCCCACAGATTGCAATCTGTGGGCTGTTGTTATGACTATAAAATCCGTTTATATCCTTCGGGCAGTTCTGATGGGTCGAGCTTTTTTGTGAGTTTTTCGCTTGATGTTTTGGGTAGAGGTAAAGTTTGTCCTTCGGCGATTTTTTCGGCGAGTTGGCTCATGATGCACTTGCATCCGGGGCGGGGGAAATGTTCACCCATTTTCGACCAGATGTCTGCTAGCGACTCATCTGCCACCGATCCGAAACTCAGCGGCGTCAGGTCGCACGGGCAGGCGTTACCGCTTGCGTCGATAAACAAATGATGATACCCGCCGCCGCAACCGAACATTTCGTCCGATTCGAGATAGGCGAAACTTGCGACTGCGGGGGCTCCGCTGCGGCGGGCGGCGCGGTTTGAATCGATGTGGAACTGTTTGAGTGTTTCGCGGCCGGCAGGGTCGAGCATGAACTCTGTGTTACCGGCTTGTGCTCCGGTCGCCACAGGAGCCAGCAGGCGAAACTCCTGCACGCCCCAGCGGGCCGACATCGCGTACATCGCGTCGATCTGCCCGGACGCAATTCGGCCCGCCGTGCCGATAGTGCTCAGTGCGGTGTAGAGCCCTGCCGCCTGACACGCTGCGATCGCAGATCTGGCTTGTTCGAACGAACCGTCCAGCCCGCGCACCGCGTCGTGGGCCTCGGGCGAATCGGCTTCGATGCCCACCGTAACGCAACCGATCCCTGCTGCCGCGAGGCTGGCTGCACGAGCGGCGTCCAGACCGTGTCCGGTGGTGAACAAAACCGTCTCCATTTCCGGACCGGCTGCTTCGATCAGAACTTCCAGATCGTCCCGCAGAAGCGGTTCGCCGCCGGTGAAGCCAGCGATGCATCCGCCGGCCCGTTTCAGTTGCGAGATCACTTCAAGCCATTTGTCCGTACTCAGCTCGCCCTCATCCCGCCCAGCCAAACTACAATGGTTACACTCAAACGGGCACCGTGAAGTCAACGCCATGTAGGTGGAAACCGGAACGCGCCGCCGCTTGGAAATCGCATCACGAAACCGCAGATAAGCCTGCGAAGGGAACGGTGGGAAGAACGAATTAACACGCAACCGCCCGCCAAGCCGATGCGCCTTCTCATTCCGCATCTTCCGCCAGAGCATCCACATCTGCCCAAAAGGCACACGCCCGAACCAAGCGGCAAACATGCGAAGTTGATCGATCACCTTTCCTCCTGCGTCGGCTCTAAGCGAAGATTGTTCAGGACTGTTATACATATCCACCCAAAGATTATTCCGGCGATAACGCCGAGGATCAGCCCAACTTGGATATAAGCCTCGTGGCCAAGAAACGCATCTTTTCCAGAGGGTAACCTGTGATACCCCAACTCCTGAGCAGACATATGCAACCAGAGCGTATCAATTACACCGGCGATTATCCCCCAGAGTATTCCGCCGATGACACTTACGCCCCTGGGTCGTATCCGAAATTTGCTGACGCGGTTCAACCAGAGGGCTGCTACTACCAAACCGCCGACTGCACCGAAGAGAATTCCCCATCCCCCGCGAGAGCCCCCGAAAAACCCGCCAATCCACGCAGAACCCAGGCACACCAGAATTGAATACCATAGGGGAAGTATGGCGTAAGTTCCGTCGATCTGAGCGTCTGGATTTGTTGTGTCTTGATCTATCATGCCGGTTTCCGACGCACGCGTGCGCGGTGAACTTCCAGAATAATCATGCATATCAGGCCATAGGCCGCCCCGGAGAACACGCCGCAAAAAAACGCGATTATCAGGATAAACAAGAAAAAATCGTATGGTCCGGAAGCGGATATTCGCAGTAGGCCCGTCGTGTGGAGCCAGGCGGTATCAATCAGACCAGCGTATATTCCCATCCCTATCCCATAGAGGATCCTGAGCAATACAGATGGAGTGTGAAATTTGGCCACCCAGTTTAACCAAAGCAGCGCCACTCCTATGCCTCCAACGGAACCCATGAGAATTCCGAAAAACTCATAAACGGCGCCGAAAAACCCGCCGACAACCGCAGAACCAAGACATACCGCGATCTTGTACCATTCGGGAAGCTCAGCATGGACCGTATCAGGCGAATCGTTTGAGTTTGTCGCGATGTCAACCATATCCGTCTCCCGTTAGTGCTGCTCGTATAATACTCTATACGTAAAATGTCACACAAGGTTCTAAGGTTTAGTCGCAGATTTGTTACGCCAGTTCTTTGAGGATATGCCTGGCGAGGTGTTCATCTATTTCCCGATGTCTTGGGATTGGTTACTTTTTGCCTGTGGACGGGTTGCGGTAGAGATCGTGATTGCTTCCGTGTCGGACAAAGACACACCCCTGTGACGACAGCTTCTTGATAAGGTCTTTCCGTTTCATACGGTCAGGCCGAGTTCCTTGATCTGGTGGTCGGCGGGAACATCCTCCATCGCTATCATCGCGTAGGCTTCCCGCATGTTCGCTTCAAGTTCTTCAAGCGTTTCGCCCTGGGTCATAATCTCCGGGTGTTCAAAGAGTTTGCCCACCCAGAACTTTTCCCCTTTCCAGTAAATCATGTTTAGCTTTGCTTGCATATAGCGCCTCAAATTAACCATGTGTATCGTAGCAGACCCATACATCGTTTTCAAGATCACGCCAGCGAGTTTTAACGAATCACTTACCTCTCACCGGTTGGAGTGCTATTGTGGCGGTGTTCAGGTAGCTGCATGTGCATCCTGTGGTTGAGTCGGGCATGAGGATTAGTCCACCGGCGGGGATGACGTTTATCCAACAGCCCGGGCGGATGCCTCCGAAGTTGGCCGTCGGGCGGTCGCCCAGCAGGTCTCGATAACCAAGAGTGGCTGATCGGAACAGGAGCATGTTCGGGGCGGCGGAGATTATCCCGCATCCGTAGCTGCGTTTGAATGTCCAGGGGGCGGGGGTTTTGGAGCCGGTGGTTTTTTGCTTTCCGGTAAGCAGGTCCCACGCGCCCGGCTGGGCGTAGATTGTTTGCCTGTTTATCAGTGGGCGTGAGGCGTATTTCGTTTTGATGTCCCAGATCGGTTTGCCCGTTGAGGCACGCATCGCCGTCATTCGACCGCCGGTTTCCGAGGCTAGTTGGAACCGCGTTGACTGGTAGCACATCAGGAGTATGTCGTCGGTGCGGGCGGCAAGAAGCATTGTTCCGTAGGCGTCTTGGTTCTTCCAGGCGATTTGTCCGGTTTTCAGGTCGAGCGCCGTCAGCACGCCGGGCGCGTGCGGTTTGGACTTTTGCCCGCGCTTGCGAACTTCGGCGGCTTTTGCGCGGTCGATCAGGTATACGCGTTCGCCTGCGATTGCGATGGTGTTGTGGCGGATGGAGTGCTTGGCTGGGTATTGCCATTTCAGCTTCCCGGTCGCCGCGTCCATCGCGAACAGCAGTGAGCTTTCGGTGAACATTCCAGCCATGTTGGACCGCTGGAATCGGTAGGGTACGAGATGAGTTTCATCGACGACCGAGCCTAGCAGCGTTTGCCCGGAGATGGCGATGTATCCCCATCTGCCAGCCTTTCCGGATGGGAGTTTGGGTGGGGCGAATTCAGCCAGTTTCTTGCCCGTGGCTGGGTCGATAACCAGGCATTTCTCACCGGTGTGGACATAGATTCGTCCCTTGCTCATGCACAGGTTGCTGCCGGTGCCCGCGGTGCCCATCAGGTGGTCCTGGTCGAACGGTTTGAGTGCGTTGGGCAGTTTGTATTCCCATAGCTTCCGCCCGTTGTGGATGTCGAGTGCTCCGAGGCTGTCCAGGCCCATGACGAACATTCGGACCCCGTCGCTGATCGGCGTGTGGCCGCGTCCGTGGCGATTTGGCGTGCGGATGTGGGGGGTGTTGAACCAGAGCAGTTCCAGCGGTGCGCGGACGATCTGGTCGGTTCCGCACAGAGTGTTGCCCGCGTCGGCGTATTGGTGGGTCCACGTTCCCGCTCCTTTGCGCGGTTTGCGAACGGTAAGTGTCATTTTGCCTGCTGGTCCGATGCAACTTACCCCGCCGCCCGGGCGGAGCAGGCGGGCGGTGTCTTTCGGTGCGACCGATCGCCCGGAGACAACCAGATCGGCGAAGTAGTTCGGGTACGGCGTGGCTGAGGGGTCGGCCAGGTGAACGGTCACTCGCGTTCCGTAAAGTCCGGCGGCCCGGAGCTTCTTCCTGGCGATTGCGACTGCTGCGGAGTCTGAGTCCACCGCGTAGATCGTTAGCTTCGACTGCCTGGCCAGTTCAAACGCCAATGCTCCGTCACCGCACGCCAGGTCCGCGCAATAGCCTTCCCGTACGCCTGTTTTTTCGAGGATAGCTTTGGCGGTCGCCGCCGTCGCGGTGTTGTCGCCATAGGGCTTGTTCAGGCGTTCGGCGGTGATATCGCCTCCCTTTGGCCCGGCCGCGAAACAGTAAATACCGCCCGCGTCAGTGCTCACAAACAACCTGCCGCCCGATACCGCTAACGATAGCGCCTCGCCCTGGACCTTGGCTGACCAGGTAACTTTCTTTGCTCTGATATCGATTACGGATACTTTGCCCGAACCGCCCGAGACGGCGTGTCGTCCGGCGACGATCAGTGAACTCCCGCCGCCGGGCGCGTCGACGCTCCACTTTTCGCCATGGGCGCTGACCTTGCCTTTGGCGTAGAAGACGATATCTTCAGGCGTGTCGGCCAGGAGCGACGCGTTGATGGCTCCGCGTTCGGCCTTTCCGGTTTGGGGGTCGAAGAGTCGGGTGCCATTGACCAGATATTTCCCTGCCAGCGAGATGGTCGATCCGCCAAATTTCCCGTATTTTTGCAGGTGAAAATACTGCAGCTTGCCCGTTTTTCGATCAAGGGCCGCCGGTACTGCCCGCCCGGTCGGTACGAAGAGTTGCTCGTCGCTGGCTGCGAGATATCCCTGCGCGGTGATACCGCTATTGGCCATCGCTCCTCCGTGCGGTTGGGGCATTAAGATCGCCCCTGAGTCGCTGTTGCACCAGATTACTTTCCCGTCGGCGGCGTTCAAGGCATAGATCCAGATGCCCTCTGACGGCCAGATTCCCGCCCCGAAGTAGACCACGTTGTCTTTGACAACCGGTCCGCCGCGTGCGGGACAGCGTGATATCATTCGCCCGTTGCCCAGCATCATCCGCTTCTCAGGCCCGCCGCGGCGAGACCAAAGCAGCTTGCCCGAATCGGCATCGAGACAGTACAGCACGCCATCGTCGCTGGCGGTGAATACCCGCCACTTGCCGGATGGATTTTTCCACAACGCCGGGGCGAAGCGAATTGGGGCGTCAGTTGCGAACGACCAGAGTTCCTTACCGGTTGCGGCGCTGAGCGCGTGGATGTGGCAATCGGCTGAACTGCCGAAGAATAGTTTCCCGTCAGCGAGAACTACATGGTTGGCCCTGTCGTCAGCCACCCGATCCGACCCGGGCCATGCCGGGCGGGGAGGCGGGGTGCGACGGACCCATTTAAGCGTAAGGTCCGCGCCAGTCAGTTTCTGCGTGGGCGAGTATCCTGATCGAGCGGCGTTCTGGCGAATCTGGGGCCAGTCGGCCCGGACTGCTCCGACCAGAAGTATGCTTGTGGAAATGACGACGGTAAGAAATTTGAGCATAACATAGCCTCGCACGAGTTCTTTAACGTTAGGGTTTACACTGGTGTCAAATCTTCGGGGCATGATAACATATTCTGCGATCAAATACGGGGGCGAATTGTGTGTGATTGAACGAAACTCTTGCGTTATTTAACGTTCTGTGCTATAGTGCTCGACTACTATGACACCAACCACCACAACTGACCCCGTAGTTTATCGCCTGCTCTTTGCGAGCTTGCTGCGGACTCTGCGCGCGGTTAACTGGCCTCCTCTGATAGTCTGATCACTCACCACTCCGCATAAATACCGGTCGCTTACAGTATCCCCGCCTCCCTAACAAAACCGTCGCACCCCGAGTATCTCATGAAACGTAAGAATATCCGCAACGTAGCAATTATCGCACATGTTGACCACGGTAAGACAACGCTGGTCGATCAGCTTTTGCACCAGAGCGGCCAGTTTGGGCGCGGCGAGCTTGACGGTGAGTGCATTCTTGACTCCGATCCGCTCGAACGCGAGCGCGGGATCACGATCCTCTCGAAGAACTGTGCGATTGACTACACTGACCGCAACGGCGAACAGTTTCACATTAATATCGTCGACACGCCCGGCCACGCCGACTTCTCGGGCGAAGTCGAGCGAGTGTTGAAAATGGCTGACGGTGTGCTGCTGCTGGTCGACTCGTTCGAAGGCGTGATGCCCCAGACGCGTTACGTGCTGTCAAAGGCGTTGGAATCCGGCCTCCAGCCGCTGGTGGTTGTCAACAAGATGGACCGCCCCGACGAGCGCGGCGACCGCGTACACGAAGAAGTGTTCGACCTGCTGGTCGATCTCGGAGCCGACGACCACGCGCTGGACTTCCCCACGATCTACGCATCGGGCGTCGGCGGATGGGCGATAGAAGATTATGACGACGCGGTGGCAGGCAAGGGCACGGACATTCACCCGCTGTTCGACGCGATTATAAAGCACGTTCCGGTGGCGGATCTCGACCCCGACGCGCCGCTGCAAACGCTTATCACCACGCTGGACTACAGCGAATACGTAGGGCGAATCGGGATCGGGCGAGTTTTCGCCGGTACGCTCGAATCGGGCAAAGACATAATCGTAATAGACAACAAAGGCAACCGCACAACACAGCGAATCTCACAGCTTTACCGCTTCAAGGGACTCGGGCGAGTCGAGACCGACCGCATCGACGTTGGCGATCTTTGCGCCGTAGTCGGGCTCAGTTCAATCGATATCGGCAACACGATCGCTTGTGCTGAAAACCCCATCGCACTGCCCACGCTTAGCATCGACGAACCGACGCTCCACATGCGATTCCGAATCAACGACTCCCCGTTTTCCGGAAAGGATGGAAAGTACGTCACAAGCCGACAGCTCCGAGACCGCCTGGATAAGGAACTACAGTCGAACGTGGCGTTGCAGGTTGAAGATCATGGCGATGAGTTCACCGTCTCGGGCAGAGGCCTGCTGCATTTGGGCATCCTGCTGGAAAACATGCGACGCGAGGGTTATGAACTGTCAGTCGGGAAGCCGCAGGTGGTTTTCCATCGCGACGAAAACGGAAAACGCACCGAACCGATCGAACGTCTGGTTATCGACGTTCCGACCGACGCGGTAGGGCCTGTGATGCAGCTTCTGGGTGATCGGCGAGCGGAAATGGAGCATATGGAAAGCGCCGGGACGCGCACGCAGCTTGAGTTCACCATTCCGGCCCGGTCGCTGTTGGGCCTGCGGAATCGCATGCTTACCGCCACCGGCGGCGAGGTGATTATGCATCACCGTTTCGAGTCGTACGGTCCGGACCGCGGTGATATCGGTGGGCGGATCAACGGGGTGATGATCGCCACCGACACCGGCGCAGTAACCGGATACGCACTTGAACAGTTGGCGGGGCGAGGGATCATGTTTGTCCAGCCGGGCGACGACGTTTACCAAGGCCAGATCGTAGGCGAACACTGTAAAGACTCAGACCTGCCCATCAACGTCATCAAGCGGAAGAACCTCAACAACATCCGTTCAGCCAATAAGGAAGCCACCGTTACCCTCAAGGCGCCCAGACTGCTTACGCTGGAGGCGGCGTTGGAATATATCGAAATGGACGAGATGGTGGAGGTCACGCCCAACCACATCCGCGTGCGGAAAATACACCTGAAAGAATCAGACCGCAAACGAGCAGTCCGCAACGCGATTGCAGCGGTATAGCCAATGCCCGTCGTTACCAAAGCCTTGCTGTTAATCCATGTAATCCGTTAATCCATGTAATCCCCTTCTGGTTTTCGGGGGGGCTGTTTTCCCCTTAACTACGGACCATTGACAACACGATAACAAAAGCGCCGTTTTGCCCTTGGCAGGCGGTGTTTTCGTGTATATACTTAAGTATAGACACAGGGAGTTTATTATGACCGCTACAGCCAAGATATTTAAGAACGGGGCCAGCCAGGCAGTTCGGTTGCCCAAGGAGTTCAGGTTCGATTGCGACGAAGTATGCATCAAACGCATCGGATCGTCGGTGGTTCTGTACGAGAAGGGTACGGCTTGGGATTTGCTGAAGAAGGCTTCCGGCCAGATCAGCGATGATTTCATGGCTGGCGGTCGAGATCAGGGCGGTCCAGTTGAGCAAAGGGAGCCGTTTTGATTCGCTTCATGCTCGACACTAACATCTGTGTAGATGTACTGCGTCGTAACGACCGCATAATCCTGGGGCACTTTGACAATTGTCAGGCTGGCGAAATTGCCATCTCCTCGATTGTCCTAGCCGAATTGCAGCACGGCATTTTTAAGGGCAATAGACAATCAGAGGATAGGGAAGTCATGATAGATTTCTGTAGTCCGCTGGAGATACTTCCGTTTGATGAGTTGGCGGCGAGTACCTATGGGCGCATTCGTTCCAGTCTCGAACGGGCTGGGACGCCGATAGGTCCTTTGGATACGTTGATCGCCGCGCACGCCATGTCGCATGACTGCACACTGGTGACCAACAACGAAAACGAGTTCCGCCGGGTCGATGGGCTCCCGGTCGAAAACTGGACTGTCTGATGCCCGTTATTTCTGTCTCGCTAATCTGCGAGTTTTGTGAATCTGTTCGCCACCGCCAGTGCGGGGTCTAGTGGTACCGGTACGCCGGTTGTTCCTTCGGGCACTTCGATGAGGCCCACCTTTTTGGGGAGGCGGCCTTCGAAGTGGGGGAGCCATTGGGCTTCGGCTTGGAACAGGTCCCTGACCATGTCGCGGGTGTCTTTGAGCCCGAGCACCGCCGAGGTCAGCGGGTCCATAGCGACCGCTGAGAACGCCAGTTCTTCGTCTGCAGTCACTGCGGCTTCTGCAGCCAGCATTTGGAGCGTTACGTTGCTCTGGTTGACTGCGGCCAGTTGCGACGGGAGTTTTCCCACGTGTGTCGGGTGCAGTCCTGATTTGTCGACGTAGATCGGGACCTCCACGCACGCCTCGCGCGGCAGGTTGCTTATGTATCCTTCGCGGTTGATTATGTTACCGTTGAAGCGGAACGGTACGCCGGTTTCCATCGCTTCGAGGATCCGCGAGCAGTAGTCGATGCTGCGTGGTTCGAGCTGTCCGCTTTCGAGGCTTAGGATATCGATTTCTTCGTACTTGTCAGCCATCGCACAGCAGAACTTGTAGCAGGCGCCTGTCTCTCCACCGAACGCCGGCTGGTCGCAGTAGGTGTCCAGCAGGTCGCGATTCTTGCGGAACCAGTAGAGATATTCCGAAAGGTGCCCGGTGCTCTCGGTCATGAAATACCCGAACTGGCGGGCGGTTTCGATGCGGACTTTATCGTTAATGTAATACTCGGGCTTCTCGATGTTCGCCCTGAATGTCGGGTAGAGATCCTGCCCGGTTTGTTTGTGCTTGAGTTCCAGAAACCATGCCATGTGGTTGATCCCGGCGGCCAGGAAGTCGATGTTGTCCTTGTCGACGTCAACGTATCCGGAGATCAGGTCGAGCGTCGTCTGGATACCGTGACACAATCCGACGAACGGGATGTCGCTGGACATCGCCATCCCGATTGAGCATGTGCACATCGGGTTTACGTAGTTCAGCAGCAGGGCGTTGGGGCAGAGAGCCTCCATGTCCTTCATCAGGCCGGCGAGCACGGGAATCGTCCGCAGGCCGCGCATCACGCCGCCGGGTCCTACACACTGGCCGATGCACTGGTCCACGCCGTATTTCAGCGGGATTTCGTAGTCGTGCTTGTAGGCGTCCATCCCGCCGATCTGGAACGTTGTGATAACGTAGTCGGCGTCTTTGAGAGCTTCGGTTTGGCTGTCTGTGGCGAACATCTTGTGCGTGAGATTATTGTTCTTGATGATCTTGTTGACGTATTCTTCTACGCTTTTGACTTTGGAAAGCACCGGGTCCATAAGCGCCACCGTCGCTCCTTCGAGTCCGGGCGTTTGCATTATGTCGTTAGTGAGCGTCGTGCTGAAAACCATGCTGCCTGCGCCGATGATTGCTATTTTAGCCATTTCATGCTCCTTGTTATCACAACGTAAATGTGGAATGAGCGTATCGTAAGGGCTCGTGAGGGGCAATAATTAATTTGGGATTTGGAATTTGGGATTTGGGATTTAACGACAACGGCAACGGCGAAAGCATCCCGACTTCGTCGGGACTAGGCGGACTCTGGCGTCCGCCGCTAAACGAATGTGCGAAGCGTTGATGTTTATCTCGTTCGCCGCGCGCCGTTGTCGTTAAATCCCAAATCCCAAATTCCAAATCCCAAATTAGACATTCCAAATCAATTCTGTAAAATGATGGTATGACACCACGAGAAAATCTATTGAGCTTGTATCGACGCAACGGGTTCGATTCGGCGCCCGTGCATTTCCATCTGTGCCCCGAGTTGGAGGAGACGTTTCGGCGGAACTATCCCGATCAGGGTTCGTATGATGAAGTTTTTGAGTTCCCCATGCGGGTG
Source organism: Phycisphaerales bacterium (assembly GCA_018645065.1). Classification (GTDB taxonomy): domain Bacteria; phylum Planctomycetota; class Phycisphaerae; order SM23-33; family SM23-33; genus BS750m-G57. The sequence continues at coordinate 16,271 of JABGPF010000120.1, forward strand.
ATAACCGATCCGGGCTTCCCGTGGATCGCAGAGACTCCGGGATTGGTTCCCGATCGCACGTGGGATTACGGGCTGTATTATGACCC
>JABGPF010000121.1:0-11862 GCA_018645065.1 Phycisphaerales bacterium
AAATCTTCGCCGTTGCCGTTCTCTGTGTCCTCTGTGGCAAAAAGCCGTTGCCGTTGCCGTTGCTGTTACAAAATCTCCGCCGTTGTCGTTCTCTGTGCTCTCTGTGGCAAAAAGCCGTTGCCGTTTGGTGTTAGAATGCGTTTGCCCTGGCGGCGGTCTATAGAAAAACCCCGTCGACTTTCGCCGACGGGGTTTAGCGTTATTCTCTTGGAGGAGTTTTTAGCGTTATGATTTAAATTAGCTTCTGCGTCGTCGCTTCAGCATCGCCAAGGCTCCGATAGCGAGCATTGACATGGTCGCCGGTTCGGGCACATCGGTTCCGTCGGTCATTAGCGTTCCGGACATGCTGACGCTCGGACCGGTTTTTGTCAGCGAGAGTCGCATTTCACCGTTTGACGGGGCGAAGTTGTTCAGCGAACCGTTCGGGTCGGGTGTGAATGCACCGGTCAGGAAGAATTCGATAAATCCGTCGCTCGGAGTCGGGTCGATAGTTACTAGCGAAAAGGTCGTCCAGATGCCAACGCCCGGGGCGTTAAACGTCCAAGTCAGCGGGGCGGTGGTGTCCAGCGGGGTAGTGTTTGCCGGCGCGTACGCTACGGGCGCAAAATCACCCAGTCCACCGGCCAGGAACAATGTGTCCGGTGCAGGTGCGAACGCGGTGAACTGTGTGCTGGTGGTGAGGTCTGGTCCGTTTATCGTGGCCCAGTATGTATTTAGATTGATCGAGCCGTTGATGTAGTTAATTGGTGCTGCCTGGGCGATTGAACCGGCCAGGGTTAGCGTCAGGGCAAGCATCAACGCACAGACGAGTCGACGACGTACGATATTTCGAGCAGTTTTCATAACGGCCTCCATCATTCCTTGTTAGAAGTTGTTCCTGAGCCTGAGCAAAGGAGCTGTAAGCACGACAAGCACAACGAGCACAACGAGCACGATTGGTTAAGCACTCCGTCCAATCGAGCCTTAATAATACCACGAGATGCGGAGATCACCAAAGGTTTTTTGAGAATTATTTTAAAAATTGCTTAATGCCTTTTTCCCGCGAATGTTGCGCTACGGTAAATATGTGTAACGATGTCTCAGGATTGGTTAATATCGAGTGGAATTTCGCCTGGTTTGGTCGAAATCGCCCCAGAGCGTTGTGTTTCTTTGGACTAGCGTTGGTTTTGCTCTGTTATTTTCGGCGTTTGGGTTTGAGAATCGTCATGGCTCCCAGTGCGAGGATCGACATGCTCATAGGCTCGGGGACCATATTCATCGTACCGCTCCAGCTTGTCGAGGCGCCGCCATGGTTCAGGGCGATGCGAAGCCGGGCCGGTGTGGGGTCAAATCCGAACAACGTTCCGGTCGATTTGGGCGTGAACACTCCGGTCAAGAGAAACTCGAGGTATCCTCCTGGCGCCGCGGCGGGGTTAACGTTTACAAATGAACTGGTCGACCAGTCGCCTTCGGAATTGGAAAACGTCCATAGTGTCGGCGTGTTTATGTCCAGCGGCGCCGCAGGTCCGGTGAGAACCCCAACCCCCGCCAGGTCGCCGCTCTTCCCGACCAGATACATCGTAGCCGGCGCCGGGGCGAACGGTGTGAATATGCTGCTTGATGCGAGGTTAAGACCATCAATTTCCGCCCAGTAGGCGCCGATCGTCCCTGACCCTTCGATCATATCGCCTTGTGCGATACCGGCTGAAAGTGTCAGTGTGAGGATAATTACCAGTACCGGAAGAGTCAGCGTGAGTTTCATTTTGATCTCCATCATTCCTCTATTGGAATGTGTTTGTATTGTTCATCATTTATTATGGATTCAGAGCTACGGTCGCCGAACTGCCCGTCAGTATGGCGAGATAGCTCTTCATTAACGTCGGTCAGCAGGGCGGGCGCCTTTATTAGCGATATGCGTCGTTGGGTGGGGCTCTGACCCCACACGGGCGCTGAAATTGAAAGTGTAAGTGATCCGATTAACAAAGCAACTACTGCGTTCAGTACCTTCTGGGCGGAGCCGCGGCGTGTCGCCGCGGTGCCTTTGTGACGCATTCCCGCCCCGTTTGTAAATTTCGAAAACAGAGCAAACGATAGGCGGGGGTGGTTTACAGTTCGGCTTTGAGTTGTCGGAGGAAGTCCAGGGCGTTCATTGGTGTCATGTTGTCCAGGTCGGCGTCTTTGAGGTCGCGAGCGATGCGGGTTGCGGGGTCTGCGAAGAGTTGCATTTGTGCTGCGGCCGCTTGGGCTCGCTTGGCCAGTTCGGGCATGTTAAGTCCGTTTGCCACATTGGCTTGCAGTTGTGGGAGGAGCGCTTTTGCTCGATCGATCGCTTCTTTGGGCACCCCTGCCAGTCGGGCGACGTGTACGCCGTAACTCTGGTCAGTACCGCCCTTTACGATCTTGTGCAGGAATACGACTTCGTCGGCCCATTCTCGTACTGTAACGTTGAGATTGGTCGTCCCGTCGAGCAGTTCCTCCAGTTGGGTAAGTTCATGGTAGTGTGTTGCAAATAGCGTTCTGCACTTGAGATGCAGTGCAATATACTCGCAAATCGCCCATGCCAGCGACAACCCGTCGCAGGTTGAGGTCCCGCGACCTACTTCGTCGAGAATTACCAGCGAGCGGGCCGTTGCGTTGTTGAGAATGTTGGCGGTTTCGACCATTTCGAGCATGAAAGTACTCAAACCGCGCGTCAGTTCGTCGGCAGCGCCAACTCGCGTGAAAATGCGGTCAGTCAGGCCGATAGTCGCTTCGTCGGCAGGGATGAAACTGCCCGTTTGGGCCATCAAAACCAGCAGGGCGACCTGGCGGATGTAGGTGCTTTTACCGGCCATGTTCGGACCGGTGATCATCAGCAGACGGTCGTTTTTGACGTCCATTTCCACGTCATTGGGCACGAACTGCTCGCGAAGCTGCTGATCGAGCACCGGGTGTCGCCCGCCGATGATACTCAGCACGTTTTCCTGTGTGATAGTGGGGCGATGGTACCCTCGTTCGACAGCCAGTTGTGCCAGTCCGCAGAGTACATCGAGCCCAGCCAGTGAGGCAGCGGCCGCCTGGAAACCTGCGATATACTCACACAACGCCACGCGGACTTCCTCGAAAAGCTGCTGTTCGAGCGTTTTTGCCCGTTCTGACGCCCCGAGCACTTCTGTTTCGTAGGTTTTTAGTTCGTCGGTGATGTATCGCTCGGCGTTTTTGAGGGTCTGCTTGCGATGGTATTCCGGCGGAGCTTTGTCGCGATTGGCGTGGCTCAGTTCGATATAGTACCCAAAAACGCGGTTATATCCGACTTTCAGGGTCGACACGCCGAGCGCTTCGGCTTGGCGGGCCTGGTATTGTGCCAACCAGCTCTTTCCCTCCGAGCCGATGTTCCTCAGGCGGTCAAGTTCCTCGTGATACCCGTCTCGCAGCACTCCACCGTCGCGGAGGAGGTTGGGGCAGTCCGGGTCGATCGCGGTTTCGATAATTTCGCCCGGCGCCCCCAGTCCGAGCATGTGCGGGCGGGCCTGGGTGATAAGCTGCGACGAGCATCCGCCTACGAGTTCAGCCAGTTTGGGCAGCATTTCGAGGGTTTGTCCGAGGGCTACCAGTTCCCGCGGGCGGACGCGACACATTCCGATATTCGTTGCGATGCGGTCTATTTGCGCGAACTGCGAGAGCATTTCGCGGATGTCGGCCAGTCGGCGCCTATCGGCGGTCAGTTCTTCTATTGCATCCTGCCGGGCGACGATATCGCTGTATCGCCTCAACGGGAAAGTTAACCATCGCTCCAGGAGCCTGGCGCCCATTCCGGTTGATGTTTTGTCCAGGCACGCCAGCAGCGACCCTGCGCGATGGTTCGATCGCAGCGTGCGCGTAACTTCCAGGCACCGCAGTGTGTTACCGTCGATCACCATGTGCCCGGTCCGGTCGAATTTCCGTAGTGAGCGGATGTGTCCCAGTGCTGTTTTCTGCGTTTCGCGGAGGTATTCTATTATGGCGCCGGCGGCTGAGATCGACTCATCCCATCCATCGAAACCGAACCCTTCGAGCGTTGCGATTTTGAAGTGGTCTTTTAGTGCTTCGTCTGCTGCGTGCGCATCGAAGGCCCAGGGCGGTCGGCTTGCTGCTGACGCTCCGGTGCATTGCAGAAGTGCGTCGCGGAACTCTTTGGAGTCTAGTTTCGCCCCCTCGGGCAAGAGCACTTCGGCCGGTCGAATTCGCACTATTTCGTCGAGCACGTGTTCGGCGGGCGCGGTCATGGCTGAGAACGTTCCGCTGGACAGTTCGACCCATGCGACACCGGCTTGTGCCTCGCCGCCTTTTGGCGCCTTGCCCACGAAAACGGCAACGAGATAGTTTCCCTCTCGTTGTTCCAGCAGCGTTTCGTCGGTGAGGGTTCCGGGCGTCACCAGTCGTGTTACTTCGCGTTTTACTACGCCTTTTGCATTTTTTGCATCTTCGACCTGTTCGCAGATCGCCACGCGATGCCCCGCTCGTATCATGCGGGCCAGATACCCGTCCAGCGCGTGGTAGGGGATCCCCGCCAGCGGGATAGGATTTTCGCCTTTGGACCTGCTGGTCAGCGACAGTCCGAGTTCGCGCGAGGCGATTTTGGCGTCTTCGTAGAACATCTCATAGAAGTCGCCCATGCGAAAGAACAGTACGTAGTCGGGGTACTGTTCTTTAAACCCGCGATACTGCCGCATCGCCGGTGTCTCATTTGGAGGTTTTTTTGAAGGTATTGAAGCCACGATCGCCAGATGATACGAAACCCAAACGCTTCGGGCAAGTCTGCTGGTTTAGGCGTCAGCGGGTTTTCGTCCGAAGAGCAGATATACGGGGAGTCCTGCCAGTAATACCGCCAGTCCGATAAGTGCTCCGGTTTTCGTCCATGCAATGGAGCTGTAGAGCATGTATCCGCACATGGCTACAAATATTCCGATCGTTATCGGGTAGCCCGGAACGCGGAACGGTCTTTCTATATCCGGGTCTTTGTATCTCAATACGATTACCGCGATTCCTATCAGCAGCAGGAATGTCCAGAATACCGGGAAGGTATAATCCGCAGCCGATTTGAACCCGCTTCCGACGAGTTTTCCGATACCCCAGCCCAGTGATGGCAGAATAATCAGTACGATTGCGATTAAGCTTTGTACGATAATAGCGTTTGCCGGTGTCTGGAATTTGGTATGCCACTTTCCGAGGGGTTTAAATTTGGGGAAGTCGCCCCCCATAGCGCAGATCGCTCGTGAGCCGGTGAACATGCATCCGTCCATGGCACCCAGTGCTGAGATCGCCACGAGCACGGTAACTGCCATTGCACCGTTGTTTCCCAGTACGCTCTTTACCGAATCGGCGGCGATCGCCTCTGATTTTTTCATGCCCTCGAAGCCCAGCATTCTCAAATAGGCCCAGTTGATCAACAGGTAAATAACGGTGATCACGACTATGGAACCCACGAGCACCCAGAGCATATTGCGGCGTTTTCCCTTGAGTTCGCCGGAGATATACGCTGCTTCGTTCCATCCGCCGAACGCCAGGAGGACGAAGACCATCGCCAGTCCGATCGCCCCGGAGTTTCCCCCGCCGGCCGGTGCGGTTGTCGCGGCCGGGCTGGCGATGTACGGTGCGGCGAAAATTCCTACCGCGGCGATCATCAGCACGCCGACTACTTTTGCGATAGTCAACGCGTTTAATATCCATTTTTCGGGCCTGAGCCCAATTATATTCAGAATTGTCAGTATCACCGTTGCTGCCAAGGCGAGTATCATCTCCGCCTGGCCTCCCAGACCCATTGCCTGTGCGGTGTAGTCGCCGAACACATAGGCCATCATCGCGATCGATCCGGTTTGGATTACTGTTGCTCTGGCCCAGACGAATCCGAACCCGGTCATTCGCCCGAATGCTCGGGTTACGTAAAAATATTCACCGCCGATTTTCGGGTAAGTAGTCGCCAGTTCCGCGTAGCATAGCGCCCCGCATATGCAGAAGAATCCGCCTGCGACCCAGGCGAGCATCATTTCCATCGGTCCGGACGTGTTGGCAGCGACCCACGAGGGCACCTTGAATATCGATGTTCCGACGACAATCGCGACCACTACGCAGATTGCGTCGAACACTGACATGTGGCGTTCCGGGGCGTTTGTGTCTGTAGACATATGTTCTCGTTCCTTTTCTATCGTAAGCCCAAAATCCCCAATCCGGCGGATCGATATTACCATCGTCACAGGATTATCGCAAATCGTATTGTGTTTCGCGAACCGCTACCCGATAATACCTATCAGTTCGGACGTTATTGACAATAAACGCTGCAATATGAATAAGCTTGCAGGCGTTTAGCAAAATACGCTCTACTTCAAAGAAAGTGTCAACATTAACTCGACACCACATTACCGGTGTCGGAGGACAGTCATGGCCGATTTGCACGCGAAACGCTCACAAGTGTTTGGGATAATTTTATTGATGTTGCTGGCGACGATTCTGCCCGCAACGCTACAGGCTCAGGAGGCGAGCACGACCCAGCCCAAGGTCGCAGAAAGCGGAGAGGCGATAGACTTGTTCTACAACGCCAATTCGCTATATCACAGACGCTTTTACAAACAGGCGGTCGACGAATACAAAAGCTTCCTGACAAAGTATCCCGAGCACACCAAGGTCCCGAAGGTAAAGTGGGGCTTGGCGATCAGCTTGTATTGTCTGGGCAAGCCCAAAGAGGCCGAACCGCTGATGGCTGGGCTCGTGGGCAACACTGAGATCAAGGCACAGGATCAGCTTCATAATTTATGGGGCTCGTGTCTGCTGGGGACAGGGCAAGTTGCAAAGTCCGAAAAGGCGTTCGCCTGGACGCTGGAAAACACCGAAGATAAAAAGGGCAAGTTCGCAACCGACGCCAGAGCAGGGCTTGTCGAGGCGTTTTACCTGCAGAAGAAGTGGAAGGAGCTTGTCAAGGTCTCAGACGAACTGCTGGAGCTCACGCCGAAATCGAGAAACGCAGACAAGATCCGCTTCCAGGGCGCCGTAGCCCGTTCGGAACTTGGAAATCACGACGCGGCTGCGACGGTTTTTGCAACACTGATCGAGACCAGCAAGAACGCCTCGCTGGTGCATCAGGCGATGTTCAGGTTGGCGTGGTCGAAGCAGTTGACCGGTAAGTTGGCCAGCGCCGCTGCGATGTACGATAAAGTCGCCAAGACCAGCAAGGGTTTCTATAGCGAGAACGCCTATTACAATCTCGCGGTGGTCTGCTTCCTGCAGAAGCAGTACGCCAAGGCGATCGAGGAACTGCTGGGCTTCAGCAAGGCGTATCCCAAGAGTAATCTCGGGCAGCGGGTTCGCCTGTATCTCGGCAGGTCGTACCTCGAAACGAAGGACTACAAGCGAGCGGTTACTTGTCTCAAGCAGCTTAGCGTTAAGTCGGATATCAAGGCTCCGGCTACGCTTTGGTTGGCAAGGGCGTACTCGCGTCAGAACTCAAACGCGACTGTGGTTACCATCCTGGCTCCGGTGATCGAAACGTTCGACGGTTCGCCCGAGATGTCCGGCATGCTTAACGAATACGCCCGCGCCCAGATGAATTTGAATAAGTTTCCCGAAGCCGCTGTGCTGTACGGCAGGGCCCGGGCGATATCGAAACCGCCTGAGTCCACCGAATATCTGCGTCTCCAGGCGTTTTGCCTGAACCGCTCGAAGCAGTACGAAGCGTCGATGAAGCTTACCGACGAACTTCTTGCCGCCGGCGACCAGCCCAACAAGTTCGAGATAATGTTCGTCAAAGCCGAAAATCTGCGAATGCTCACCAAGTATTCCGACGCCCTGACGATTTACACGAAACTGCTGGGGATGGATCCGAAGAATCTGCGTGTTCCGCTGATCAATTTCCGAATCGCGCGTATTCACTGGCGCGACAAGAAATGGACTGAAGCCGCAGCGAGTCTTGAGACGCTCCTTGCGGGCGATCACCGCGATGCGGCGTTCAAGCAGGCCGGGTTTATTCTGGGCGACTGTTACTTCCGCATGGGCGACAAGGGCGGGAAATGGGCTGAGTCGATCGCTGCGTTTGAGACGTTCCTCCAGGAGCAATCTGACGCGAACAACGTTGACGCCGCGATTTTCAATCTCGCCCTGGCCTGCCAGAAAATGAAACTCAACGCCAAGGCGATCGCGATCCTGCGTGAGATGGTGACCAGCGGCAGCTACACCCCTCGCGACGACAAGGGCGTTGCGATCGTAGACGCCGACAATAAAAAACGCGACAAGCAGGCGATGCGGGCGGTCCTGGCGAAAAAACGCCACTACGCAGAGGCGTGTGTGGAACTCGGGCGCCTGCTCTATATGGCCGGTGTTTATCCCGAAGCCAAGAAGCATCTCGAAGCGGCGATGGCGGCGAATCTGGCCAAAAAAGCATCCGGTGACGGGAACCCCGAATACTATCTCGGTTGGGTGCACCTCAAGCAGAACCAGTTAAAAGAGGCTGCGGGGTATTTTGGGAAAGTCGCTGCGTTCCCGGACCATCCGTTCGCCAGCGACGCGGCGCTGCAGTGCTCGATCTTGCACCTGCGCAACAAGGACATCAAGAGCGCCGAAGCCGCTCTGAAAAAGCTGATGTCCGGTCCTAATCCGATAAAGGCCGACCAGGGCGCGTATTATCTTGGTCTTGCGATAGCCCGCCAGGAAACCCAGGCCGGGGCAAAGAAAGACACGAAACGCTACTTGGCGGCGTTGGGGTATTTCGACACGGTTCTAACGAAGTATCCTAAGAGCGACAAGATCTCCAATGCGTTGTATTGGAGGGGTAAGTGCGTTGAGAATTTGCCCTCTAAGGGCGGTGCAAAAAAGGCTGTTGAGATATACGCCGACTTCATCGAAAAGTATCCCAAGCACGATCTGGCTCCCGACGCGATGATCGACATGGGCAACATCCAGTTCGCCGCCAAGAAGTACGATTCGGTGATCACCGCGATGAAGGCCCTCCTGGACCCCGAAGCCGAGAAGCAAGTCACCGGTACGGTGCGCGTAAACGCCTTGTACCTGCTGGGCTGGAGCTATTCCAAGACCAACCAGACCGAAGCCAGCGCCGCGGCGTTGGAGGAGATGACAAAACTTAAAGGCGCAGGCGGTCAGACTAGTGCGTCGGCGAGTTTCCAGGCCGGTGAGGCCAGACGGAAACTTAACGATTACGTGACGGCGTTGAAGCATTTCCGCCTGGCTGCGTCGCATAAGGGTCCGAACCAGGCCCCGGCGATGCTCAGGCAGGCCGAATGCGAAGGGCTCACGGGCAAATGGAGCGAGTCGCAGAAAACGTGCATCAAGTTCCTGGAGCTGTTCCCTGCTTCACCGCTGGCTCCGCAGGTTACGTTCGCGTTGGGCTGGGCTGAAGAGAACAGCAAAAAGTATCCTGAGGCGATCGAGCAATATCGCAAGGTGATCGCTCGTAAAAAGAACGATGAAATCAGCGCGCGAAGCCAGTTCCAGATCGGCGAATGCCTGTTCATGTCGGACAAGCTCGACCAGGCGATTACCGAACTGATCCGCGTTGAGACGAAGTACAGTTTCCCCGAATGGTCGGCAATGGCGCTGCTTGAACTTGGGCGGATACGCGAGTCGCAGAAGAACGAAGACGAAGCGGTGAAGCGTTACACCGAAGTAGTTGACAGGTTCCCCAAAAGCCGCGCCGCCACGGTCGCCAAAAGCCTCTTGCGGAAACTGCAGTAGCATTAGTTTGACAGGCAAGATCAAAAAAATCTGAATCGAAAGGATCCGGAATATGTCGTTAGATACGAAAAGGGCAATCTGCCAGATTGTCGTTGTGTTGGTGTTTCTCGCAGGTTTGGCGATGACGGCTGACATTTTGGCCCAGGAAGTCAAGCCCGCTGGCGCGGGAGTCCTTGCCGCCGCCGATAACGCCGCTCCGGGTCCAAAGGCCAATACGAATGCGAAACTTCCCGCACCCAAGAAGAAGACTGAACCCAAGGGGCCGGCAAGTCTCCTGGACCTGATACTGGCGGGCGGATACATCATGATCCCGCTGGCGTTGTGTTCTGTGCTGGCGTTGGCGATTGCTGTCGAGAGGTTCATAAGCCTGACTCGCGACAAGCTTATCCCGGGCGAATTCAGCGACGAGTTGCGCGAGAGTTTCAGCGGCGGGCGGAAGGACTATCGCGCCGCGATGGCGTATTGCGACAGCACCCCGTGCCCGATAAGCAACATATTCAAAGCCGGAATCAGCCGCGCCCCCCAGGGCGACGAAGCGATGGAAAAAGCTATCGAAGACGCCGGAGCCCGCGAAGTTAACAAGATGAAGCGAAGCCTCAAACCGCTAAGCGTTATCGCTCGCATCGCTCCGCTGCTGGGTTTGCTGGGTACGGTTTACGGTATGATTGCGGCGTTCCAGTCGGCGTCATCCATGGGTGTCGGTAAGGCTGACAGCCTGGCCAAGGGCATCTACGAAGCGCTGGTGACCACCGCCAGCGGACTGACATTGGCGATCCCGGTGCTCATCGTTTACGAGATACTTTGTCATCGCATCGATTCGATTGTCGATCACATGGATGATCAGGCCATCGAGTTCCTGGAATACACCGCCTACAGCGCCCCGGCGCCCGCAGCCGCCGCGACGCCCAAGAGGACTGCCTCCAAATGAGATTTAGACGCGACCAAGGCGACGGTGAAAGCATCATTAATCTGGAATCGCTTCTGGATGTGATGTTCATACTGCTGATCTTTTTCATGGCCACCACTACGTTCAAGCAGGAAGAGCACGATAAGAACATCCAGCTTACGTCGGCCCAGAAACAACGATCTTCGCTGAGCGAGAAAAAGAAAGTTATCGTTATTAACGTCAGGAGCGGAAACCCCGAAGGCAACGATCCACTTTACGTGATTGAATCGAAAAAAGTGACCTTGCTGGAGCTTCGCAAGCTGGTGGCTGAAGGGCTCCAACGCGATAAGGAAATGAAGGTTCTTGTCCGGGGCGACAAGCTGGCGCTGCACGGTAACGTCGCCCGAGCGATCGCCGCCTGCTACGCCGAGGGCATCAGCGACGCGAAAATAGGATACATTCACGTAGCTGACGAATAGACGATCCGGAACGGTAAATTATGCCTGAAGTTCAGAAAGAACAATCGAAGATTCCAGACAAACAGCGCCCTGGGCGGGTCCTGCTGTATTGCCTGGCCACTGCTCTGCTCTCGGTGGTCTGCGTGATCAGGTTTGAGACCACTTTTCCCGAGCTTTGGCGGAGCTGCACTGGTATGAACAGTTTCACCGAAGCCGAGCGGCGTGAATACGAATATTTGAAAATGTATGAGTCCGATATGGCGGTTAATCTTCCCGCATCCGGTGAAAAACAATCATCGCTGAGCACGCGAAGTAAGGTTCTTGTCATTAACGTCAAGAGCGGTGAACCTGACAGAGACGCTCCACTTTACGTGGTCGAGTCGAAAAAAATGACCTTGCCCGAACTTCGCAAACTGGTGGCTGAAGGGCTTCAGTGCGATAAGGAAATGAAGGTTCTTATTCGAAGCGACAAGATGGCGCTGCACGGTAACGTCGCCCGAGTGATCTCCGCCTGCTATGCCGAGGGCGTCAGTGACGCGAAAATAGGATACATTCATGCAGCTGACGAATAGACGATCCGGAACGATAAATTATGCCTGAAGTTCAGAAAGAACAATCGAAAACGCCGATAGGACGACGGCTCAAAACCAGCCGCTTAAAAACGGTGTTGGTGTGGGTGGCTGTCGGGCTTATTTTCATGCCGCTGGTCGGCGTGGTTGCGTTTGCGAATTTGTATCCTGAGCAGTGGAAGGCTTACACCGGTCGAAACGGTTTCTTTGCGATCGATCGTGACGGTAAGGTCAAAGAGATGGCCTGGGAGGAAGTCGAACAGATCGGCGGGGG
>JABGPF010000121.1:11872-16110 GCA_018645065.1 Phycisphaerales bacterium
AGTGAACGACAAGGCTCACAACACCGCAGCGGGTTTGTCCAAAGACGGTAAGACCATGGTCTTCGCCCGCCAGCTTGAAGGCGGTAAGAGCAACCTCTACATATCCTATCGCAACCAGGACGGAAAAACCTTCTCCGCCCCGGTGCTGCTGAAAACGGTTAACACCGAATTTAACGAGATCGAACCTTCGATAACCGACGACGGTCAGTTTCTGCTGTTCGCCTCGGACCGTCCTGACGGTAACGGCGGGTACGATATCTGGTCGTCGCCGAAAACCGATGGCGGATGGGGCACGCCGCTGAGCCTCGGGCCGCGAGTTAACAGCGAGTTCAACGAACGCAGCCCGGTCATGAACCCTGCGCGAGACAAGCTTTTTATCTCGTCGGACAGGCCCACTTTTGAAACGTCCCCAGGTGAACGGAGACGCTTCTGGCAGGCGATATTCGACGGGAGGGAGCCAAGCGACTACGAGTTTTTCATTATCGACAACATGTCGCTGTCCAGGCACGCCAACCCGCTGCGCGACAGGAAGTATCGTCAAAGTATTATCGAATCACTGGGCGGAACAGCCCAGACCGAGCGGGCGGTCCAGCAGGCGCTGGAATGGATGAAACGCAACCAGGAACGCGACGGGCACTGGTCGATGAAAAAGCACGGGGGCGGTTCTTCGCATGATGTTGGCGGAACGTCGATGGCGATACTTGCGTTCTACGGATGGGGAGCCAGGCACGATGAACCCGGACCATACCAAGCCACGCTGAAAAAGGCGCTCGGGTGGCTTGTCCTGCAGGGCAAAAAATACCGAGGCGATTACTCCAGACACGCATCCCAGGGCATGTACGACCACGGGATGGCCACTATCGCACTGGCTGAGGCGTACTCGATAACCAGGGACCGCCAGTTGCTGGCTCCGCTGAAGGCGTCGGTGAAGGTTATCGTCGATTCGCAGAACCGCAAGCACGGCGGATGGCGGTACACTACTAAATCCCGAGACGGCGACACGTCGGTTTTCGGATGGCAGATGATGGCGTTGCATTGCGCCTCGGTGGCCGGTATCGATATACCCGAGAAGACGTTCGACAGGGCCCAGTTGTGGCTTGATATAGCTGGCGGTGGCGAACATAAGGGCCTGTACGGGTACACCGGTCCGAGCCCCAAGGACGCTATGGTGGCTGAGGGAATGTTCGTCCAGCAACTGCTGGGAGCCAAGCCTTCTGATCCGCGCCAGATCGAGTCGGCGTCGTATCTTGTTACGGGCATTAAGTCTGGAAGGCGGAAGAGCCAGGGCTCACTGCCCACGTCAGACAGCAAGACGAACATGTACTACTGGTACTACGGTTTCCTGTCGCTTTATCAGCATCAGTCGCCGATGTGGAAAACGTGGAACCTTCGCGTGCGTCAGTTGCTCGTCGATCGCCAGGTCAAGAAAGGCCCCTCCGCCGGCACGTGGAATCCCGGTTCGTGGAAGGAGGCTGGTAAGCTTGTCTCCACCGCGATGGGCGCGCTGTCGTTGGAGGTTTACTACCGTTACCTTCCGATGTACAAGATCGACGGCGCCACCACCACGGTGCTCGTCCGGACGATCGATAAGGACCTCAAGACCGTCTGGAAGCCCAAGGCGATGCGCACCACGCCGTCGGTGTTCCTGAGTGTCCCGCTGCAGGGCAGGCATATCAAGATGCTGGGCTCACCGGGCGACGAGCATTCCCTTACATTCGCCGCCCAGGGCCAATACTCTTACGTATATTTCGCTTCCGACCGAGTCGACGGCTCGGGCGCCGACGATATCTACCGCAGCATGATAGTCGATGGGACATTCCAACCGCCCGAACAGGTCGGAGACCCGGTCAACACATTCGCCAGCGAATCGGCGCCTGTGCTCTGCGACAACGGGTTCGAAATGATCTTCAGTTCAGATCGCGATCTTCACGGCCGCAGCGGGTGGTTCCTCTACCGCACCACGCTGACGCCGCTGTCGAAAGTGCAGAAGAACCTCGCGTTCCTGGACAACATAAAGTGGTGGATAATCGGGCTCTTTGCGGGCATCGTCACGCTGATCGGAATGTTGCTATGGTGGCTCCAGGCCGAGAACAGACAGATGGTGGGCCTGTTGATGCGATGTATTATGGGCTCGGCTGCACTGCACGCGATAGTGCTGGTGATGCTGAGTTTGTGGATGATAACTGCGGCGATTGTGGAGTCGGCTGGTGATCCGATGGAAATCGCGATCGACGCCGACGCCTTGGCCAGCGAAAAACTCTCGCTGGACATTCGCGAAAAAGTCACCGAACTTAACGTTACGCCCGAACCGGTGCGAATTGAAGCTCGTCGCGACCCGACTGATTTCCCGAAGATTATTCAACAGGAAACCGCATTAAGCGCCCGGGTCCCCTCGAAGTTTGAGCTCACTGAGACTCCGCTCCCGATCCAGACAAAGGAGTCTCCGACCCGCGAGACCCAGGCCCACGAGAATCCTGACGTCACGATGCTGGATCCGATCAGCCTTACCGTTGACGTGCAGCTTGAAGAGGCTCCCAAACCGGTTGAGAAGACCGAGACCCACGAAGCCCAGGCGAAATTTGTCGAGGTGACCAGTGAGGCTCCGACGATGACGGAGTCTTCCGACGAGGCGCTTCCCAAGCCCACCGATCCGGTTAGTGCTGAGCCCGTAGAGCCTGTTGAAACGGCTATGAAAACCACTGACGTTAAAATCGACCCTCAACCAAACGACTCCAGCGACGTGCCCAAACCGGACGTTGCGATGTTTGAATCGGTGAGTATTGATACGGATGTGGAGCTTGAGCACGCCCCCGATCCCTCGGCGCGGACCGCAAAGACCTCAGCACCCGCTGCTGAAGGGCAGTTCGCGATGGCTTCAGGAGCCCCTGCAATGACGGCCACCGCAGACGAAGCGGTCGCCAAGTCCGCCGCTCCGGCCGGCGCAACGTCCGTGGAAGTCGACGATCCGGCGTTGAAGGTGGTTGACGCGCAAATCGACGCGGTCAAAGGCGATCACAGCGACGTGCCCGCACCGGACGTTTCCATGCTCGATTCGGTCAAGCTGGACGCCGATGTTAAACTCGATGCCGCGCCCAGCCCCGCGTCGCGCACCGCAAAGACCTCCGGGCCCGACGTTAAGGGTCAGTTTGCGATGGCTTCCGGCACGCCTGCGATGACATCGTCCACCGGGGGCGAGGCGGTCGTCAAGTCCACCGCTCCTGCCGGCCAGCCAACTGCTGAAGTCGCCGATACGTCGTTTAAAGCCGTAGACGCCAAAGTCGATGCGCTCAAGGGCGATCACAGCGATGTATCCAAACCGAGCCTGGCCAGTATGCCCATGCCTGCAATCGGCGTGGACAACCCCGGTATCGAGCAGCGTCCCGAAGGGGCCAAGCAGGCCAAGAGCGGCGTCCCGAGCCCCGAAGGATCTGTTACGCTGGCAAGCGGAGCACCGGTGATGAGCGATGTGGTCGGACAACCGCTGGGACAACCGTCCTCGCCAGCCAAAGCAGCCTTCCAGAAGAGCACCGGCGATAGCGAATCAAATGTCGTGCCTGTCTACGCAGAGACAGGACCCGCCAGCGACGGGGCTCCGCCAATGGTCGGACCGGGCGAGTTTATCTCGCAAAAGAGCCCGCTGCTGAATATCGCCGACGCGGTGGACCTCGCCGCGCCGGTCGACAGAAAGACTAACTACCCGCTGAGGAATCCGCTGAAGCGCAATCGCGTTTTGAAACGGCTTGGCGGAAACGATAAAACTGAAAAAGCTATCCGCCTGTCCCTGGACTGGTTCACCAAACATCAGGAAGCCGACGGTAGCTGGGACTCTGCAAAATACAACGGAGCCAAAGGGCACAACAACGCAGCCACCGGGTTCGCGATGCTCTGCTACTTCGGGTGGGGAGCCAGGCACACAGAGGAAGGGCCATACCAGGTCCCAATGAGCAAAGCCGTTAAATGGCTCGCCAGCCGGGTCGACGAAAAGGGCGACCTGACAGGCGGAGCCAGCCAGGGCATGTACGACCAGGGTATCGCGACGATGGCGCTGGCTGAGGCCTATGGTATGACGAGGGACCCGGCGCTGCTCGAACCGTTGAGACGCGCGGTGAACTTTATTATCGGAGCGCAGAACCGAGAGGGCGGGTGGCGCTACAGGTACGATTCACAAGACAGCGACACGTCGGTTGTGGGCTGGCAGGTGATGGCTCTTACCAGCGCACGGATGGCGGGACTGCGAG
>JABGPF010000122.1 GCA_018645065.1 Phycisphaerales bacterium
AACGTTTTACTCCTGCTCGGCACGCAGGAGGTCACTGGTTCAAGTCCAGTACGGCTCATTGATTTAGCACCAAGGACTTAGGCAAAAACCTAAGTCCTTAACTTTGCGCCCAAATCCCAAAGGTAGACACTTTTAGAATATCGAAGGCATTATTAGGTAAATGCGTCGAAAACAGGGGCTATCAATTCGTTTTCGCGGTCACTCTCTAACCTCGTAATTGTACCGTTCGAGGATTCTGCCCATCACGATAGAAGAAACGATGATCAGGGGTATCGACACGCCCAGTCGCACAGCGGTGAAGGTCGGCCCCATGAACGACAGTTCGAACATCGTCATCGGAATGCGGCAGACACCGGCAAAGCCTACGTAGGCGAAAACAACGCTCAGCTTCGCGCCCTTCCTGAACAGCGAGTAGGCCACGGGGAAGGACAAGTACAATCCCCCGATCGTCATGCCTCCCAACAGCATGCCCCAGAGATATCCCCGAATGCCCGAGCCGCTGCCAAAATGACGCTCGACCGTCTGGTGTTTGACCCACACGTCGAACAGAGCGATCAGCACGAACGCACACGGAAGCAGCTTGATCATCTGCAGCAGTGTCGTAGCGAACGTGTAGCCAATGGCCCGGCCAAGAGGTATCTCGGAGATAAAAGATACGCACACAAAAACCGCAAAACCACAGACAATCGCCACATGGACAAGCTGTCTGCCCTTGAGCCTCACAGTCGGATCTCCCCAAAGACCAGCCCGATCACCACAGCAACAATCAGAGCGATCAGGAAACTGATGGCGTTGCGAACGAGCGTAACCTTCACACCGAAATACTGCCGCTCCAACGGGTAGGTCAACACGCCTACGGACATGAGCGTCGTCGAGAATGCCGCAAGCACCGTGTACGGCACGCCGCGCCCCAGCAGCGCCCCGCACAGCGGAAAGGCAATGAAGCCAGGCATCAGCGCCGCCGAACCCAGACACGAGGCTCCCGCCACGCCACGCCAGCCGCTGTCCTTGCCCATAAGGCGCATGAGAACAGTGTCCGGCAGCAGCGTGATCGCCACGGAGAACAGCACGATCATGGTCAGGAAGGCTGGAAGTATCTTTGCCAGACGCTTGGCGGCCAGTTGAAGCGCCGAAGCGGTCTTCCTGCGATCGGCAATGAGAGATGCTGCCAACGCCAACGCCGTAACAATGTACAACACGATCATGCGTTCATCGCCTTGGACATATCTCTCGGCGGGCTTTCGCACGGGTGTTCGCTGTCAGAACCGTGGCATTTGGCGATCTGGGCCGGTGAGCAGTTCTTGGGTTTGTCTATCAGATTTCCCGGCTTCTGGCACGGGGCTTTCTCTTCACAACACACAATGCTATTCCTTTCTCCTTCCCTATCATCTCTTGGGGCGCGGCAGGAACGCAACTCCTGCAATCGGCCAGGCTCGACCGCAAACGGTCGGCGTACCTTTCTATTATCGCAGCAGCAATCCCTGAGGACAAACGCCTTTGCAGGAACTACACGATAAACTCAGACACTCTGGTGTCCAGCCAAGATCTCGAAGCCCAAGTGTCCGCCATCGTCGGTTGTCGCCAACGTCGGCGTCCTTAAACAATAGCATCGAGTTCTATCTCGAAGAGGAGATCGTGGCGGCAGACATCGTTTTCTGTGATGATGATGGGCATATTCGGTATGCCATTATCGTCACAATACTTCACGTAATCCTGATAATATCGGGCGTCCTTGAAATATCCGATCGCGCGTGTCACGTTGGACCAGTTCATGTCTCGCTGGGCGAGAATTGCCTCGACAACTCGCATTGTCAGGTCGATCTGCTTTGGGGCATCGTCCAGATAGACGGTGTCTCCGCCCGGTTCAATACTCGCGGTGCCCGAGACGGTAATACGGCTGTGGTGTGGTTGTCGAAGTTCAACCGCGCGGCTGAACGAGCTGCCGTATTCCAACGCCGGACATTGTAGAGGGCTGGGAAGGGCTTCAGCCCGCACCGAACCATTGAGTGGTTGGACACCCATCGCTGTAGCGATCATCGCCGCTCCAGCCGGGTTAGCGCCGCTTATGCCTGTCGACGCGGGAACCAAGTCGTCAAACACGCCTCGCTTGCGGAAGAAGCCATCTCGAATACTATTGAACGGATCGTACCATTGGAGCAGTTCGTCGAGGTACAACCATGTCCTGGCCACATTTGAGAAGTCCATCTTCGCCAGTTCCATCGCAGACTCCATCATGTCGAAGGTCTGCTTGGCCTGCTCGGTTCGATCAGCAGCCTGGTCGCCCGACCAGAGATCACCAAGGCAGCAGAATCTGGCCGAGTCATCCTGAAACACGCTTCCAACGGTCCGGCCTTCCATCGTAAGTCGTTGAACTTCTACTCCACTGACAGCATGGATATGCATTCCACCAAGCTCCGACCCCTTTCGATGTCCGCTGTCAACCCACGTCAAAGGCCAATCGCAATCTTCGAGAGCCTCCTTCATGGCGGCCACTGAAGCATTGCCCTCCCCCATCGGCGCAAAAACAATCTGCGTAACAACGGTTGCATTCCTGCTGTTAACGACGTCCATCGCATTCCGCGTGACCTCGGCGATGTCTCTTCCTTGCAGGTCGGCAGTGATAAAAAGCTCCTCGATATTGGAGGATTTCAAACTAACAGTATATACCCCAGGCGTAGTTTCCCGATTGATGGTGGAGGCCATTGGTTTTCCTTTTTTCAATAATTACTGCGACAGAACGTATTCAGCCAGATCAATTCGCTCTTTTTCGGTGAGTTTCGTTGTCGACCCGTGCATGTCTTTAGGATTGTATTTGGGCTTCAGCAATTCGAGAATCGTCACCGCTCGTCCATCGTATAGATACGGTGCGGTCCGCCAGACTTCAATCAGCGTCGGCGTGTCGAACTCCTTCTTAGCTTCGCTTTCCCTGCCTGTACCCACATCATACTTTTGCCCGTCTGTAAGCAATTTACCGCTGTGGCAATCGGCGCATCCGGCCTTACCGTCGAAGATCACCTTACCTCGTTTCGCTGACTCGCTTAATTGACCGTTAACCAGGAACGGGCTTGGTATTATCTCCAGCGCCTTCAAGTATTCGTCGATGGCGCATGCATCTTCCTCCGGACGTACGGCAAACTGGATGAAACGAATCCCTGCGCGAACGGCGACTTCGGCTTTGGCACGGATTCCGGTTATCATCGACGGTGGAGTCTTATGGGCCAGCAACATCGATTTGCTGGACTTGGGGTTTCCCATTCCGTCGTTCATCAAATCCCAGTTCAGCCCGTCGCTCCTGGCGTCGGGATGGCAGGTCGCACAACATTGCCACATCTGGAAGCAAAGCGCCGCATCGTTAAAGAACATCTCTCCTTTGCGAACGGTTGTCACTTTCTGTTTTGTCCCGAGCGGGATCGCCTTTGCAACGGGGCGTGAGTCAGGAGCTATGTCCATAACACTGATGCTGTCGGTGAAGTATTCCCCGACATAAGCCTTGGAGCCGATTATTACCATGCATCGAGGCCCGTTGCCGGCGAGTTTCAGGCGTCTTCGCACTCCCACGAGGAACGAAAGGTCGTTTTGCACCTCCTGGTCTTTCTTGTCGGCGACGGCTTTGTCGAGCTTGGCGCGTAATGCGGGCATGTCGATGACACTGATCTCGTGTGTTCCGGCGTGACTTATGCAAAGCGTTTCGCAGCCAGCGGACCAGCCGATCGCCCAGGGATTCGCCGCCCCGTGATCAACATCATCCAACAGGATGGTGTTGATCGCAGTTTTCTTGGCGACATCTATCAGAGTAATCGCGTTGGTATTCATCCAACCGCGTTCAAGTTGGGTCGTCGGAAGGTGGAATCGGGCAAGCATGTGCGTGACCACCACCATCTTCCCATCGGGAGATATCTTCAACCCACGCAAGGCCATTGCTCCGTTGGGCAGCTTTATCTGGAGGGGAGGTTTCTTGCCTGCCACGTCGAGAATCGTAATTTCCGCTGCAGCGTAATCCTTATCGGACGCAGTGGCTGGGAGGTGATTGGCGACAAATAGAGTCGAACCATCATTGGAAATATCGCAAGCGGTCGGTTCGCGAGGCACGTCAATCGTCTTGATTTCTTTACCGGTGACGAGATCGACGACGCTTATTGTCCCGATCGACTTGAGACTGCTATGGCGACCGAAACGATTGCATAAGTACGCCTTCTTACCATCGGGGCTCAAAACAGGCGACATCGGCGTATGCCCAACGGGTATCCTCGCGCTGACCTTTGCTGTTTTCAGGTCGATCACGCAAAGGCTCCCCTGGGCTGTGGCGGTGGTTACGTAGAGTTTTGTCTCGTCGCTTGACAAGACCGCACCGCTTACCGGTTGGCCGATATCTATGCTTTTTGCCACCTTCTCCGAAGCCACATCCATGAGATCGATCCTGTTTGCGGTCGCCTGGGCGATATATAGCGTCTTGCCAGCCTTGTCGGCGAGTATGGCTATCGGAGACAAGTAGACCGGTCCGGACGTACTCGCCGGCGCCGCAGTGACCGGAAATACACTAATGCATGAGACGATGATCGCAACAACACTCCCAAACGCCAACAATACTTTCACTGGTCTATTCACGGCAGTATCCTTTCAGAATCAACTGATGTTGCTGGTTGCACGGCGTGCGGACGCCAGCGTCAAGCGTCGCTTTTGGTATGCCCCCGCCGATCGCAGGACCCGGGCCTTCATGCCCGAGCCCTGCAACCTTGTCGACCCGCACGCATGAGGGCCGACCCCTGCCTCACAGAGTCAGGTTGAATTACAGCTTTTTGGCTTGCATGTCCACGAATATCTGGGCGTATGGTTTGCCGATGATCTTCTTGCACTTGGTGAACATCTTGCAGTCGCCGCAGTAATCGATCTTCTTGCCAGCGGCGCATTTCAGGACTTTGCAGCCTTTCTTTTCGACCATAGCGGCGGAAGCTTCTTTGCCTGATGCACAGCCTTTGCACTTACCGGCTTTCATTACCGGGCAGGCTTTGCACGCCAGTCCGCAGGCTCCGATCATCGCCATAGCGGCGCAGGGGTTTTCTTCCTTGGTGATCCTGCAGCATCCGGGGGAGCCTTTGTGCAGTCCGCATTTGGAGCAGCAGGCGATGCCGTCCTTGCAACACTTTGCAGAACCCTTGATCTCACCGCAATAGGTGCAGAGGCAGACAGGCTTCTTGGCTCCGTCAAGCCTGCAGCAACCGGGCGAACCCTTGTGCAAACCGCATTTGGAGCATTTCTTTGCGCCTTTCTTGCAGCACAGATCCGAGCCCTTCACCTGCCCGCACTTACAGCACAGAACACATGTACCAGGCTTTTTGCCTGTCGCTGCGCCGAGGGCCTGACTGGCCGATCCGCCAAGCGACACCGCCACTATTCCAACCGCAGCGGCGGTGGCGCCGCTGGCAAGAAACTCACGTCTTGAATTCTTCATTATTATATTCCTTTTGGTGAATATTAAAATGACAACCAACTACATCGCCGGTTTGTCTTCCTTTTTGATCCGACAGCATCCCGGGGACATCTTGTTCAGTCCGCATTTATCACACTTCATCGCGTCGGGTTTGCAGCACTTGTCTGAACCTTTGATTTCACCGCAGTAGGTGCAAAGACAGACATCGGCTTTGGCGCCCTTGAGGCGACAGCATCCGGGCGAGCCTTTATGCAGGCCGCATTTGGAGCATTTTTCAGCCCCTTCCTTGCAGCACAGTTCCGAACCCTTCACCTGCCCGCACTTGAAGCAGATCAAGCACTTCCCGGTCGCCGCGGCGGCCTCTTCTGTTTTTCCGCACCCGATAAGCAACGCCGCCGGTACCGCCGCTGCCGCCGCTGCCGTCATTTTCAATACGTCACGTCTTGAACGATCCATTGTTTCTTCCTTTCAATTAAGTAATCACGCAGATCGGACCTCCTCAGGCGGCGGCACGACCGAGCCCAACGCCTGGTGAAGATCCTGTTGGATTTGTTTTGTTTCATCCCCCGCCCCGTAACCGCCACGCGTTATCACCAGGCTCGATACGGAAAGCCCCAACCTGGCCGCTATCACCGGGCACTTAGCCTGCAGCAGAAGATACACCTCACGCTCTGTGTCGTTGAGCGATTCGTAGTTGCCCTGCCCCTTTGCTATAACCATGTCGGCCTGCTCGAAACGCCGGAGGAACTCGTCGCTGCAATCGTAAAGAAGCGTTCCGGGCGCATCAGATCCGTTGTCTATGACCTCCACCAGATCAGTAAGCCCCAGCGATTCAGCGTCGGCAAGCGTTGCATCGTTCAGGACCGGAACTCCTCGCACAGCGAGAGTGATACGCTCAGGTCCGATCTGCTCTATAAGCAGGCGATCGAAAACTATCTCACCTGCATTGTCGGCAAGATAGAGAATCGACTCAGCTCGCGAAAGGGTATCGATAAAACCTGTGACGTCGCCCTCTAATGGTGATTTCAACGAGTTCCTGATCGCATCTGAAATGTGTTTCTTATCAACATCCTGATGGACCCCCAAATCAATTGCATTGCCCGCAATTGCTAATCGAATCGCTACTTCCAGCGGTATTATTGAATCAGCCAACATCGCCGCGAGTTCCGGATAGAATTCCATGGCCATCCGATTGCAGTTAGTTTTTATTTCACGATACGGGTCAACGTCGCCAGCCAATCTCCGCACGAGCCGATGGATACGCTGGGCCATCACCACCGGTGACTGGTCGGTGGACATCTGGCTCATTTCCCACAAGACCTCACGCAACATCCGCCCCGTAGAATCGAGGTCGTCAGTCACCATGCGTGCCGCGCCCAGCGCTTGACGAACAAAACACGGCATACAGTCCAATGTCGTTTGCATCTGCTTGCACGGCCTTTCAATGATCTACCGGATATTGCACAGCCTACGTCCAATACAATAGGACGCATGCCTACTGACACTATTAAGCAATCGCTGTGCCAAGCAGATTGAGACGTAGATTCTTCAGACACAAGTCATCTATTTACAGACCCTTAGCACCCATAACTGAATTGGCCGCAAACACACAAGAATTGCGTTATGCCACACGTCCCCATATGTATATTTGCATTGTGCAACACTATTGCTACTTCCCGCCTGGCTTACCAACGAGTTTTGTTTTTCTCGTCCCCGCCGATTTCAGGTCGATAATCGGAGTATCGTCAAAAGCGTCAATGCCTTCAATCGTAACTATGCAGCCCTTGACCGAGATAATCTTGCAGGTGGTTATGGCGATCAGGTTCGGTCGCACCGGCGAGTGCGTTGCAAACACGCCGGTCAGCGGGTTCTTCTTGTTTCCGCGCGGGTGAACCTTCAGAATCCTCCGCTTTTCAGGAGTATCGTTCTTGTGAAACCACCAGAGGACAGTCACATGCGAGCAGTCGTCCAACCGATGCAGGCCTGGCAAGTATTTTTCGTAAATCTCAAGTTGGACGGGTTTGCCCTTCTTGTTGCGAACCTTTCCGATTGGCGAGATTTTATAGACAGTATCGGCGTTGTAGCTGAACTTGTCATCGCCTCGGGCCGAACCGGTCAATGTCGCCATGGTTCCGCAAGTCGCAAGTGCGGCGCTGGCGACCATAAAGTCGCGTCGTGAAGTACTCATATTATAATTCCTTTCACTTGTGTTTATTATCTACCAAACGTCACTGTGGCGCCAACATGACAATTTGAACATCTATCGGGAAATTCTTTTTTCAACCGTTCTAGCGCAACAGGCCCCGTGCAGTGCCCCAGTATCAGACGCCGCACATCAAAGCAACGCAGTTCCAGGACCGTTTTATCCAATCGCTCGGAACTCGCATTTCGCAAATGCATACCGCCAATTACTGTATGAATCGGACGATGGTTTGTTAGTGTATGAATGTATCTCAGCGTATTTATCACTCCGGCATGAGCACAGCCCAGGATCACAACCGTTCCGACTGACGTTTCGATAAAGGCGGCCTGGTCGTCGATCAAGAGATCGGGCTCGATGAGTTGCTCATCCAGGAAGAAAGATCCGCCGGTGTCTTCAAAATCAGTTATACGAGGGATTTCGCCTGTCACGAACATTCCATCGCAAATCTCAGTTGCCTGATTCGTCGACGTCATCGATTCCGCTTGCTTCCAAATAGCATGTTCGTGCACAGGCAAGGCACCAAGATAACGGGGCGAACCATCATTTCTGCGTGCGTATTTCTCATCGAACGCTGCTGGATGAGCGAAGATTTCAGCATGCGGAGCAATAGTTAACGCCTTGGCGAGCCCGGAGGCGTGATCGTAGTGACCATGACTAAGTACAATTGCGTCAGTCGAACCAAGAGGAATATCCATCGCCCAAGCGTTATGTTCAAGGCTTATCCCCTGACCAGTATCGAAAAGCACCCGCTTAGATCCGATTTCCACCCAAAATCCTAGACCGTGCTCACCAAGCAAGCCGCGGTCGCCAGCGGTGTTTTCGACCAACACAGTTATACGCACAACGTCATTCATCTCGGGTTATCCTCTCTCGATCAGTTGTGGCTGGGCCATGAACTTAGCGGTCGCTGTCGCCTTCACCTGGCCATCTTGAATCAATTCCGCCTCAGTAATATACAACGGCGTGGCGTCCCGCTTTATCCATCCGCGTACAATCGCCGTCTGTCCGACTTCAAC
This sequence comes from Phycisphaerales bacterium, assembly GCA_018645065.1. Lineage (GTDB taxonomy): Bacteria > Planctomycetota > Phycisphaerae > SM23-33 > SM23-33 > BS750m-G57. Next base: position 8,648 of record JABGPF010000122.1, read on the forward strand.
GGGATGTCGATACCGCACCTTAAGTTCACCAGTAACGCCTGCATCTCCCTGCTGGAAAATGCAGTGGGTCATGGCTCCGTCAAGCAACGCCGAGATCACCCCGCCATGTATTTTACCAGCGTATCCCTCGTATGCCTTGCCACACTGAAAAAAAGCCTGCACGCCGCCATCGGCCAGCGGTATGAATTCCACGTGCAAACCGCGATCATTTGACGAACCGCACACCACGCAGTTCTTGTGAATCTGGGAGTCTATTGCAGAAGCGTCAGTGATCACAGGTATTCACTCCAGTCTGTAGCGTATCGTTCAGGTACGACGCGACAAGTTGCTCAGGTTGCTCGGCCGGGGCTCCGACTACAACCGTGATCTGATTTTGCGCGAACAGTTGCTGGGCTCGCGAGCCCATACCGCCAGCGATAATCACAGCCGCCCCCTGTTCATGCAACCAAGCGGGCAAGACACCCGGTTCGTGCGGAGGCGGGGTAAGAAGCGTCTTACTGACGATACTGTTGTCCTCGGCAGTCTCGATGAGCGCGAACTGCTGGCAATGTCCAAAGTGCATACATAACCGTCCGTCAGCCAATGGGATAGCAATCTTCATATTATAACCTTCATTCTCTTTAGGTTCACTGATTTCCTGGCTATCGAGTTCATCGGGCGCCATTCCATGTGAACAACCATTTCCTACAGTCATTGCTCTATTTTTCCTTATTCTTCACTAGCAGTATTCAACAATGCCCGAACATTGCCCCAGAGATTTTTTATATCATCTGCGACACCGTTTTGGGCGTACTCCACGACCGACAGCCCCTTGACCTGGGCTTCGGTAACTGCAGGGGCGTAACGCACCCTGCCTACTGGTTTAATTCTTCGTTCGACTGCTTGGGTCTCGATGTAAGAGGCGATGTCCTCGTTCAGGTCCCACTTGTTAATGCAAAGAAGCGTCTCTACGCCAAAATGTCTCGTTAAGTCCGCCACGCGCTGTAGATCATGCAGACCGCTCAACGTGGGCTCGGTCACCACCAAGACCATATCGGCGCCGCCGATGGAGGCGATCACCGGGCAACCAATTCCGGGCGAACCGTCAATAAGCACCAGATCGTGCCCCTGGGCTTTGGCGATTTTCCTGGCCTCGTCGCGAACCAGACTGACGAGTTTTCCGGAATTGGCCTCTGCGGCTCCGAGCCGCGCGTGAACCAGCGGTCCGCAACGAGTATCGGATACAAACCATCGGCCGCTGACGACCGGCTCAAATTCAACGGCGGTGTAGCTACAAAACCATTGGCACACTCCACAGCCTTCGCAAGCTATCGGATCGACTCGGTATGTTTTGGCTGAATTCCCGTCGATCGGAGCATCCACACCTATGGCGTCGAAACGACAAAGTTCCACACATTTCCCGCAGGCTGTGCATATGGTCGAGTTGATCCTTGCGCGAGACCCGCCGTAGAACTCCTCGTCCCGCACTATGCTCGGTTCAAGAACAAGGTGCAAGTCGGCGGCATCGACGTCGCAATCTGCAAGAACTGCATTTCCCGCCAGGACGGCAAGCGAGGCTACAAGTGATGTCTTGCCCGTTCCGCCCTTCCCGCTAATGACAACCATCTCTTTCATATCAACCCTCTACTATATATTCGATCTTTCCAAGAAGAGTCTCAAATATCAGGCGATAGTCGGGTAGGACTTCACCGGCCAATTCACCGCGTGAGTATGTTTCTGCGACCCGCCGATCGTTCGGGATCTCGAAAAGAATCTCTATATCGTTCTTCCCGCAGTACAGATGCGTCTCCCGGTCACCCAGATCAACACGATTAATCAGGACACCAAAGGGCAATTTCATTTCGCGGGCCATCGCTACGGCAAGTTTCAGATCGTTTAGCCCAAACGGAGTCGGCTCGGTCACCAGTAACAGAAAATCACAATCTCGCACACTCTCAACCACCGGACAGGACGTCCCTGGAGGTGAGTCGATGATCACCATGTCAACTGCTGGAACCGCCGCCTTGACCGCCTTGATAATCGGCGGACTCATCGCTTGCCCGACATTGAGCAGCCCGTGCGCAAATGCCACCAACCCCGCCGAACCTACCTGCACCTTTCCAGTCTCATGCAAGACCTCGCTAATCGCGCCCGATGGGCAGACCAATGAACATCCACCGCAACCATGACAAAGCTCATCAAAGACAAGCACCGCCTGACCGGCGGAAACAATCGCACTGTACTGGCATATCTCTCCGCAATCACCGCACTGAATGCATTTGGACTCATCCACCTTGGGGACCAGGATTCCCACGGGCGTATCGGAGTCCCATTCCGGTTTTAGGAATATATGCCCGTTGGGCTCTTCCACATCGCAGTCTACGTACGCAACATTTCGGCCGTTGATCGATCCGACATACGCCAGATTCGTCGCCACGGTTGTCTTGCCCGTACCGCCCTTTCCGCTTGCTATTGCTATATTCATGCGTCCGGTTGACTTTCTGGACGATTTGCCTGCCGGACACCTAACCGCCCGACGCCGAAACGATGTCTCCCTCGTCGGCCCATGCGGCGACCGGCGCCGCGGCAACCAAGCCCCCTGCCAACACCCATCTGTGGCGAGTCAACATTATCGGCGCACGGTCCGACCGATCGTCCTGTCATCGGACCTTCGCCGGCGGGTCCTGTTTTATCTCTACCTGGCATGTTAGTTCTCCTTATCTCATGAGTCATGCTCTATTCATTCGCGATCCGCATTGTGGACATTTCTGCTGATTACATGGGCACCCAACGGCGTGGTCAGTCTCATAACCGCAGATCAGACACACGCAACGACCGTATGTCTCCAGTCCCAAAATACCACCCGACAACGTTGCTTTGCTTGGCTTCCCATATCTTCGAGGCAAATTGACCGTCTTATTATCCTCAGACATCTCTCTCACTGCCTTTCTGTTGACGACTCCGACGCCCCGGCGATTCACAAGAACCACCGCACATTCGTCTACGAAGCCCGCAGCAACCCGGCATCAGGTATGCGTCTTCGTGCAATTGTCCGGTAATGAATGCGGTCAACACCCTGTCGACCTGGCCGCAGACGTTGGCAATCACTTCGATACCCAGCGAATGCAATGCTAATTCCAACGGCCTGGATACCGCGCCGCAAATCACGGTATCAACGCCCAGATGCAACACATACTGGGCACGATGCAACGCCGTAGACCCATCCAGCGAAACCTCCTGTCTTATGGCCTCCAGCCCCGGCGCCAGCGTTACGAGCAGAGCCTTGCTTGCGACGTCAAGAACCGGAGAAACACGATCATGCCAACATGTAATTGCAACCTTCATCACCAGGACTAAGATCAATCCGCGTGCCAAAGCAACATGCAGATATGAAATTGGCGATTAATACGGTTGAACAGGCTACCTTCGGACCTACGCCAGGAACAATCGCGACACCCTTAATATTGCATGCTGCATTCGCAGGCGATAAAAATCATTGCATTTTGCATTACTAGTAGTCATGCTTATCATGATTAGCAACATGGAGTTCATCATGCTGAAAGATACTTTTGCAAAACGTCAGGACGCCATTTTAGATTCTATAAACGAAGGCGTGTTCACCATCGATCTCGATTGGCGGATCACCTCTTTTAATCTCGCCGCAGAACGCATCACCGGTGTAAGCCGCTCCGAAGCGATAGGCGAGCCTTGCTGCGAGGTCTTCCGAGCCAGTATCTGTGAGAACTCCTGCGTGTTGAAACAAACGTTGAGTACAGGCAGCCCACTGGTCAATGCGACCGCCCACATAATCACCAATAGCGGCGGTCGCGTTCCGATTCGAATTTCAACAGCGGAGTTGAAGGATGCAAACGGGCAGGTTATCGGCGGAGTCGAAACGTTCCAGGACCTCAGCCAGATCGAACAGTTGCAGAAGGAGTTGACTAAACAATACACGTTTGAAGACATAGTTGGGCGAAGTCCGGCTATGATGCAACTGTTTGAAATACTTCCGCAGATCGCCGAGTCCAGCAGCACCGTGCTGATACAAGGCCCCAGCGGGACAGGAAAGGAGCTGTTCGCCCGCGCCATTCACAATTTATCGCCTCGCAAGAACAAGCCCATGGTCGCAGTCAATTGCGGAGCCCTGCCTGACACGCTGCTGGAAAGCGAGTTGTTCGGACACAAAGCGGGAGCCTTCACCGACGCCAAACGCGATAAACCAGGCCGATTCGCCCAAGCAGACGGCGGGACGATCTTCCTCGATGAAATTGGAGACATCTCCCAGGCAATGCAGGTGCGACTGCTCCGTGTGCTGCAAGAGCGAATCGTCGAACCACTGGGGTCAGTCAAACCGGTCCCAGTCGACGTGCGCATAGTAGCGGCCACTAACAAGGATCTAGTCGAACTGGTTCGCAAGGGCGAGTTCCGAGAAGATCTATACTACCGCATCATGGTCATCCGCCTGAATCTACCCGGACTAAAACAACGGCGCGAAGACATCCCATTACTTGTGGATCACCTGATGGCGAAGTTCAACAGACTACAGGGCAAAGATATCGCCGGGGTCACCGACGAGGTCCTCGCCCGTCTCATGGACCACGACTACCCGGGGAACGTGCGTGAACTCGAAAATATAATAGAACAAGCCTTCGTCCTCTGTCGCGGCGGACTGATCCAACTCCACCACCTTCCGCCCGAACTAAGGCCAACCACTACCGGCGGAAGCACCGAATCAGGACCAATGAGCATCCTGACGATGGAAAAACACCTCATAAACGAAGCACTACGCCGACACGGAGGCAATCGCAAACGGGCGTCGGAAGATCTAGGCATCGACACCAGCACGCTATACCGCAAGATAAAGGCCCTGGATATCGAAATCCCCGAGACCGACGGGCGACGACGCCGATAACGTGCACAATGCAACATTACATCAAGCCCGCCAGCAACATCTTAAAATAAATACAGTACAGCAATATTCATATCACCTTAGCAGAACACACGTTACATACCAGCCTGCAAGATCGCCCGCTGACTTGGCATGTCCCTTGCATCTATTTTTCCGAACAATGTATCAGGAAGGATCAGATATGAAATTGGCAGTAACAGCAAAGGGCGTGGAACTGCATTCACCGATCGACCCGAGGTTCGGACGGGCGACGTATTTCTTCGTAGTCGATACCGAAACCGAAGAAACCCACGCGACCGACAACACAATGAATCTGAACGCCGCACACGGAGCGGGCATCCAGGCCGGTAAAAAAATAATCGAGCTGGGCGCAGAAACCGTTATCACAGGACAAGTCGGACCAAAAGCATTCGCCACACTCCAGGCCGGTGGAATCGACATATTCACCGGCGCAACAGGAACCGTCGCAGAAGCCATCGAACAATTCAAGTCAGGCAATCTCACACTCACAGAATCAGCTACACACACGCCATGAGAAACATGAAAGCACTAATAATATATCACTCAAAAACCGGCCATACACAACAAGCCGCCGCCGATGTCGCAGAAGGCCTCAGGGCACACAAGACAGAAGTGAGCATCCAACCGGCAAGCACGCTCACCCAATGGGACGTCGAAGAACATGACATCATCGTAGTAGCAAGTCCGTGTCACGCCGGATCGATATCGATCCGTGCGGGCATATCAGGACCGGTACTCATGCTCCTGAAAAAACTAAAATCTGACACACTGACAGGCAAAATCGCCGGAGCACTATCTGTAAACTGCGCCTATGGCGGACAGAAAACAGTAAATGCAATCGAAAGACATCTACAGGCCGCTGGAGCCCGGACACCACAGCAAGGCGTGGTGATCCGGGCCGGCGTGCCCTTGAGTTTATTCAAAGGACCCGTAGCTTCCAAAAGGAGTCGCGATCAGCTACGCGAGTTCGGATACACTCTGGCCTGCGCCGCCCAAGGCGACGAGGCTCCCTAGTACAGGACAATACCCTCGTGAATGAATCCGCCAAAACAAAACCCAAAAAACTCCACTGGCAGGCTTTCATCAGTTTCACACTGACCCTGAGCTGCTGTGTGATGATTGCCTCTGGCGTGGTGCTCTACCTGGCACCTCCAGGCGGGCTTGCCAGAATGACCGGGTGGCAATTTTGGGGACTCGGAAAAGACGGGTGGGTGGCTCAGCACATGACCAGCAGCACAGTATTCCTGCTTGCCGGACTGTTCCATCTCTACTTGAATATGCGAACACTCTGGAGCTACATTCGCTCAAAAACCATTCGAGGAATACGCCGCAAATGGGAACTGCTCGCCAGCTTGATTCTGGCCGCATTCATGGTACTCGGAACGCTATGGACACTCCCGCCATGGAATTACATCCTGGACGGGAGCAAACACCTGGAAGCATACCAACACGAAGCCGCCAGTCCCCACAAAGGACAAGGACACCACAAAAGGATCCGTAAGGCAAATAACAGTGCATTTAACGAGGCACTACCGCACTAATAACTTGACCGACGTGGCGGACCAGCAAGTTTTATGTCCGCACAACGCCCGGATTTCCAGCGCAGCAGGAGGTCACTGGTTCAAGTCCAGTATGGCTCATTGATTTACCACCAAGGACTTAGGCAAAAGCCTAAGTCCTTGACTTTGCGCCCAAATCCTAAGAGTGGACACTTTTCAGCGATTTTGGTAGACACATTTGCCAATTATGGCCCCTTTTTCACGTAATAATAAGGGCCAAATAGGTAGACACATTTTTCGACAGTTTTGTCTAAGGCGTAGACACTTTTTGAATATCGAAGGCATTCTTAGGTAAATGCATTGAAAACTCTAAAGAATGCACTGAGCCATATTCCCGAACGCTGGCCTCGACTGGAATTCTTATATGCTCCAGAAATAGACTACCTGAGCCGTTCGATAACTATTCTCAAACGGTCGTTCGAGAATACCCAGTTCACCATACTCTGAAGGTTTCAAATAGGAGACAAGTGATCGACATTGTCGGTCCAGATATCGAGCCCTGAGTACTCAGCAGACAAACACAATACTCTGGTGAATGCGTACCAATCTCGGTTATTTGGGCTGCGGAAATATGGTGAATCAGTGATTTACTATAGTGAAAAACGGGCGAGCCTACAGGAGCAGGCCCGCCCGAGAATGATAATCTGCGTGGTCTTACCGCCGGTTGTGCGAACCGGGCGGCATCGCCGTTCCGCACGGACAATTGGTAAAAACTCTCTGAAGTAGTTTAAAGAGCTCAAGTAGTCACACTTCGTGCTTGGGTAGATGTTTCCCCTTTTCTGCAGCATGGAGAGAGCTTGATTGTGCTTTGTTTTTCTTCTTGATCGCTTTCTTCACATCTACGTACGCCGCCAGATCACGCATCGCGATGACCTTATACTCGTTGTCTTTCAAGTACTTCATGGCTTTTTCGAATTCGGCCGGGGTGGTGTTCACCCATCGGTGGTGCTCCATGTCTGGAACTCCATGAAAAGTAAGTACGACC
>JABGPF010000123.1 GCA_018645065.1 Phycisphaerales bacterium
GCCGTTGGCCGGTAGCCTTTCCGTTGCCGTAAACATCTTTCCCGCCGTTGCCGTTCTCTGTGCCCTCTGTGGCAAAAAGCCGTTTACCGTTTGGTGTTAGAATGCGTTTGCCCTGCGATATTGCCCCGTTGAATTGAATACCCGATCGGATTACTGTGGATTGGCCGCGAAGTTTTCATTAGAATGGCCTATGATGGAGAAAGGGGGGGGCGCCCCTGGTGGAAGATCAGGTTTAATGAAGAAATGATCAATGGTTAAAGATAGATTGCCTTTGCGCTTCGATCGCAACGAATTTGCCGGCGCGTTCGGAGATGTTGGCACAGACATTCCGCTGATATTGCTGCTGATTCCCGCCTGCGGGCTCGATGCTCGCAGCGTGTTGATGTTGTTTGGGGTGTGTCAGATTTTCTCGGCGCTGGCATACCGCCTGCCGATCCCCGTCCAGCCTATGAAGGCGATGGCGACTTTTGCAATCGCTTCGATGGGCGCCAAAGACGCAATTAACGCTGAGACCCTCGCAACCGCCGCTCTGCTTGCCGGTGCTGTGATGCTGTTGCTCAGCCTTAGCGGCGGGATATGCCTTATCGGGCGGGCGGTTCCGAAAGTCGTCATTCGCGGATTGCAGTTTGGATTGGGGATTAAGCTGGCGATGGCGGCGATGCAGAAGTATCTGACTACCGGCGGGGTTACCGGTTACGTGTTGGCGGCGATTGGTTGCGGGCTGGTGCTTGTGCTTCGCAAGAACAAGAAGCTGCCCGCTGCTATCGCGGTTCTTTCGCTTGGGGTGGGGTATGTGGTGTTCATGATGCTGGTTAATCCAGGCCAGGTGGCGTCGATAATCGAAACTCGCGGGGGAGGGGTGGGGCTTGAGTTTGTCAACGGGCCTCATCTGTCGCCCGGACTGCCGAGTTTCATGACGCCCAACTTCGGCCTCCTGCTGAATATCGCGGTGCTGCAGTTGGTGGTCACGCAATTGCCCCTGTCGCTGGGCAACGCTGTTCTGGCGACCAGCCAAACGAGTGGTGATCTATTCCCCGGCCGCAAGGTAAGCCCGAAGAAGCTTGGAATCACTTACGGGATCGCCAATTTGCTCTCTCCGCTTTTCGGCGGGATACCGGTTTGTCACGGTTCCGGCGGTCTTGTCGGTCATTACATGTTCGGCGGGCGGACCGGTGGGTCGGTGCTTATTTACGGGCTGTTTTTTGTGATACTCGGCGGCTTGTTGGGTGGTAGTTTTTATGGGTTTATCGCGATCTTCCCGGTCTCGCTGCTGGCGGTGCTGCTGGTGTTCGAGGGGGTCGGGCTTATGCGACTGTCGGCCGATGTTGCTGTCGATCAGAAGGATTATTTTATTGTGGTTCTGGTCGGCCTGATTGGGGCGGGCGTGTATCTGGGCTTTTTCATTGCTCTGGTTGGCGGTACGGTTTTGCACTACTGCCTGCATCGGTCCGTCAGACCGGTGGGGCACGAGGCCAATTCGGAAGTATGAAACCATGAAAAAAGGACCAAATAATATGTTTGAGCAACTATCAAATCCATGGTGGATGTTTGTGATTCTCGGTCTGCTCGGCGGCGTGCTCAGCGGCGCCCTGGGCGTTGGCAGCGGGGTAGTATTCGTCCCGCTTTTGGCGTCGGTGTTCCTGTTACCGCAGAAATCGGCACAGGGTACGGCGCTGGCGGTTATGGCTCCGATGGCGCTGCTGGGCGCTGTTCGCTACTGGCGGAATCCGGAGATCGATATCAACCTCGCGATGGTCGGGCTTATCGTGGTTGGCGCCCTGGCAGGCGTGTTGATTGGCACAATGATTGTCCAGCGCGTCCCGGGCCATTGGCTCAGGAAGGCGTTTGCTGTATTTCTGGTCGTCGTGGCTGTTCGCATGCTCATGATGCCCAACAAACCCGGGCCTTCGCAGCCCGACAAATTGAATAATAACCCTGCAGACGTATTGAAAGTGAAAGGATCATCCGATGGCTGACAACTCAGTAAAGATATTTTCGGCCAGGGCGTGCGCCGCTCCGCTTGAAGAAGCCGCCGCTCTGTTCACCGCAAAAACCGGCATAGAAGTGGAGATTAGCGTGTGTGCACGTCACTGCGCCACACAGAACGCCGAAGAGGCCGACGCCGAAGCCGGGACGCATGACTTCCTGGTCGAGATAGACGAATACGGTATTCACGACCTGGCGATCGGCGGCGCCGAATACCTGCTGGACGACGGAGAGGTTCGGCGGATTATCAAGAAGGGCGCCCGTCGCCTGATCGCCTACCGCGAGTCGGCGATTGTAGTGCCCAAGGGCAACCCAGCCAATATTACATCACTCGCCGACCTGTCGCGAGACGGCGTGCGCGTGGGGATATCGGTAATCGATTGCCTCAAGGGCTTGTGGGAGGATGTTACCGGGCAGGTTGGTCTGACCGGTGAGGTGCGCGAGAATATCACGTTCTACGCCAGCGGCTGCATTGCGATAGTCGAAGCCATCGCTGAAGGCATAGTTGATGCGGGCATTGGCTGGACTACGTTCGGGCGTCTTGATGAGCGTCTGGAAGTAATCCGCCTGCCGGTCGCCCAGCGAATCTACCGCGGAACTGGCGTCGGGATGTTGAAGTTCTGCAAAGAAACCGAACGCCCCGAGCAGTTCATGGCGTTCCTGGTAACCGACGAAGCGCGAGCATGCTACGAGAAGTTCGGATGGGTCCTGCCCGCGACGCTCCGCGGTTAGCACGCCGCCGGGTGAGATAGTAGAAGCGTAGAAAGTGATACCCTAATATTTGAGGATGGTGTTCAATTAAGGTCTTGCAATAGTGTAGCCATTGGGCTACACTATTGGCCATGGTTGAAATCCGCAAAACGGCAACCTTTTCCAAGTGGATTGACTCTCTGCGTGATCTGCGCGCACGTGCCCGCATTCAGGTGAGGATCGAACGCCTTGCAATAGGGCATGTGGGAGATGCCAAGCCAGTGGGAGAAGGTGTATCGGAGTTGCGGATTGACTATGGTCCCGGATATCGGGTCTACTTCAAAAAGCAAGGACGCTCAGTGGTGATATTACTGGCCGGTGGCGACAAGAAAACCCAAAGCCGGAACATTAAAACCGCGTTACGTCTCGCACGCAACCTGTAGGAGAACAGCGATGAGCAAGGCAATAACTAAAACTACTCGGTACGATGTGGCTGAACATCTTCGGACACCCGAAGAGATGGCCGCGTATCTTGAGGCCTGCCTTGAAGAGTCACACGGTGATGCGTCACTTATCGCCAAAGCACTCGGTGATATTGCTCGAGCCAAGGGGATGTCACAGGTGGCACGCGACGCTGGCTTGTCGCGTGAAAGCCTGTATAAGGCTCTGTCGGGCGATCGCACCCCGGGATTCGATACAATCCTTAAGGTTGTCCGGGCACTCGGTATCGAACTGCATGCCGCTCCTCAGCATAACTGATCAGGCACAATGTCAGCTTTGGATGATGGATATTGGGCTGTGTCATCGGTGGTCAATAATTCGTTGCGTGAGATAGCAGAAGCGTAGATAAATAACGGTGTAAATACGATAAACAAAGCCCACAGATAGCGATTGCTGTCTGTGGGCTTTTTGTGCACTGCGTATCGTCTGGGGGTTATTCTTGTGAGGCTTTCAGGGCTTGGTCTAGGTCGGCTTTTATGTCGGATACGTCTTCGATTCCTATGCTGAGGCGGACGTATTCCGGGGTTACGCCGGTGGCGCCTTGTTCTTCGGTTGTCAGTTGCTGGTGCGTTGTCGAGGCTGGGTGGATTATCAGTGACTTCGCGTCGCCGATGTTGGCGAGGTGACTCAGGAGCTGGACGTTATTGATGAGCTTAATGCCCGCTTCCTGACCGCCCTTGATCCCGAAGCCAATGATCGCGCCGCCCTTGCCGCCGAGGTATTTCTTGGCGGCTTCATGATGTCGATGGCCCGGCAGGCCGGGGTAGTTCACCCACTCAACCGCGGGGTGGGCGTCAAGGAACTCCGCCACAGCCTGGGCGTTTTCGCAGTGGCGGGCCATGCGAAGGTGCAGCGTTTCGATGCCCTGGAGGAACAGGAACGCCGCGAACGGGCTCATGCACCCGCCAGTGTCGCGCAGGTGGTGCGTGCGGATGTGAATGATATAGGCGATGTTGCCCATCGGGCGGAGGGCCTCTTCAAACACCACGCCGTGATACGAATCAGACGGCGCACAGAACTCAGGCCAACGCTCGGGGTTATCGGCCCAGGGGAACGTTCCGCCGTCAACGATAGCTCCGCCAACATGCAGGCCGTGCCCGCCGAGGAACTTCGTGCACGAGTAAACCACAATGTCTACGCCATGCTCGATCGGTCGCAGCAGGATCGGCGTGGTGACGGTGTTGTCGCATATAAGCGGAACGCCAATCGCGTGGGCCGCGTCGGCCACTGCGCGGAAGTCGGGCACGTCGTTCTTCGGGTTGCCCATCGATTCCATGTAAACGCAGCGTGTGTTCTCGTCGGCTAGTTCTGCGATCTGCTCGGGGTGGTCCGGGTCGAAGAACCTTGCTTCGATACCGAGATTCTTGAGCGTCTGGGTGAACAGTGTCCAGGTCCCGCCGTACAGGCTCGTCGAGGCGATAAGGTTCTGCCCGGCGTGCGTGATTGTGAGGACTGCGGCGGTTATCGCGGCCTGGCCGCTCGCAAACGCCAGACCGGCCGCTCCGCCGTCAAGCGCCGCAAGACGCTTTTCCAGCACATCGCACGTGGGGTTCATGAGCCTGGAATAGATGTTGCCGAACTCCTTCAACGCGAACAGGTCGGCAGCGTGATCGGTGTCGTTGAACACGTAGCTGCTGGTGGCGTAGATAGGTACTGCCCGGGCGTTTGTTGTCGGGTCGGGCTCTTGTCCGGCGTGGAGGGCCTGGGTGCCAATGCTGTATTGTGGGGTGTCGCTCATTGTATGTTTCCTTGGTTGGGCGGTTTGAATATTGTTTTAATCGGCAATGTGGTCGAAGAGGGGGGATGTAAGGTAACGCTCGCCAAAGTCGGGCAGCACCACCACAATTGTCTTCGATGCGTTTTCGGGGCGTGCGGCGATCTCGGTAGCGGCGCTTAACGCGGCGCCCGATGAGATTCCGACGAATAGTCCTTCCTTGACGGCGGCTTGTCTGGCGCAGTCGATGGCGTCCTGCTGGTCTACTGTGAACACTTCGTCGATCAGGTCCATGTTCAGGACATCGGGCGTGAACCCGGCTCCGATTCCTTGTATCAGGTGGGGGCCTGGGGCTTGGGGTTCGCCATTTTTCTGCTGGGTCAGCACCGGGCTCTGGATCGGCTCGACGGCGATCGCCTGCAAATCGGGCTTGTGGGCTTTCAGGCCCGTCGCCAGCCCGGTAATGGTTCCGCCTGTTCCGACGCCGGCGATGATAATATCGATTTGCCCGCCTGAGTCCGTCCAGATTTCCTCAGCCGTCGTCGTGCGATGGATCTCCGGGTTGGCGGGGTTCTTAAACTGTTGGGGCATGAAGCTGCCCGGATAATCGCCGAGCAGTTCCTCCGCGCGGTTGATCGCTCCGCACATTCCCTCAGCCGCCGGGGTGAGCACCAACTCGGCGCCGAGCCCCTTGAGAACTTTCCTGCGTTCCAGACTCATCGATTCGGGCATGGTCAGGATGCACTTGTAACCGCGGGCTGCACAAACAAACGCCAGGGCGATCCCGGTGTTCCCGCTTGTCGGTTCGATAATGGTGGCGCCGGGCGCTATTTTGCCCTCACGCTCGCCAGCGTTAATCATCGCAACGCCAATGCGGTCCTTCACCGAAGCCAGCGGATTGAAACATTCCAGCTTCGCCAGAACCGTCGCTCCGGAATCAATTATTCGATTGATTCGGACCAGCGGCGTGCCACCGACGGTCTCAGTGATATTGTTATAAATTTTCGCCATAACAAGCTCCTAGCGGGCAAATATTCTCTTGTTAGAACTGCAATCGGTGTTCTTGTAGCAAGTTACGACAACTTGCATGTTCGTGATTCATGAAATTATATGCCCAATATTCGAGAATTACTTGACTAGGTTGAATTTTAGGCCTAAAATCATACGAAGTCAATAGGTTTAATAGGAAATATAAAAAATGAGCGTATCACAGAAGTGTCAATATGCGTTGCGGGCTCTGTTTGAGCTGGCTAGGCGCGATACGAACAGGCCGACGGCGATGACGGATATTGCGAAGATCCAGGCGATCCCTCCGAAGTTTCTGGAGCTGATTCTCTCGGAGCTTCGCCAGGGCGGTTTCATTGATTCTCGTCGCGGTCGGGGCGGGGGGTACGTGCTTAAGGTGCGCCCTGAAGCGTTGACTATTGGTGTGATAATTCGTTTTGTTGACGGGCCGGTAGCTCCGGTGAAGTGCGTCGCTGGCGATGTCCCCTCGGAGGTCACGTGCAGGCTTTACGGTAATTGTGCGTTTATGGATATGTGGTCCCGTGCTCGTGATGCGGTGGCGTCGGTGTACGATAACACGACGTTCCAGGACCTGGTCGATAAGGAACGTCTCGGCGCCGAAGCCCAGGCCAATACGTACTGTATTTGATGTGAGAGAGTTTTAAAAATGAGTATGAGTTCAGATAAAGAACCGATTTTACATATTTGCCCAATGATTCGGGAAGAGACCGCAGCGTATCGCCAGCAGGTCGCCGCGTTCCTGGCCGGTGACGTCGAGCCGGATAAGGCTCGGGCGTATCGTGCGGGTATGGGCATCTACGAGCAGCGAGAGGGTGGTAAGTTTATGGTCCGTGTGCGTATAGGAGCGGCGTTGGCGACAGGTCCGCAGTTGACGCGAATCGCCGAGTTGGGCAGGCAATATGGAAATGGAATTCTCCACGTCACCACACGACAGGATATTCAGATTCATGGGATATCAATCGAAGATACTTCAGATGTATTGGAGGGTTTGCTGGCCGTCGGCCTGGCGTCGCGAGGCGGCGGGGGCAACACGGTTCGCAATGTCACCGCCTGTTCGCGGGCGGGCGTTTGCCCGAGCGAATTGTTCGACGTAGCCCCGTATGCGATAGCTGCCGCTGAGTATCTGCTGGCCTCGGAAAGCTCGTTCACCCTGCCGCGAAAGTTCAAACTCGTATTCTCCGGGTGCTCCGAAGATTGTGCGTTCGCTTCAATCGCCGATCTGGGATTCTTCGCCCACCAGCAAGACGGCGCAGACGGTTTTGCGGTTTACTGCGGCGGTGGGCTGGGGTCCAAGCCGTCGGTTGGCGTGAAGATCGAGGAGTTCATACCGGGCGTCGATATCTTCAAAGTAGCCCAGGCGGCCAAGCAGCTTTTCAGCAAGCATGGCGATCGTGAGAATCGAAACAAGGCTCGATTGCGTCATGTGTTGGGCAGGGTCGGGGTTGATGAATTCATCAAACTCTACCGCGCCGAACGGGCTGAAGTGGACGCAGGCGGACTGTCGCAAGAGGCCCCGGAGATCCGCGATATCGAATCGCGATATGCATCAACACCGGCGCCCGAGCGGGACATTAGCGGGTTTGAATGCGTCTCGCCAGACAAAACTCCCGGGCGCGTGACGGTGCGGTTGCGGATCGCCAATGGCGATATACCGTCCGACGATTTGGCGTATGTTGCTCGCGTTGCTGAGCGGTACGGCCAGGGGCTCGTCCGGACGACCCAGCAGCAGGACCTCTTAATTGCCGGTATCGCCCATGACGACATTGCCCAGGCGATTGAAGATTTGCAGGGCCTCAGCATTGACGTCAGCGGCGCCGGCGCGAAGGTTGTCGCCTGCACAGGAGCCTCGACTTGTCGGTTGGGATTGTGTGATTCACGCGGCCTGGCCGGCGTGATTAACGAAAAATTCAGCGGGCTCGATCTTCCCGATCAGGCCCGTTCGACGGTCATACGGATCAGCGGTTGCCCGAATTCGTGCGGGCATCACAGTATCGCGGAACTGGGGCTGCAAGGGCGGATTAAACGCATCGCCGACCGGCCTGTACCGAGTTACAATGTGCTTGTCGGCGGGCGAATGTATGAAGGCTCCGCTCGCCTGGGCGAGGTTATCGGCTGCGTGCCTGCCGCTCGGGTGCCTGACATGCTCGCCGAAGCGATGGCTGGCGAAATCGACGGCGAACAGCTGAAGGCCATCGTCGAAAAATACGGTGACTTTAGCGAAGAGTCACTGACAGAAGACTGCTACAGCGACGCTTGATCGCTGAATGGATATTAAGATGCTCGAAACCGACGTAGACATCAGCGCCTTGAATGCAATGGGGCCTCAGGAGCTTCTCCGCCACGCGGCCGAGACCTACGGAGATCGTGCAGCCATTGGCACGAGCCTCCAGAAAACCGGTACGGTCATGATCGACATGGTCCACAAACTCGCTCTGCCGCTGCGAGTGTTCTTTATCGACACGTTGCTGAACCACGACGAAACCTACGAACTGCTCGAAGAGATACAGGATCGCTACGGGATGACGGTCGAGCGATTCAGCCCGTCGCCCGAAGCGATCGAATCACTGAACAAGTCGGTGGGGCAGTACGCGCATTTCCTCGCGCGCCCAACGTGCTGCCAGGTCCGCAAAGCCGGGCCGCTGCAGAACGCACTGTCCACGCTGGACGTCTGGATATCAGGCCTGCGGGCCGATCAATCAGAACACCGCCGCAAAGACGCATCAAAAGCCGGATGGACGCACGTCCAAAAAGACAGGCCCATTTTGAAACTCAACCCGCTGCTGGACTGGTCGGGCGATGATGTCGACCGCTACATCGCAGAGAACAACGTCCCGTACAATAAACTGTACGACTACGTTTCACCGTACGGCGAGAAGTATAACGTTATCGGATGCACCATGTGCCACATCCCCGTTCGCGAGGGGTTCGACCCGCGTATGGGCAAGTTCCCCTGGGAGCAGAGCAAGAAGGAATGCGGGCTTCACGATCACGGCGGCGGTATCTGATTACGCAAGTCGTTGACACTCCCGCCAAATGAAGCGATACTGCACCTTGCAGCTTAAGGAGCAATATTGCGATGAGTAATTTGAAGCGAACGTTTATTGGTTTGGTGCTGACCGCTGGATTATGCGCCTCTGCCGACGCGCAGGAATGGGCCCGCTTCCGTGGGGCCGACGGCAAGGGGATCGGGCAGGCCGACTCCGTACCAGCCAAGATCGACGAGTCGTCCTACGCCTGGAAAGTTAAACTGCCCGGGCCGGGGCATTCCTCGCCTGTGCTATGGGGCAAGAAGGTTTTTCTGATCTGCGAGGGCCCGGGCAAGATCGCCCGTCCGCGTCGGGGACGCAGTTCGGCGCCGGTTCAGGCCAATCGCCAGCTTGTCTGCCTGTCGGCTGACGGTGGGAAGGTGCTCTGGACCTGGGTCGATAAACTCACCACTTACAGGCAGAACGGTTTGAACAGTTTCGCCGCCTGCACCCCGGCGACCGACGCCGAACGGGTATACGTTACATGGGCCTCGGGCGGGAAGTATTTCGCTGTGGCGATCGACCATTCCGGTAAGGAAGCCTGGCGTCGCGAGTTGGGCGACTTCAGCGCCAAGCATGGCGCCGGGGCCTCGCCTGCGGTTATCGACGGCGTGGTGCTCGTACCCAACGATCACGCCGGACAAACCAGCACCCTGCACGGGCTCGACGCAAAGACCGGGCGAACGATATGGAAGATCGGTCGCAAGAGCGGTCCGACATCGTACATGACCCCGACGATCTATCGCCCCGAGGGCGGCAAGGCGCAGGCGATTTTCGCCAGTTGCGCAGAGGGCGTGACCAGCGTCGATCCGGCCAGCGGGAAAATCAACTGGTCGGTGCAGTGCAACTTTACGCTGAAAGTGGTGGCGTCGCCTGTAGTCGCAGGCGGGTTGGTGTATGTCTCGGCCGCCAAGGGCAGTGGGCGAGAGTCGGCAGTTATTCGCCTGCCTCGCGGCGGTAAACGCGCTTCAATGGCCTTCAGGCTCGACAAGGAAGTTCCATACGTTCCCACGCCGATTCTGGCTGGCGGGTACCTGTTCGTGCTGAACGATAACGGTACGCTGACCTGTATCGAACCCGGGACGAAAAAGATAATCTGGCGTGAGAAGTTCAGCGGCGTGCATTATCCTTCGCTGGTGTCTATCGGCGATCGGATATATGTGATCAGCAACAAAGGCGACATATCCACAGTGCAGGCGGGCGGTAAATACAAACTGCTGGCGACCAGCAAGCTGCCCGAAGCCACCCAGGCAACCCCGGCGATAGCAAACGGATGCATGTACATTCGCACGGTAAACCACTTGATCTGCGTTGGAGCGAAAAAGAAATGATCAAACATCAACTGAATCGACGCAACTTTCTGAAGTCAGCAGCCGCGTTCGGCGTTGCGGCAGGACTGCCCCTTACGACCAGCGCCGCCAAGGCGAAAACGCCCGCCAAGCCGAACATGATTCTGATCATGGCCGACGATTTGGGCTACGAGTGCATCGGCGCCAATGGCGGGACGTCCTACAAAACGCCCGTGCTCGACAAGATGGCTGAAACCGGCGTTCGCTTCGAGAACTGCCACTCGCAACCGCTCTGCACACCGTCGCGCGTGAAGATAATGACCGGTATTTACAACGTGCGGAACTACGTTAGGTTCGGCGTGCTCGACAGGAAGCAGACGACCTTCGCACACATCCTGAAAAAGAGCGGGTACGCCACGTGCATCGTCGGCAAATGGCAGCTGGGCGCCCAAGTCGATTCGGCGCAGCATTTCGGATTCGACGAGTCGTGTCTGTGGCATCATATGCGACGCACGAGCCGCTACCCGAACCCCGGGCTGGAGATCAACGGTAAACCGGCCGACTTCAAAGACAAGTACGGGCCGGACGTTGTCAGCGACTTCGCCTGCGATTTCATGGAACGCAACAAGGCCAAACCGTTCGTGGTTTACTACCCGATGATCCTGACCCACTGCCCGTTTGAGCCCACCCCCGATTCTGCCGACTGGGACTCGAAGTCCAAGGGCTCCAAGACCTACAAAGGCGACGCCAAATACTTCGGCGACATGGTCACTTACATGGACAAGATCATCGGAAAGCTCCTGAAGAAACTCGACGATCTGGGCCTGCGGGATAATACTATGGTGCTGTTCGTCGGTGATAACGGGACCGATAAACCGGTTGTCTCGATGATGGACGGGCGGAAAGTTGTCGGCAGGAAGGGCTCAATGACTGATGGCGGAACACGGGCCCCGTTCATCGCAAGCTGGCCGGGAGTGTTCCCAAAGGGCAAGGTCTGCGACGATCTGGTCGACTTCAGCGACTTCACACCCACGCTCTGCGAAGCTGCCGGAGTGGCGGTCCCCGCCGAGTTGAACATCGACGGACGCAGCGTGCTGCCCCAACTCAAAGGCCAAAAGGGCAACCCGCGCGAATGGATATACTGCTGGTACTCCCGCCAGGGCGCTAGTGCTGGAACCAAGGAATGGGCCCGCAACCAGCGATACAAATTGTACCGCAAAGGCGGATTTTTCGATATCAGCAAGGATGTGCTGGAGAAGAAACCGCTGAAGATCGACTCGCTTTCAGGCGACGCCCGCAAGGTCTACGACATGCTCCAGAAAGCTTTGGATAAGTACAAAGACGCGCGACCGGCAGCACTGGGCGGAGGCGGTCAAAGAGCTAAAAAGAAAGCTAAAAAGAAGGCATAGCAGGCGACTACTCCGTTTTGACAATGTTGATCGCCAGCGGGAGTTTGTGTTCCACCGGCGCCAGGCATGCGGTGTTGCTGCACGGCTGGGCGGTGAGCGTTAGCACTGCTTTTACCGGGCCAAGAGGGTGGTCGGCGGCGATTTTTATATTCGCCGCAACCCGCACCACACCTTCGTAAACCGACAGCGGTTGGTCTGCGAAACCGAACTTAGCCTCTTTGGCTTTGGGCCAGCCCACGCCGGTTAGTTTAAGCGTTTTACCGCCTTGCATCTTTAGCGCCGTGGCGATCAGCCCCTTGGCCAGCGGTTTATTTGAGTTCACGTGCCATCCCTTGTCTATCGTTATCAGGATCACCAGATCAATGCTCTCCCCGGGCGATGCGGTGCGTGTTTTTGCGAACGCTTCGATCTTCACCGGGCCGTTTTTGGCGACCGCGTCCGCCGCCGGCCTGGTCGTTATTTCGGGCTCCGGCGGGGCGGTCTCGAGGTGGCGACCGGCTGCGTGCAGCATCGTCTCCAGCCCGCGGGGCGACCGCTCCATGAACGGTAAAAACGCCTTGAGCGACTTGCCCGCCGCGTCGCGATATTTCGCCTGACCGGTAAGGTCGCCCAGTTCAACAAGCAGCCGCACCGCAACTGCATTGCCCGAGGGGACCGCCCGATCGAACGGGTCCTTGGTGCGACTCAACAGCTCCTCGTGGTCGGACGATGTGAAGAAGAATCCGCCGGCTTGGGGGTCGGCGTAATGCTTGAGCATTGTGTCGGCCAGCGACGCCGCTTCGGTGAGCCATTTCTTGTCGCCCGTTGTGCGGTGCAGTTCGACCAGGGCGATTCCCAGGAAAGCGTAGTCGTCCAGATACGCGTTTAGCTTGGCTGAGCCATTGCGGTAAGTTCGCAGCAAACGCCCGTTTTTACGCATGTTTTTCAGGACGAAACCTGCGGCCTTCTCCGCGGCGGCAGTTAGTTTCGGGTCCTTGAAAATCCGCCCGCCGCAGGCCAGCGATTCGATCATCAAACCGTTCCAGCTAGTCAAAATCTTGTCGTCCTTGTAAGGCCAGATCCGCTTGACCCGCCGCGCGAGCAGCTTGTCGCGAGCGGTGGCAAAACGCTTGTCGTCGCCTTTGGCGCCTATGGGTACGTGGGGGATGTTGGCTCCGGTTTTCTTCCCGGTCGACTCCTCGACGAAGTTCCCGCCGTCGGCGAATCCGTAGGCCTTGCAGAATTCTGAGCCCTCTTTTTCACCGAGTATCGCGACTACTTCCTTGCGCGTCCAGACGTAGAAGAGCCCTTCCTCTCCGGCGCTGTCGGCGTCGAGCGCCGAGTAGAACCCGCCGCCCCGGTCGGTCATTTCTCGCAGCACCCATTTATAGATGCCCATCGCCACACGCTTGTACCGCTCCTTGCCTGTCAGGCCGTATGCCTCGGCGTAGGCCCGCGCGAGTTGCGCGTTGTCGTAGAGCATCTTCTCGAAGTGCGGCAGCAGCCAGATCGGGTCGGTCGCGTAACGATGGAATCCGCCGCCGATGTGATCGTGTATTCCACCGTCAGCCATTGCCCCCAGCGTGATGTCGGACATCTTCATCAGGCGATCATTTCTCGTTCGGGCGTATTCGCCCAGCAGCAGTTGCAGGCTGCTGTGCGGCGGGAATTTCGGAGCTCGCCCGAACCCGCCCATCTTGGGGTCGATGGTCATGCTCATGATTTTTGTCGCGTTTTCCAGCAGTTTGTACGAGAGCTCGCCCGATGCGACGCCGCGTGTTTTGCCCGACGTATAGCGCTTTATTCGCGCTGCGATTTCGTCTGACCGCTTCAGGATTTCGGCGTTCTGGGCGGTCCACGCGCGGGCCAGTTGGTTGAGTATTTTCTTGAATCCGGGCCGACCGAACTTGTCGTTCGGCGGGAAGTAGGTCCCCGCGTACCACGGCTTGCCCGCAGGCGTCAGCCACAGCGAGTTAGGCCAACCGCCATGACCGGAGAGCATTTGGGTGGCCGTCATGTATATCTGGTCCAGGTCGGGACGTTCTTCGCGGTCGACCTTGATCGCTATGTAAAACTCGTTGAGTATCGCCGCGACCGCTTCGGTCTCGAACGATTCGCGTTCCATCACATGGCACCAGTGGCAGGTGGAGTACCCGACCGACATGAAGATCGGCTTGCCTTCTTTCTTGGCCCGTGCCAGGGCTTCGGGGCCCCAGGGATACCAGTTTACCGGGTTGCGGGCATGTTGGAGCAGGTAGGGGCTCTTTTCGTGAATGAGCCTGTTGAACTCTTTTCCCCCGTCGGCAGGCAGCTTTGCGATTTCCGCAGCCGAGGGCAAAGGCTTCCGCGTGTGGGCGGTTTTCTCCGCGGCTGGGCACGCCCGATCCGAGCAGGTCCAGGCCACCGCCAGCACCGCCAATATCAACAAACTGTTCGATCCGCTTGTAGGAAACGATCTCATAATTCTCACACTTTCGCTCAGGTCTTCGGGACCAGCACACCAATCCCGCTGCACCATTCTAGGCGCCAGCCAGACAGCTTGCGATTTAGCAAGAATCCGGGCGCCTGCTACAGCGACAAGGGATGTGTAGCTTTTTCTACAGAACACATCGGACCGTTCATGTTGCCGTTCACTTGAATGGTGATTTGTCAGTTAAGCGTGTTGCAATTCCTTGACATAATTTAGATACGTACGCCCTGGGAATTTCCCGTCGTTGCGGGGATTGACAAGAAACTGGTTGTGCGGTATTGTGGTTGTCGAATTGACGTGTCCCTCCCTAATAGCATTTTCAAGCATTCTTCAGAGGAGTACATGATGAAAAGACGTGATTTTATTAAGACGTCGGCTGCGGCTGCTGGTGTTGGCGCCAGTGCTTTTGTTGCGCCCCGGTTCAGTATTGGCAAGCCCGGTCCGGCGCCCAGCGATAAGGTTAACATCGCGATGGTCGGTAACGGTGGAATCGCCGGTATGGCCTACGGCGGTGTTAGAGGCGAGAACATTGTCGCCGCTTGCGACATTGACGAAGGCAGACTCAAACGCGGTGGAGGCAAAAAGTTTACCGACTACCGCAAAATGTACGACAAAATGGGCAAAGAGATCGACGGCGTGTGCGTTAACGCCCCCGATCACACCCACTTCGGCGCCACCATCGAAGCGATGCGCCGCGGATACCATGTCTGCACACAGAAGCCGCTGACCCACGACCTCTGGCAGGCCCGCACGCTGCTCAAGGCCGCCAAGAAGTATCCCAAGCTCGTAACCAATATGGCCAATCAAGGCCACACCTACAACGGTATCCGCGATATGGCTGAGCTTTATCAGCACGGACTTCTCGGCGATGTGACTGAAGTTCATTGCGGTTTCCCCGGTCCCAAGCTCGGGTCGCACTACTTCGCAGCCGCTCCGAAATCACTGCCGTATCCTCCGCAGAAGGCTCCGGCTGGTATCAACTGGGACCTGTGGATCGGACCGGCGCCCAAGGCTCCTTACAACAAGGAATATCATCCGCTGAAGTGGCGTGCTTTCTGGGATTACGGTACGGGCATGCTGGGCGACTGGTTCTGCCATATCGGTGATGGCCCGGTCTGGGTTCTGGACCTGTACGACGCGGTGAGTTGCGAACGGATCGAATGCAAAGAAAACATCAAGGGCATTATCCCCAGCAGTTGCGTAGTCAAATGGGAGTTCGCCAAGCGCGGCGACAAGAAGCCCTGCACCATGTACTGGTACGATGGGATCCAGAACGGCGGAACCCCGATCAAGAAGCCCAAGGACTGGTCATACGGTGGTAAGTGGGATAAGGGCACGTTCTTCTTCGGTAGCAAGAACAACGCATACCTGGACGAACGATCCAACCACCCGCGAATCTCCGACAAAACCGCCATGCTGGAGTACAAGGCGCTCAAGAAGGCCGGCAAGGTCCCCGAGAAGTACCCCCGCGTCAAGGGCGGAAGCCCGCACCGCGAATGGGTCGACGCGATCAAGGGCGGTCCCAAGCCTGGCTCGAGCTTCGAATACTCCGCTCGTCTGACCGAGACATGCCTGTTGGGCGTAATGGCTGAGCGTTTCGGTGGGAAGATCGAGTGGGACGCCAAGAACTGCAAAGTAACCAACCGCAAGGAACTAAACGAGTTCGTAAAAGAACCGGTCCGCAACGGATGGGAAGACTACGGCGTGGAACTCTGGAAGTAGTAATTTAACTTTGTAAACCTATGCGAAACCGCAAGCGGAGTTTGTTCACCGCTTGCGGTTTCGTTTTTTTGGAGTTCATGATGGATTAGTGGGGGGACGGATCAATATCCAACCGAACAACAAGAAATTTCCAATGTTCAAGTTAACGTCAACGTCAACGTCAACGTCAAAAGCGAACGGCGCGCGACACCGCAAGCGGTTTTAGTGCGCGTCTTGCGCACAATAGCGA
>JABGPF010000124.1:0-9856 GCA_018645065.1 Phycisphaerales bacterium
TCGAATCTCAGCCCTTCAGGCTGTACGGCTTAACGACATTATTATCTCGAAAATCAGAATCACTCGATAAATACAGGCGAATTTTAAAATCTAAATTTAGATGCGTAAGCCCTGGTTTTCCGGGCGTCTTGCTGTTCGAGTTTCATTCTTGCTCGGTCCAGGATGTCACAACAAAATAGCGGTAATCTTCCCCCGGTTTTTTGTATACGAATTTGTCATTTTTCCGGATGCCCTGAAAATACCCCTTAAGCGTCACCATGCCGCTCACCTTATCAGGCGCCTTCACGCCTTTTGGGAACACTGCGTGAATCCACTTGCTGTCGTCATCTTTTTCTCGCAGCACCAGTTCGGCGCCATCGGGCCAGTCGCCTCCTTCGACGCATACAAGCGGGTGGCTGGGCTGATTGGGAGACGCCGGATCGGTAAGCACGAGATTATTCAGGGTCTCACTATTGGCGTGCTCTTCAGGAGTATTTTGGCAAGCCAAGCCAAGCATCACCAACGGCATAAACGTTATCCATATAAGTTTCATTCTATTGCTTCAACCTTTCGTGTCAGGCGGGCGGCCGCCAGGCGCTCCTACGGTTTGTTTGTTTTCGAGCGCCAGGGTTTCCAGGGCGGGTTTCCGGCTTTTAGTTTTGTGACAAGGTCCTCCGGCAGGTCGGACAGCGGGGTCCAAAATATCGTTGTTTGTGTGCCGCTGCCGATAAAGGCCGGATGCCCGCATTCCAAATATGCTCTTTGCGTTGAGGCGCCAATGTATGCAGTCCAGTTGAAACTGCTGACGAGTTCCATCTGTTTTGCCCGGGCCGCAAAGTCAGGCCCCGAAAGCTGCTTGATTTGAGTTGATGCGCATCCCGATATCATAAGCCCAACGCCCACTGCGACAACAAATCTCAACGTGTGCTTCGCTATGTTTTTCATAATCATATCCTCATAGAGAGCGTTCAAACTTTGCGGTCCCTATGGACCCCGATGGTCATCGGGACTTACGCTACGCTCCAGTATCGGGACCGAGGAATCGTTCTGTTAGAGGTTTTCTTCATTTGCTTTTACTGAAATGTCCAATAAGCCCCATGATCAAGGGTAAGAGCAGAAGGATCCATCCGCAGAATGCGACCATGCAACCGGGACTTGTCGCTGTGATGGCCCGGCCGTGCATAGTGCCAGTGAATGATCCCATCTCCTCGCTGAACCAGATACACGCCAACGGTATAACAAGGAACATGCCGACCTTGAATGCTGTTTCAGCATCAGTGGCGAGATAGGCCGTACCAACATACACCACAGCGAGCAAACCTGAAACGATTCTGCTTTTCATTTCTTATCTCTAACGTTTCGTGTTATTGATGCACCCCGATGTTCATCGGGGCTTTCGCTACGCTCCAGCATCGGGGGCTGGTGCATTTGCTTTGTCAGGTTTCGCACGTTGCTTTTCACAGTATTTCGAGGACTGATTCTGGAGGGCGGCCGACCTTCGCCTTGTCGCCATTAATCACAACGGGTCGTTCGATTAATATCGGATGCTCGCTTGTCATCTCTACAATACCAGCTTCAGTATCAGCCATTGTTATCCCGAGTTTGGCGAATTCACCTTTGCGTAGGAACTCTGATGGTTGTAATCCAAGTTTGTCGGCAAGAGCGTGGATTTCCTCTCCGGAAAGAGGTGTGTCAAGATACTCAGTAACCTTCGGCTCCAGCCCTTTGTTACGGAGCAACTCAAGTGTTTGACGACTTTTTGAACAACGCGGGTTATGCAATATTTCTATTTTCACCATGTTTACGCCTTTTGTAATTGTGATTATATTAATCTAACGTTTAAGTTCAGCGGCGCGGTCTTTTTGTGTTCGCTGGAGCGTTTTGTTTGACATCCTTTATGATCTCCAACCAAATATAACGCCTGAATACCAAGAACCAAACCCATAGTAGAGAACAATTCTTATTCCGCCTTCGCCATGTAAAGGACCGATTGTCATGTCTGAATTGGCCAAGAGTACACAAGGCAATATCGGGATTGACCAATTCACCCTTGTGATAGGGCCGCCTTCACGCAAACGTAGCTCCTCAGGTGGAAGACCTTCCTCCACTCTTTTTTCGTTTATCAAGGTGAGGGACTTCCGAGCGGTCGAGTACACTCGTTCTGCTTCCAGTTCAATATCCTTGGAATGCGAATAAGAACCGCCCATCCAAGTTAACACATAAAGCAGACCCCAAATAATCCAGAATTTTTTTGACCTCTTCTTCATGTCGAACAACTTATTCAAGCTCATGATCCGTGGCGCAGGATTTGAGCGTGTTTTGAGGCGATTTGCGTATCCAAAGACGCCAACGCCCCGTTTCTCATAACCACGTTTTCTTTCTTATAGACATCTTTGGATACCATAACAAGCACATAATCTAGGAGTTACACACAAATTCCTTCATTTTCGGTTCGGCATATTTGTCCGGATTTGCGGACAATCGGGCTGCCGAGATGTTGCCCATGGAATTCGTTCTCTAGCGTGCGATTATTTTTAGTGTTCGGAGCAGCGGCATGATATCCATGTGTTTTGATCGGCAGCCTTGGGGTCTGTGTGTGAAAAAAATGTCCCGAGCGGCTGTGTCGCGCGAGCACACGTCGTATTCCAACGCCCATGCCAATGCGAACGTCTCGCGTTCACCAGCGTCGGCAACTTCCAATGTGCTGAAATATTGAAGATACTGCGCATACTCTTCATTGCTGAGGTCGTCCAGCGACACTAAACGCGGAATGCTGTCTGCATTTAGATTGCCTAACCGAATTGGTCGTGATTTGTGTGTAATGCGATCACGATAATAGCGAGCTTCCTCGGTGGCGACAAAATGTGATACGCACGCTAGTGAATTAAGTTGTTTGCAAAGTTTGCCCCAGCAACCCCACTCGTGCAGTTTTATGATCACATCGGCGTCGAAGAGTATTGCACGTTGAAACTTGGCCATTTACTCCCCCTCAGGCTCCACGGGGCTGTCTGTGTCATTGGCCTGATCAAGAGTGATAAGCGGCGCCAATTCGTCCAGGACCACGCTGCTTCCGCTTAAACCTAGAATCTCGGCCAGTTTTCCGGCTGTTATCTTACGCCGCTGGTAGGCCTCAAAAGCCATCTCGCGATACACCCCCGGAAGTCCTGACACCTGCCTGGCCGTTTCCGATGAAACGCCTTGAGGATGCCATACAGGCGGTTGTTGGGCGCATAAGGTATTGGCATGAGCATCGGGCGCGAAACGTTGCCATGCGGCGTCCCAGTCAGTGTCGTCAATGCGATGCTGAATATCCTTTTGGGGCAGTTTGCCGATGATCTTGATTCTCCACAAGATCGTCTCATGGCTAACCCCAAACAGCTTGGCCAATTCTACAATCAGGCGATCAGTCACATCTGTTGCAGTCACGCTGTATGCACTCAACACCTGAGTCAATTCTTTCAGAGGTACAAGCAGTTGGGCGGCGAATACATTGGCCTCGTGCTCACGCGGGTCATCTGCCCGCTGTCCATCCATATCGATAATTATGTCTCTATCCTGGTGCAACTGATGATGGCCCAACTCATGAGCAAGCGTAAACCGCTGGCGGTATATGTTATTGTTGGTGGTGTTAACCAGAATAAGACTCATCTTGTCACGGGTGCTGCGAACGAACAGCCCAGACAACTTAGCGGCTAGAGCAAGCCGGAACACGAGCACGCTATTCTTGTCGGCGAGTTCAAACAATACATGCCCCGGCCGGTTTCCCGCATTCCATTGGCGACGGAGTTTATCGGCCGCCTTTACCGCAATATCAATACCTTCTATAGCCATGAACGTGTCAATTTCTCTAGCTTTGCTTCAGGACCTTCTCCAGCAACAGATAATGCTGAAAGTATTTCTGGGTTTCGATTAGCACATCATTCAATTCCTCGGTTTGGTCCTGTGCGCGTGCCATCGCCACAAAATTACAGACGCTAGCGTTTGGATCGAAGAACCAGTCCATCGACTTATGCAATATCTCTGACAAACGGACTAATTCCGCAGCAGAGATGCGACGCTGGCCAGTTTCCATTTCCGACACGCCCGAGTGTGAAGCCAAACCCAACGCTGAGGATACGTCTTTCTGCGATAGTTCGGCCTCTTCCCTGGCATACCTAATATTTCGCGCAAGTATGTCTTTGACTTCCATTGGATGCATCTCCCTTGTCACGATGCGAATGTCTGATATTCCGACATTGTCATTCTAGCTGTATATATGTCGGAAGACAATACGTTTCTCCTGAATTCTTAATAAAAATCTTTTAAGATCAAGCATGCAATCTTACGGTAAAACCAGCGCCATGTTGATTCTCCGGAGCCATCGTGGTGCTCCTAATAACAGTAACTGCTTATTGTAGTTGAGGTAACACTTCCGTGTCTTCCGTGATGGAAACATGCCGTTCGCCGTCTTGAGACGACGAACCGCAGGCGAAGACGCTTATCCGTCGTTCTCCGTAGCCGCAGCGATGGCTTCTAATGCTATTCCTCGTAGTTGTTTGCGGTGGGCTACTATTGGGTCATTGCCTTCGTATGGCTCAGGAGTGGTGGCGTCGAGGTGGTCGAAGAATTGTGTTAGCTCGGCTTTGGTTGGGATGTCTGTTTCCGGGTCCAGTTTGGGCGGTTGGGTGGGGGATTCTTTGTTCTCTTCGTTCTCTTCGTCTTCGGATTCGTCTTCATAATCGTCTTCGTAGTCGTCTTCGTAGTCGTCTTCGTATTCATCGTCGGGTCCGAATTTCATGTCTAGTTCTCGCTTTAATGATTCTGCTACTTCTTTTTCGTCGGCCAGTCTTTTTTCGTATTGTTGGTCGACTTCGATCATGTGTTGAGTTCTGCGTTTTAACGCATGCTGCTCCACTCTTTGCGCCGGTTCGTCAGCCAGGATTGTCATGAAGTTTTTCAGCAGGAATTCGCGGGCTTTTCTGGATGTTTCGCCTTCGCCTTCGAGGGCGATTTTGATCTGTTTCATTAGAAGCGGCTGCATGTATTTGGCAGCGGTTCTGATAGCGGCTTGGCGGTATCCTTCTGTGGTGTCGGCGATCTGCTGCTGCAAATCGGGACGCGATCTGCCGTTGGCGATCGACCAGACCGTCCTCCGCGAAACGTCAACGCGTTCAGCGATCTCAGTATGGGAAAGTTCACCTTCAGCAATCAGTTCGACCAGTAAATCTTCATCGTATTTCATGGGATTTCGCTCCTGGGGTAATAGGTTCTAGGAACGGCGACGGCGTTATCCATCTCGTTCCATAGGCATACTTACTGGCCCAAAAGGCTCGAAATGGGACATCGAAAATTTATTTTTTGAAATTTTTTGAATTTTTTTGTGAGTGATTCGTAACGTGCTAAAAGATAGAGAGATGCCAGGCCCGTAGGGCCGTTATATGTTAGCCCCGTCCGTGAGAGGATTATGCGCCACTGACATTAATGCTTACACAAAAAGGAGTTCGCGACTACAGTGCATTTGCAAAAAACTCCTCCCAAAAGCGCTAAGCCGCAAGCGGCAAACCCAATAAAACCCGAACTAACGTGAAGTCGTGCCGCTTGCGGCTTAGCGCTTTTGGGAGGCTTGTTGCATAATCCTCTGACGGACGGGGCTACCTTATGACGGCCTGCCGGGCCTGTTGGACTGAGGAAATATTACTGAATCGCAGTGTGTTGACCTATTGTCACATATAGGATAACGGTTATTGGCGGCGAGGAGTTGCTTCCGCTCGATAGCTCGCGGGGATGGCGTGGTTCGCATGTTCACAGGGTGGTGAGGTGTGAAGGTCCGTTTCCGGTGTCAGACAGGTCGGATGGTGCTGAGCCCGGCTGTGTGGTGGTCACTTAACTCGTTCACGTACAGCATGTTCCAGCTTCAAAACGGCGGTGT
Source organism: Phycisphaerales bacterium (assembly GCA_018645065.1). Lineage (GTDB taxonomy): Bacteria > Planctomycetota > Phycisphaerae > SM23-33 > SM23-33 > BS750m-G57. The sequence goes on from JABGPF010000124.1 coordinate 5,888, forward strand.
TACCCATGGTTTGGATAAGTGGTACCACTTTTATAGGTAACAGGTGCACACGCTGAAAGTGTGAAGCAATTGTGAAGATGGTCGGTTGCTCGGTCGGGGTATCTAGACGGGCGCTGGCGCTGGTTTGGCGCGGGGCATGCGGCGTCTATGGGCGGGCGTTTGTCGTCCTGCCTTGCGGGTTACTTTTTCTTCTTGGTTTTCTTCCTGTCGACGTGTTCGGCTTTCATGATTCGGGCGATGTCAGCCACTACTTCCGGATGGTCGGCAGCTACGTTGGTTTGCTCCGAGAGGTCCTTGGTGATGTCGTACAGGGCGATGGGTCCGTCGGGCTTCCTAAAGGTGTTCAGGCGGATGCCTTTCCACTTGCCCTTGAGGACGGCCTTCTTCCCGCCGCCTTCGTAAAACTCCCAGAACAGGTGGTCGTGCTTCTTCTGGGCGCCCTTGCCTGTAAGCGTGGGGAGCATCGAAATACCGTCTGTTTTGGGGCACTTGGCGCTGGCGAGCTGGGCGAGGGTGGGCATGATGTCCTCAAACGCCGAGACGTGATCGCTCGACTGGCCCGGTTTGATAACGCCCGGCCAGTTGGCGATGGTCGGAACGCGCACGCCGCCTTCGTAGAGGTCGCGTTTCTTACCGCGAAGTGGTCCGTTGGAGTCGAAATACTCCATGCGATGCCCGCCTTCCTGGTGCGGTCCGTTGTCGCTGGTGAACATTACCAGGGTGTTCTTGTCCTGGCCGGTGGCTTTGAGCTTGTCGAGGATGGCTTTGATGTAGTCGTCGATATAGGTGATCATGGCTGCGAAGCCTTTTTCGGCGTCGGGCCAGTCTTCCTTGGCGTACTGCCCGTAGGAGGGGACTTCCATCCCCTTCCCGCCGCCTTCGTTATTGGCGTGCGGGATGTTCAGTGCGTAGTAAAGGAAGAACGGTTTGTCGGCGGACTTGTTCTTCTCGATGAAGCCGAGGACCTCTTCCTGGCAGAGGTGGGGGACGAAGTCGACTTTCTTCTCGGCGACGCCTGCTCCGTCGGGCACTCTGCCTTTCCACTTGGCCTGGACTACGTTGCCCAGCGGGACCTTCTTCCCGTTTCGGATAACGAACTCGGGGTAGCAGTTGTGCGCGTGGTTCATGCAGATATAACCGTAGAAATAGTCGAATCCGTGTATGTTGGGGTCGGTCAGGCCGGGTCGCCCGACGCCCCATTTACCGATGCACGCGGTGGCGTAGCCGGCTTGTTTGAGGACCGTGGCGACGGTGATGTCGTCCGGCGCGAGCCTGACATTCCCGTTGGAGCGAACGGTGCAGTGTCCGGTATGCAGGCCGGTCATCAACACGCATCGCGACGGTGCGCATACGGTCGATCCGGAATAGTGGTTGGTCAGGCGGATGCCGGAGGCGGCCATTGCGTCGAGATGCGGCGTTTTGAGTTTCTTCTGCCCGAAGCAGCTCAGGTCTCCGTATCCCATGTCGTCTACCAGGACGTATATAATGTTGGTCTTGGCGGAGGCGGAGGCGGAGGCGGATTTGGTGGTTCCCGGCAGGATTAGTGCTGCGGCTGCGGCGCTGGCGTATCTCAGGAAGCTTCGTCTCTGCATTGTACTGTTCTCCGTTTCTGGTAAACGAGTTAGGTGCGCGGGGGTGTCTTTGCTAATTAGTATAACCTGATTGCCGGAGGGGTTATTGCCTTCGGTCATGCAAAACGCCGACGTCGGGGGGGTATAGGTTCCCGGGGCGTCGGCGTTTTGTGGGTCGGATTGTCGTGTTACAGGTTCTTTTTAATCTTGTCGAATATGCTCTGGCTGATGTCTTTATCTCCGAATGTGCCTACTCGGATCGAGAGCGAACAGGTCTTCTCGCCGGTTGATTTGCTGATAATGGTGACTTTTTTATCGGTGGTGGTAAGCCCGTGGATTTCGGCTTCGAGTTGGGACGCCGCCGCCCATGTCTTGGTTATGCTCAACTGGGCGAACGCTTTTTCTGTAGCTATTGCGACTTTATCGGGCGTTGTGGCCAGGGTGGTTTCCAGGTCGCCCTTGGCGTAGATGACTCCGCCTGCGGCGCCGCCGGCGGCGAGAAGTATGCATCCTGACATCATCATAGCAGCCGACAGGGTTAGCATTACAGTCAACGTTATAGCGGTCTTTTTAATCATCCTTGAGCCCTTTTTTGCTTGTGTTTTTGGGATTTTTGTTCACCAGGCGATGTCCTGTTCATGTTGTGCGACCGTGTGAGAATAGCACAGAGGCGGCGTCTTGAAAAGGATGTTTTCAGGATGTTTGCCCGTTGCGTATAATGGTAATAGGTCGGTTGACGCTCCGGTGGTTGGGTTAAAGAACTTTTTGTCTGTTGACATGGCTTGGTTGCGGTGCTAACCTCGGGAGTTGTACTCGGTTAACATGTGCGCGCCTGGACTGGGCGACAAGGAGAACGAAATGCTCAAACGTACGACAATTTGGGCCGCCAGCCTGTTGTGGGTGTTGGCGGCTGGTTCCGCCTACGGGCAAACTGGTCTGGGCGCTAGCTATCCTTATAAAGGCATGATCAAGGGGACTTCCGTACGCGTTCGCGCTGGTTGCGGTGATCCGTCTGGCGCCAATGCCTTCTACTATTGTGCGGTTTTGGATAGTCCGGCGAAGGTCACGGTTGTGGCCGCTGAAAAGGGGTGGTTGAAAGTGCTCCCGCCCGAGGGTTGCTACAGCGTGATCCTGCAGAAGTCGGTTAAGCCTAATCTTGCCGGTACAAAGGGCGTTGTGACCAAGGCTGACTGGGTTCGCGCCGCCGGTGTGGCGAAGACTTCAGGCTTCAGAGTCACCCAGGGCAAGCTGCCTGCCAACAAGACAGTTGAGATTATCGGGACCGTTTCCGATCGCAACTACAAGTTCTACAAAATCAAGGCGCCCAGAGGCGCTTACTACTGGATATACGCGACTTACGTGGAAAAGGTGAGTACCGTGCCCGCGACAGGCGGCACACCCGCGACAGGCGGTACGCCCGCAACAGGCGGCACCCCCGCAACAGGCGGCACACCCGCGACAGGCGGTACGCCCGCAACAGGCGGCACGCCCGCGACCGGCGGTACGCCTGCAACTGGTGGCGCAACTACAGCGGCTAAACCTCCGGTCAGCGTTGAAGATGCGGAAATGAAGGCGTTCCGGGCCGTGCAAAATGAGCTACGCGCCGAATACGGGAAACCGGTTCTCTCTCGCGATTACCCCGGACTTATCGAAAAGTTCAGAGGCCTGAAACTCGATGCGGACCATCCGCTGGTCCCGTTCGTAAATTACTACGTTAAGTATATCGAGAACGATATGACGCGTCTGGCGAGCATCCAGGCCGCTAAGAAAATTAGCTCCGATGCGGCTGACGCTCAACGCGAATTCGAAGCGGCGAGGGCAAAAGTCACCATCGCGGTACCGCCCCAACCGCTCATCTTTGACGCCGAAGGCATAATAGCAGAAAGCCAAATGTTCACCGGTGTCTCCGCCGTGCGTAAACGCTATATCGTTTATGATAAGAGTAGTCATCGTCTCAATGCATACATTTATACGACCAACCCGTTGATCAATCTGAAAGGGTTGGTCGGGAAGGTTGTTGGTGTTTACGGGCAGAGTAAGTACGACAAAGGACTCGCCGCCAACGTGGTCAACGTTAATGAAGTCAAGATCATCAGCGAGACCGCCGCAGTGCCCACGCTGAAAAAGCCGATCGTCGGGCCGGCTCCTCCGAAAGTGGCGCCCAGACCGGTAGTTCCGGTCGCGCCCGTTACGCCGAAGCCCGTCGTGAACGATAATGTGAAACCCGTGCCCCTTATCGATCTGGTCCCGGCGAAGAAGCCCGCTGACGCAATCAAACCGGCGCCGGTTGTCAAACCTATACCAGTGTCCGTGACGCCCAAGCCGATCGAAGTAAAGCCCACACCGGTTGAAGTGGTCACGCCCAAACCGATCGAGGTAAAGCCCACGCCGGTTGAAG
>JABGPF010000124.1:9956-16035 GCA_018645065.1 Phycisphaerales bacterium
TCACGCCCAAACCGATCGAGGTAAAGCCCACGCCGGTTGAAGTGGTCACGCCCAAGCCGATCGAAGTAAAACCCATGCCGGTTGAAGTGGTCACGCCCAAGCCGATCGAAGTGAAACCCACGCCGGTCGAAGTTGTCACGCCCAAACCGATCGAGGTAAAGCCCACGCCGGTTGAAGTTGTCACGCCCAAACCGATCGTGGTGAAACCCATGCCAGTCGAAGCTATTAAGCCCAAGCCGATCGAGGTGAAACCTATTCCGGTCGAAGTGATTAAGCCCAAGCCGATCGTGGTCAAGCCCAAGCCGGTTGAAGCGATTAAGCCCAAGCCGATCGAGGTGAAACCGATCCCGGTCGAAGTGATTAAGCCCAAGCCGATCGTGGTCAAGCCAATACCGGCGCCGGCAACCAAGCCGACTGTCGGCAAACCGTCTGACCTGATTAATCTTGAAGCGATTAAGCGTGGTCCGACAACCAGGCCGGCATCGACCGATGCTATTCCGGCTCCGAAGTCGGTGGATCCGAAAGACTTCCCCATGCCGCTTCCGCCTTCGGGACTACCGTTGGTCGACACGAAGAAGAAACCGACGAAGGCGCCCGTTGACGAGAGCGAATTTGAGTGAGCATAAGTTAGACCTTTTTGACCGGCCCTGAGGAAAAAAATGTCTTCAGGGCCGGTTCTGTTTTGCGAGCGTATAATGCCAAATCAAACCGCGAGCATAACAGCAGGACGGTGATATTATGGACAAGCAGACCAGAAAAATAGAGATATACGACAGCACTCTGCGCGACGGGTCACAAGCCTCGGGCATAAGCCTTTCGATTGAGGATAAGCTGCAGATAACACAGCTGCTCGATGGGATCGGGGTGGACTATGTCGAGGGCGGTTACCCTCTGAGCAACCCCAAGGACGAGGCCTACTTCGCCGAAGTACGCAAGCTGAAACTTACCCACACGCGCATCGCCGCGTTCGGTATGACCAGGCGAAAGGGCGTCCAAGCCGCTGACGACACCTGCATGAAAGCGCTGCTGGCCAGCGAGGCGCCGGTGATAACGATTGTCGGTAAAAGCTGGGACCTCCAGATCCGCGAAGTGCTGGGCGTGAGTCCTGACGAAAATCAGGAAATGATCGCCGATTCAATCGCACTGATGGTTAGCTCCGGTCGGGAGACTATCTTCGACGCCGAGCACTTTTTCGACGGATGGAAAGCTGACTCGCAATTTGCACTGGGCACGTTGCGGGCGGCGGTTGACGCGGGCGCTGCTACGCTGGTGCTGTGCGATACAAACGGCGGTACGCTTCCGACTGAGATCGGGTCGATAGTCCAGCAGGTTTCGGGTCAGTTGCCCGGTGTGAAACTCGGGGTCCATTGTCATAATGACAGCGGGTTGGCGATAGCTGGTTCACTGGCGGCGATTGAAAATGGCGCTGTCCAGGTCCAGGGTACGATTAACGGGATCGGCGAGCGTTGCGGGAACGCTGATCTGGTTGCGGTGGCGGCGAATTTGTCGGAGAAGTACGCCGATTGCGATCTGTTGATCGACGGCGCCGCGGGCAAATTGACGTCCATTTCTCGAAGCGTTTACGAGTTGTGCAATATTTCCGCCCAGGTGAATCAACCGTTTGTGGGGGCTTCAGCCTTTGCGCACAAGGGCGGGATGCACGTTCACGCGGTGCAGCGAAATCCCGCGACGTATGAGCATATGGATCCGTCGGCGGTGGGTAACGTTCGTCGAATTCTCGTAAGCGAACTGTCGGGAATGAGCAATATCGCCGCGGTAGTACCCGAGAAATTCAACCTCGCTTCGGACAAGGACGCACAGCGACGAATCCTTCAGGAGCTCGCCCGCCTCGAAAACGAGGGCTACCAGTTCGAACAGGCCGAAGCCAGCCTCGATCTGCTCGTTCGGCGCGTGCTGGGCGGGGAGTGGTATCACAAGGCGTGGGATCTGGATCACTATCGTTGCGTGATATTCAAGGCCCTGCAGGCCGACGTGAACACCGAAGCTATCGTCAAGCTGTCCATCGGCGGTAAGGATCATCATACGGTGGCAGAGGGCGACGGGCCGGTCGACAGTCTCTACCGTGCGCTGAGGCGAGCGTTGCGGGGCGATTATCCGCAGGTCGACGATCTGCATTTGGTCGATTATCGGGTTGCTGTGGTGAACACGTCGGCGGAAACCGCCGCCAAGGTCCGCGTAGTGATAGACTGGAATGACACCACCACCGCGGGGATCGGAAGCGTTGGCGTTAGCGAAAATATCATAGAAGCTTCGTGGCTGGCGCTTGTAGATGCTGTAGAATACGAACTGCTGAGAAACGTTGGCCCCGCCTGATCGGGCCGATGCAATATACCCAATACTGATAACCAAACCCCAAACCGGAATAACGCAATGTCATCTGAGTTGTCCAAAACATACGAGCCCCACGAAATCGAAGATAAAATTTACGCAGCCTGGATCGAGGGCGGTGTCTTCGACGCCGATCCGTCTGAGTCCGGCTCGCCGTACACGATTGTTATCCCTCCGCCCAACGTAACCGCGCCGCTCCACCTCGGACACGCGCTGAACAACTCGCTCCAGGATATCCTCATACGATTCAAGCGAATGCAGCAGAACAACACGCTCTGGATGCCGGGCACCGATCATGCTGGAATCGCAACGCAAACTGTTGTAGAAAAACGCATTCTCGCCCAGGAAAATCGCAGACGAACCGACTTCCCGCGCGAAGAGTTCGTCCAGCGGATCGTCGCATGGAAGGAAGAGTACGAAGCTAAAATTATCGCACAGCTCAAGGCTATGGGCTGCTCGTGCGACTGGCGCCGAACGCGATTCACCATGGACGATATGTGCGCCAAAGCCGTCCGCGAAAACTTCTTCAAGCTCTTTAGCGATGAACTGATTTATCGCGGGAAACGCCTGGTCAACTGGGACCCAGCCACCCAGACCGTGCTGGCTGACGATGAAGTCGAACACGAGAGCGTCAACGGATCGTTCTGGTATATGCAGTATCCGCTGGCCGAATCCGTAGAGGCTGGCGGCGAGACTATCACGCATATAACGGTGGCTACCACGCGCCCGGAAACCATGCTCGGCGACACTGCCGTTGCGATGAGCCCGTCGGACCCGCGCGCCGCGGCGCTGGTCGGAAAGATGGTTCGCCTGCCGCTGGTGGGGCGCCTGATCCCGATAATCGCCGACGATCACGTCGTGCTGCCGGACCCCGAAAGCGACGACGAGAAGGCGAAATTCTCAACCGGTTTCCTGAAAGTGACCCCTGCGCATGACCCCGACGATTACCAGATCGGCATGCGCCACGACCTGCCGCTTATCAATGTGATGGCGCCCGACGGGTCGATTTCCGATCGCCACGGATGGGACGACGCCATGGGCAGCGATGCCGAGCAGTTCCTGGGTATGGATCGCTTCGAGGCGCGCGCGGCGATCGTCGAGTGGTTCCGTATCGAAGGTCTGCTGGAAGACGTGCGCGATTACACCCACGAGGTGGGGCACTCGTACCGAAGCCACGTTCCGATCGAACCGTACCTCTCGGATCAGTGGTATGTCGCGGTGAAGAAACCGATCGCGCATCTGGCGGCGAAGTTTGGTGAGGCGATGATCGCCGACACCGACGTCCCTGCCAACTCGCTGGCGGGGATCGCACTGAAACCGCTGCTTGACGGGCGCCTGCGATTCACGCCCGAACGATATGCGAAAACTTACCAGACCTGGCTGGAGAATCTCCGCGATTGGCCCATAAGCAGGCAGTTGTGGTGGGGGCACCAGATCCCCGTTTGGTCGCAGGACCTGCCGCTGCCCGAAGGCGTCGAAGGCGATCTCGAAACGAAAGGCGCCGCCGCGGTGGATCTCGCCGCAGGCGGGAGCCTTGAAAACGCCCTGGGGCAGTTCCCCGTGCGATACGGCGTGCAGTACAGCGAGCATCCCGAAGACGAGGGGCTGGTGCGAACCTATATCTGCATCGACTGCGACGATCAGGCGGCCGCTGATTGCATCGAACAGGCCGGATGGACACGAGACCCCGACGTGCTGGACACGTGGTTCAGTTCGGCGCTCTGGCCGTTCTCGACGCTCGGTTGGCCCGAACAGACCGACGAACTGGAAAAATATTACCCCGGAAACGTGCTCTGCACCGCACGCGAAATTATCACGCTCTGGGTCAGCCGAATGGTCATGATGGGCCAATACTGCGTTGGCGATATCCCGTTTACCGACGTGTTCATCCACGCGATGATCCAGGACGGGCAGGGACGCAAAATGTCAAAGTCGCTCGGTAACGGTATCGATCCGCTGGACATTATCAAATCGCACGGAGCCGACGCCATGCGATTCACCCTGGCCCAGATGACAACGCAAACCCAGGACGTTCGCATGCCCGTCGAGCTGATCAAGCTGCCCGACGGACGCGAACTGAACTCTTCGCCCAAATTCGATATCGGGCGAAACTTCTGCAACAAGCTGTGGAACGCCTCGCGATTTGCGATGATGAACCTTAAGGGCGCCCCGGCATGGTCGCAGATTCGACCGGCAGCCGACCTGTCCGATACGTGGATACTTTCGCGATTGAACTCGACTATCGCTTCGGTGACCGCGGCGGTTGAGGCGTTCAAATACAGCGAAATGGCTGAGGCGATCTACCACTTCATGTGGGACGATCTGTGCAACTGGTATCTGGAAATCGCCAAGTTCCGCATCGGAGCCGGGCAGGACACGCCCAAGGCGATTGTCGCCCACTGTCTCGACGTTCTGCTGCGATTGCTGCATCCGATATGCCCGTTTATTACCGAGGCGATCTGGGCGCAGCTTAACGAACTGGTGCCCATGCGCGGGCCTGGCGGATCGACCGGCGAGCCGGTTCTCGCACGAGCGGCCTGGCCGAGAGCTGACGCGGCGGCGATTAACGAACCGGTGGAACAGCAGTTCGAGATGCTCACCGATCTGATCAGACAGTGCAGAAATATTCGCACCAAACACGCCGTCGCGCCGTCAGACCGCATTAACGCAATAGTGGACGCCTCGGGCGATGAGTCGAGAACGGTCAGCGAAAATATCGAGCTGATCAAAGCCCAGGCCGGGCTCGGCGAGATAACCGTCGGCGATGCGGAAACCGCCCAGCCGTCCGGTTCGGGAGCCGTTACCGGCGGTGGAGTCAGGATATTCCTGCTGGACGTTATTGACGCCTCAGCCGAAATCGCCAGACTGACCAAACAAGCCGAAACGCTGCAAAAAGGAATCGCAGGGATCCAGGGCAAGCTAGGAAACGAAAACTTCGTGAGCAAGGCTCCGGCTGAGTTAGTGGAAAAAGAACGCCAACGCATGGAAGGCCTCCAGCGAGACCTCCAAACCGTACAAGAAGCCCTCGAAGCTGTGGGTTAACGGCACCTGGAACCTAATTAGAATGGGAGTGTATTATGGGTATCGGACGACGTGAGTTTTTGGAAAGTATCGCGGCCGGAACGGCTGGTATGACTCTCGCTGGATGTGCTGGTCGGATTGCGCCGGCGCCGAAGCCTGCTGCGGGTGGGGCGGGTGCTAGTCGTCCGAAGGTTGTTGCCGCTTCAACGTTTGATCCGTATGAAACGGTGACTATCGGGCGGACGAAAATTCAGACTTCGCTCGTCGGGCTCGGTACGGGTATGAAAGGTTGGATGCGCAAATCCACCCAGACCCGCCTGGGCCAAGCCGGGTTCACCAAGCTTGTTCGAGGTGCGCTTGAACGGGGCGTGAAATGCTACGACCTGGCGGATCTGTACGGTTCGCATCCGTTCTTCGCCCGCGCGATGAAAACGGTTCAGCGGGACAAATACACAATTCTCACCAAGATATGGTGGGGTCCGCGCGGCGTGCCCGAAAAGGAACGTCCCGACGCCGACGTCATGGTCGCCCGGTTCCTCAAGGAACTGCAAACTGATTATATCGACGTGGTGCAGTTGCACTGCGTACAGAAGGGCGATTGGCCCAAGAAGCTACGTAAGCAGATGGACCTGTTGGCTGAGCTGAAACGTAAAGGCGTGATCCGGGCGCACGGTGTTTCGTGTCATTCGTTGGAGGCGTTGGCTGCCGC
>JABGPF010000125.1 GCA_018645065.1 Phycisphaerales bacterium
AACCGACCAGTCGCCCGAACCAAACGCACCCGAACCGCCAGCCGAACAATCGCCCGCGCAGAACCCGGAAACCGACTACCCAACCAAAGCCGAGTTCACAGAATTCTTAAACAACCTCGACACTGCAACCCCGGACCCATACCACGGCGACGATCCAATAGTAGCCTATCGCAAACGCTTGCGAGCAGCATCACTAGAAGCCATCGCCTCAGCCCTGGAGGACTAACCCCTCACCGTTGTCGTAATTTGGAGTGTCCCGATGTACATCGGGACACTCCAAATTACGGCAAAACCAACCTTTTGGACTGACCCCGATTCAGCCTGCTAATCTCAACTATCACTAACAATTACGCCAGGGTATTCCCTTCTGATTTCCGACAAGTCGTCGTTGGTAAGCCCAATTCCTCGACAACCGAGCATTGAAATTTTGTTAAAATCTATTGTGCGAAGAATGTCTTCGCGGCTGATATTCTGGCATCCATCAATATACAAGCGTGTTATGTTTGGACATTCCATCAGAGCTTTCAAGGAGCGGACAGTAATCGCGGCGCCATCCAAAACGATTTTTGTAAGATTGGCCAGTGAGCGAAGCGCAGAGACCCCCTCATCTCCGATGGTAGTACCACGCAACATTAACTCTTCTATTGACTCTATCGCGGCTATACCGTGCAACGCATCATCCGCAATCTTCGTATTGGTCAAGTAAATTGATTCAAGCAGACGGCATTGAGCGAATCTATCGAAATGCAAACCGCGAATAGGCAAATCCTCTAAGTAGAGATCCCGCAACATCGACATACGAGCGAACGAGTCGAGTCCGACGTCGCTGATCTCCGTTCCGCCAATACTCAGCGTTTGCAACTTAGGAAGCATCCAAAGCTGACCCGCGCCGCAGTCTGTAATACGAGTATCGTACAGAGCAAGATCCATCAGATTACCGCACTGCGTAATCCAAGCAGCCGCACGATCTGTGATTGGCGTCTGGCCCAACTCCAGTCGAATCAGTTCACCGCAAGAAACGATATAGGAAAGCCACTCCTCATCGAATTGTCGTTTCGTCAATACTAACGTACGGAGTTCCGGCAGTAAACTTATCGCCGCGAAGAGATCCTTGGTCAGGGGAGGCGGTTCCGCGTCATCGGTGGAAAAATCGACTGATGCAATATAGGCGTAGGGACGGCCATCCGGTTCTATCCAATGCCCCGGTTCGCTCGGATCGCGCACTACATCCACGACACCGCCGGCAGCCTCAATTGCCTGGCGGATGGCCTCATTCTGCTGTAATGATCTGTTACCCATAGTCATGAGATTACGATCATATAAAGAAAACCGCTCAATTCCGAGGGTAAAAGGAGCCAGAACTGCTCTGTAGAAAGGCTACACGTCCCTTGTCGTTAGGCTCAGGACCGCCAGGACCGCAAGCTTTTACTCCGATGCCAACCGAGTCCAAATATTCCAGATTCCGTTGAATTCAATTCTTCGGCGAGGGGAACTTGTACGTGAGCGTGTGGGTTGGTCCCTGTCGGCTGGGAGTGCAGTCGGCGGTCACGTCTCGTCCGTTGACGGTTATTTTCGCATCACCTGTGGCCGAGGCAAACGATAGTTCGCCAGCGAGGGTGACGGCCTTTACGTTGACGCGTGTCGGTTTTCCGCCAGTAATCTCAGCCCGGCCGAACGTGAGTTTGTCGATTTCCAGGGCGCCCAACGGTGTGTCCAGAGCGAACCGGCTGGCGATCGACGAAGGGTTCATGCCCATGAACACTCGCTCTTTCACGTCGGCGTACAGATACGCGGGGACGCCCTTGGCGGTGGTCAGCGACGCCTGGTTGAGGGCGATTTTCCCGCTGATGTCCTGGCGGGCGGTAGCGGCCTGGAGCATCGCAGTCGAGAAAACTTCACCGCCGATCTTGCGCCGAACGATTTTCCGGGCAGGCAGGTCCACCTGCATCGACAGCGGTTTTGCGATACCGTCCCAGGTGACCGAGCATACGCCTTTTTTGTCGGTAGCGCCCTTGATCCGCCATCCGGACGCCTGCTTGCAGAACTCGTCGAAGGACGAATAATCCGACGCCTCGGCGATCTCGATGCAGAATCCATGGAAGGTCGCCGCGATCTCGTCAGCGGTGAACCTGCGAGACCGCCCCTGGTAATTATTGAGCGATATCGCCAGCAGCTTCGACGGCTTGGTCGAGACCTTCATACCGATGGCGTTCTCCACGGGCCACTGCTCGGCGGGCAGGGGCTTGATCGCCACAAACACCGCCCCGTCGCGCAGAGCGATAAGATCGCCACTCGGCCCGGACGCGGGCAGCGAATCGATCTTCTTGTCGCCAATTCGAATTTCCTCGAACTCGCGTTGAAGCGTCATGAACATCATCACATTCATACGCCTGAGCGACATGCTCTTTCCATTCGTTCTCGGCGCGAGCAGCGCGATCGCCCGGCCGTTGTCCTGGTGATAAAAATGATCGCCCCCAGACTTGTGCACATCGCCCCTGCCGGCGTGATAACCAACAAAAGCGCTTCGAATATTATCGTGCGAGACGAGCTTCTTCCCGCTGAGCCAGTGTGCGACAAAGTCGCGGTTCTGGCTCCGCCAGGCGCATCGTTCGGCGCACGTTCCCAGCGACACGTTCGGGCCAATGTACGTGGCCAGATCGGTCAGCTGCGATTCGGCTCCGGACGTCACGCGAAGCTGTTGCGGGCTTTGCGGTGCGAGCATCCTTTTTCGGATGTAGTCGGGGCACGAGAATGTCAGCACCGACGCCCTGCCAGCCCAGCTCAGGCGGTGGTCCATGCGGTAATGAGCATCAGTCACTTTCAGGAAGAGCGGAATCTCAGGCCCGCACACCCGGTGGAGCAGATAGTGCATGTCCGACGCCCCGCCGATAGTGTCCCAATAGTACGCCCTGGCGTGAGGACCGCCCAGCGTGCCGGTCGATGCGTGGTATCTCAATCCCGTCTCGATCCATAGACGCTCTTCGAGGATACCGGCCTGAATAGCCGCCTCGCGATTGCGGGAAAACTGACGCATCGTCGCCAACGCCACGAAGTCCACCGCCTGATACGTCGGAGAATTGTACTCCCTGTAGGCGCCCATTTGCGCCCATACTGCGGCGAATTTGGCCAGGTCGCGATAGGCAGCCGCAGACGCAGCCGGCAGGCCGAACTGCTCACCACCCACCATCGCCAGCGCCGTGCAGCTCAACGGATGGTTAATACACGAACCGTTGGCGCTGAAACTGGCCTTGGAGATTCGACGCCCGGGCTCGAGCGCCTCAACGAACGCACCGCGGATATGCGCCGCAGCCGGTTTGGAAATCTTGTCGCCATACAGCATATGAACATGCAGCAACTCGAACAGGTTCCAGTACCCCCATTTTTCCTTGCCCTTAACGCCCTTGTTGTACGGCCCGGACTTCAGAATCAGGCGGTTGGCGGTTTCCAGGTCGCCATACGCCAGATGCGGCAGCACTATCAGACCGTCGGCGGCGGGAGTATCAACCAGCCTCTTCAACCACGGACGGATCGTCTTGAGCATCTCGCGATCCGGCGTATCACCGGCGCGGGCAACGCCGGGCAACCCGACCAGACAGACAACCAGAACGCACAACAATATACGAAACTTTGGGATCATTTCTTCTTCACTCCGGAACTCGTGAACATCTTACAATGGCCCCAAGTTAAGGGGTTTTATCATGATAATACAGGAATATTTGTAAGCCTTCCTGAGATCAGGGGACACAATCAACACAACGCAAAAGGAGCCAGAACCTTTCTATATCATTATACAGAAAGAACTTACATGTCTTTTCTAGCACAAACAACCCTGCCAGCAAACAGCAATGCCGTTGAGATCGCCATAACTTCTTTGAATGCAAGGACATAAAATAGCTCCGCCCCACTTTTCATTCCCTGTTTCTCCGTGACGCGGGCAATTATTTTCTTTTCCTCTTGGTCATACCGATGTTCGTGGTATCATACATATTGCTCGTTACTCATCCGTTTTGATGATCCTCGCTCTTGCTCGGGCGGTGGTTCGGGATGATTATTACTCCAGGATGCTCTTAAAGGTGAGGTTTGGCTCATGAAGAATACGATTACTACCCTGACAGTTGTATTTGGTGTTGTGCTGTTCGGTATCAGCACGCTCGCACCGGCCGCTACCGTGACTCTCAAAACGCTCCCGACCGGTGACGCCACCTATCAGAGCAACTCCGCTACCGGCGCCAGCCGCTACGACGAGGGCTTGCTCACTATGGACACACAATCACCGTGGTCCTACGGGTACGACCCCAACGGTAGCGACTACAGGAAGTCATATTTCGAGGTTCCCATTTCCGCCCTTGCAGGCCAAACGGTGACCGCCGCCACCCTTGAAGTCGATTCCCTTGGCTTTGGGTGCAGTTGGCAAGATGGTTCGGCATATGTCGATTGGCTTGACCTCGGAGCGGCGCCTGTTACGGGCGATGTAGTCGCCGACGGACTGGGTACCGCCACTGTGGTCGCATCTGAGTCATTTCGCTTTTTCTTCTCATATCTGTTCCACCCTGATGATATGGGAACCTCCATCCCGGCCCGCATGGAATCATTCGACGTTTTGGCTCAGGTCCAGGCCGACCTCGCAGCCGGGCGAGCCTACTCAACGTTTCGCCTGTCCGGTTCGCGAGACACCGTCGGTTCCTTTTACACCGCCGAAAACGGAAACGGCCCGAGAATCATCGCCACCGCCACGCCGGAACCGGCGACCATGATGAGCCTTCTGGCCCTTGGCGGAATCGCCCTCATGAGACGACAAAAGCGATAGGCCAAACCGCAAACAACGAACCTGGATTCAGCTTAAGATCAATTACAAATCGCCCAATTGCACTCAACGCAAAAACTACAATTATTGCCCTTGACGAATATTGCCAATAGGCTATAATTCAGTTGTGTGGAAGATAGAATACACTGATGAATTTGGCCAGTGGTGGGAAACGCTCAGCGAAAGGAGGGATTGATCTGATGGCACACGATTACCAAAAACTTCGCAATCGCATGAGCAGTGAGCAACTCGCACAGTCCGAAGTGCAGACAAAAGAAATGATAACCGAAATGCTCCTTGCCGAAATTCGTAAGGAGGTCGGGCTGACGCAGGAAGATCTCGCTGCGGCGATGAACATCAAGCAACCGAGCCTTTCAAAGCTCGAGTCGCAGGACGACATGCAAATCAGCACGCTACAGCGTCTGATTCACGCACTTGGCGGCGAACTGGAACTCGTAGCCCACATGCCCGGCGGCGACATCCGAATCCGACAGTTCGCGAGATAGGCCTATAACGCCTTTTTTCATAAGAACGATGGCCACGTTGCTGGGTAGCATTGGCGTGTTTTTTGTTTTTTTCAGCAGCCGCAAACCAACATAAAAGCTTTTGCCGCAAGCACTTACCCCCCCCCACACACAAACAACCAGACCAACGGACCTTCTGGCGGCGTTTTCCCCTTGCAGAAATCGGAAAGTGTGGTAGCATATACTTATCATTGCTCCGTCGTGGGCGGATCGGTAAGGCGGCGAGGAGACTTCGCCTGCACCATTTATCAATTGGAGAACCTCATGAATACAAGAAAACAAACCACCACGTTTTTGACCCTCGCTGCTGTAGGGTTGGTTCTCACACTCGCGGTCGCAGGTTCCGCCCAGGCAGCGCCGATCTTCTCAGAAGATTTCAACGGTATCACAGGCTTAAACTTGAATGGAAGTCCCGTCGGGCAAGTTACGACAACTCATGATCTCGGTTACGGCGGTAACCTTGCAGGGTGGAGCAAGTCAGGGGCTGGCACGATTCACGCGGTCGATACCGCCAACACCTGGCCTGGCCCGACAAATAATCCACAGAACTGGGGAGTGATGATCTGGCAAGACAACGTCATCACGCAATCGGCCGGGATCGCTGGATCAAATGACACAGGCACGCAATACAGCATCGACTTCCTGGGTGGAGGAGCTGTCTACGAAAACGCAGGCCAGGTCAACAACGGTACAACAGACGGGCTGAAGATTGAGGTTATGCGTGCTTCGGACAGTGCTGTCTTGCACACCTTCAACCACGTTACAGCCCAGCCGATCGGCGTGGGGAATCTCGGCCTCGTTGCGATGAACTCTACCTACACCGGTGACGGCAGCGGTGACATTCTGTTCCGAGTAGGCCCGGTGAACGCAAATCAGGGACGCTTCCAAGGCACGATCGACGACTTGGCGTTATCTGTCGTTCCAGAACCGGCGACAATGTCGCTATTGGCTCTGGGCGGACTGGCGGTTCTGCGCAGGCGGCGGAGAAGGGCATAACTCGCAAAGACTTCAAAACGCATCACGAGGCGATCTGAGCAATCAGGTCGCCTCGTTTCGTTTACCCGGTCGCTGGGAGCGGGACAGAAAGATACATCAAAGGCCAACTTTGCTTGAGTCGCCGTCTTGGCGGATGTTGAAGCGGTTGATTCGTGGGGCGGTTTTTAATCGCGGTTTTACGACTGGGACAGGGTTGGCCCACCTTGTTTTGGGAGTCGGGTCGGGCATTTGGCGGATTTCTTGTTCACCCAGATACGGCCCGTTGGCGTCGACCCATCCGATCAGACGCCGCAAGGACTTTGCATCCATTTTGGCCTTGATGTGTTTCTCATCCATCGCCCGATTGATTAGCAGGCTCGCAGACGACATGTGCGTCATCGGCTTGAGAGTCGCCAGCGCCGCGGGGGTTCTTTCGCTATACCCCTCCACAATCAACACTCCGGAAATGGACGCCGGCAGGCCGTGCTTATTGTGCAACTTCTTGCTTACCGGGCTATACCAACTGTTCCCCCCGCCGACAAGCGTTATGTACGGCTCTTTGAACTGCGAGGGGTTCTTGCGATAGACCGGGTCGATCAGCTTGGATTCGCGTAAGGTAAGGTCCAGCTTCTTGCGGGCCTTCCCGTCGCCCTGGTGACACTTCCCGCAATATTTGTCAAGAACCGGCTGGACGAAACGTTCGTAACCAATGCTAACATCTGCGCCCCATGGAGGAGGCGTTAAAGCCTTGGCGCCGCGCCGCATCGCCAGGCCGACATTTCCCGGCGCTGCTTTGGCGGGAGTGGAACTGCGCCCTTCATGACAACCGACACACCCGCGGACCTCGCCCGGCATCACACCGGTAAATGATCGCATGGTTTGCAAGCAGCGGTACTCGCTATCGAGAAGTTGAAAATGGAGAGCTGCCCCGGGCGGAGCCTTGAAGCAGATCGATCCGTCGGACTCCACTGGCGTGGTCCCGAGGATGCGTTTTACACCATCGGCCTGGGTCACCGAGATCGACGGGCCGGAGTGCTGATAAGTCTTCTTCCAGGGCGTATATGTTTTCGCATCAATCTGGAGCACCCTGAGGTACTTGACCTTGTCTTTGGGCAGCAGCGGTGCGCCTTCAAAAACGTTTGCGCTGTAAAGGGTGCCTGCCTTCAGCGGCGGTTGGTTCGGGCCAATCTTCGGCCAGTCGACCTGATCGGGAATTAGCGGAGGCTTCGGGCGCGGTTTGAGCGGCATGGCGTGCCAGACGTTATGCTGGCCGGTGTAGATCAACTCGCGATTGCCCGACAGGTCCATCAGATACAGGCTGAACTTTCGCGTCTTCGGCTGCATGATCGAGACCAGGAAATCTTCTTTGCTGATGGGATATGGCGTTTTATATGCTCCGTACTTTCCGGGCCGATAGAGTTTCGTTTCCGGTTTTTCGTTCGGGCCGTTACCAACTTCCGGCCAGCGTATTTCCTGGGTGACTTTGGTCAGGCCGTTGGGGTAGTTCATTCCCTCCGACGGGTCGATAATACCGATCGAACCCTGGAACCACATGTGATGCCCCACACCGGTGAACATGACTCTCTTTGTTCCGGGGATGGGTCGCGGTTCGGCGAGGATATCCGGCCAGACGCTTTGGTTGCCCCAAAACGCCGCCACGCCGGTCCCGTCGGGGTTCATCGTCCAGAGCGACTGCAGGCGCTTTTGCTCCTTGTCGGTGTATTCCCACCGCGTATATATGATCCGCCCGTCGGGCAGCAGCGCAGGCAGGTAGTCCGGTTCGCTGTTTCGGGAGATCACGTAGATATTCTTCCCGTCAGCATCGCAGCGGGCCAGCACGGGCGAATGGTGAGTCGGGCCGCAACGAACATAAGTGTTGGCCCGCGTCGTGTTGAACATCAACTTACCGTTTGGAAGATAGATGGGATCAAGATCATCGTAATCGCCGAACGTGAGCTGCTTGAAGCCCGTGGCGTCGGTATTAACTTCGTACAGATGAAACGACCTGTCCTTGCCCGCCATCAGGCAGAACAGAACTTTCTTCGCGTCGAAGGACAAATCAGGCCGCCACAGGAACCCCGCGTGTTCTTCGGGCACCAATGACTTCACCGAACTATCAGGATTCAAACCGTCCAGCACCAACAGCCGTCCCTTACCCCGCGATCTGTAACCGTGACGATGCGCTGATTCGTGCCGGTCTCCCGGATACGGATTATCAACCATCAGAATTTGCGAGAAATCGACGGCTGGGTTTTTGAAGGTGATCCTGCGTTTCACTCGCCGCACAGCCAGATAAAGTTCTTCGGCGGTTAGTTTCCCGGCATCACTTGCGAGCTTCTTCTCCAACTCACCAAGTTGCTTCAGCTCTGCACTCAAGTCGACTTTGTCCGACGCCTTGCCGATCCGCTCAGCCAGTTGACGAGTCCAGGTTATCTCCTGCCCCACGCTCTGGTCCGTCAGCTTACCTCCGGCTTGAAACAACCAATCCTTTTCCAGTGCGGTGTACTTTTCAGCCAGTTGCTTGCGTCTTGCTTGTTGTTTCCGGAACGCTTCCCTAGCCAGCTTTGCACGTGCCTGGCGTTTCTGAACAGCTTTGCTCGCTTCAGCTTTCGAGCCAAACACCTGCAAGTTATCAATCGCGCCGTAGAAGCGCGTGCCCGACGTGTACACCGGCGAGATACGGAACCGCAGCAGCCCGGCGCCATCGCCCGTATAGGAAAACATGTGTGTCGTGAACAACGTTTTCCCTTCCCACTTACCGGGCTTGACCAGGTGCTTCTTCAGCACAGTTCCGTCAGCCCGCAGCAACTCCACTGCAAGCTGATCGGCTGCGGCCGTCGTCTGAGACAAGCCCTGATAGACCGCCGGACTCACGTCGAACGCGACGGTGTAAGTATGTTCCTTGTCATTGGCAACGCACCCCCTGTTCTGCGTGAAAATATTCTGATTGGCCTTGTTGGCGACCACCATAAGCGCCCAATCGCCTGCAAATCGCTGGACAAAGTGTGCGGGCATTTTGGCGCCCGTTCTCGTCCAGCCAGGCATTGCGTCGTATCCATGCTTAATGGGCAACCCGCTCTGAGCCTGACGGTGGCGACCCTTGACCGATATTTCAGCGTTGAAGTTTTCGGTAAACAACGGAGCCGCAAGCCCGTCAGTCGAGAAGACCAATACGCCCAGCAGGCATGCAAATAATCTTTGAATCATTTCGCGGTCCTTATCGAACGTCTGTTTTGAGCTTTCGGCATCACATCTAACTAAGGCTTTATTTTAGCAGTTTTTTCAGGCATTTGCCTGGTAAGAGTAGTTTTTTCGCCGAGGGCGACCACCGACCCGTCTTTGCAGCAGACAAACAGCTTGCCGTACGCGGCGGCCATCCCGTCCCAAACCGGTTGCGACGCCAGGTCGATTGTCTGGGCCACCGCGCCGTCTCGCACGGAAACGGCCAGGAGCTTGCCTTGCTTCGGTGAGCCCAGCAACTCGTTCTGCTTGCGGAGCAAAGCCTTGTTTGATTCACTGTTCGGATCGGAGAATATTTTCTCTTCGTCCAGCACATCTTCCGGCCCGGCCACCAGCAGCGTATCGGGTGTCTTGACGATCGCCTTTGCCCGCAGCGGAATCCTGCTCTTCCAGCGGAAATCGAATTCCACTTTAGGGCACCGCAGCGTCCGGTATTTTCGCCAGTTCGGCCTGGTTTTGCGCAGCTTTGCATCAGGCGTACCGGGCTTGTAGCTCTTGGGCTTCTTGGCCATCGCGAAAACCGAATACCGCAGCGGCGTACTCCACTTGCTGTATTCAGGGAACTGCCCGTAGCCGTATACCGTCGTGTCATCGAAGCACAAAATCTTCCCGCTGGGGCTGATTCTGCCCATCTCGAACCACCCGCCCGAGGGCATGGAGCAACCTTCCAGGAAGCTGTTACCGTAAATCCAATACGAGCGATGGAACCAGTTGTCATCGAGGAATCCGGTCGGGGAAAACAGATGCTCCCTGCCAACGCCCAGCTTGATATTATCGTCCCAGGCACTGTTGGTTATGTGGGTGCGTTTCCCGTTCAGATCGAACTGCTGGGTCCGCATATACAAGTTCTTCCCATCACTCGACAGAAGGTCGGGCAGGCTAACGGGCAGATTCTGCATGGCGACATGCTGATGCATATCCTTGCCATTGTCCGGGTCAAGGTGGTCCATTACGTTGGTTTTCAAGACAGCTCCGCTGGCCGCGTCAACCACCGTCAACCGCATACCGCCGTCCAGAAAAGACGAGCGTCCAGCCAGACAATAAACCTTGCCGTCTTGAACCAGCACGCTTCCCGACAACGGCCAGATCGACGCCGGTTGACCGTGATCAAACAAGGAAAGACTCGCCGGAGCGATCCGCCGCTTCCACACCAGCTTACCGGTCGATATCGCAAGCCGGTACAACCAACCGTCTCCGCAGCCGAAGTAAAGGCTATTCCCACTGATCGCGGGCGGTGAGTCAATGCGTCCGCCAGCGACATACGACCACTGGGCCTTTCCGCTTTTGGCGTCCAAACAATGCACGGTGTGGCGGTCCTTCTCGGCGAAAACGCAGCAACCAGCCGCCGCCACCGGGGCCGTCAGGTTCTCGTACCCTTTCGTCCGCCATCTAACGGCCAGAGGCAAGGCGACTTTCGCCGGGGTCGATCCGCTTCGTTTGTTATCGCGACGATACACCGGCCAGCTTTGAGTCTCCACCGCACTCGGGGCGCTCACACGGCGGTCCGACACGGCTGTGCCCCGGACAAAGTCGCGGGCTTTTTGCTTCTCCACGACTTTGGCCCAGGCTGCGTTATAACCCGTCACAGCGTTGAAACCGTCCAGGCTGGACTGGGTGTAGCAGGCACACGGGTTGGGCGGCGCGTAGAGAATACCGTTGGCGGGCATCAATCCGTACAGGCAGGCGCCCCGCAGCCAGTGATGAAGGTGCCAACTCTTATCCTTGGTCGAAACCAGCTCGACTCCCGTTCGGGAGGTTATGAAGTAGTTGGTTGTGGCGCAGCTCATATGGCAACGCGAGTTCATTATGTAGACGTCCGAGTCGGTGTAAAAATCGGATGCTACCTTTCCGTCGGCCAGGTTGTAACCGGTGATCCTTCCGCTCTTTCGCTTGGCAGTGGAAGGAACGCCCGGCAGGGTCATGCTCGCACCGAATGTCGAGGCCGTCCACGCCTTGCCGTCAATCAGAAACAGGTCTTTTGGCGAGTGCCTGCCAGAGGCGTATTGAGACCCCTTCCATACGACTTTTCCATCCTTAGCGGACAGTGCGACCATCGCGGACCCACGATAAGGTGTCCCTGAGATACTGCCCACCATGATCCTGGTCTTTCCGCAGACCAAGCCGCTACCGTAGTTCGGCGTATACGGATTAGGCTTACAGAATTTCGCGGATGTCCAGGTCTCCTCCCCGCTGTCTAATCCAAGGCTCAGCACTCTCTCGCCGTCAAAAACGTACACCTGCCCATCGCGCGATCCCACGCCAAGAGGAGCGATCGGGATTTGCTTTTCCCACAGCAGTTTCCGCGTATCGATGTCAAAAACAATTACGCTTTGACGCCCTCCCCGTTTTTTCCAGGAGAACGCATCGAGCTTATGACGGTTTCTGGAGTGCCCTGGAAAGCTGCCTTTAGACAACCATTGTCGCTTGACCAGGATCAACCGGTTCCCGGCTACGATGATCTCTTCGGCGCCTTTGGTTCCGGGCAACTCATGGAGCACCGCGCCACTGGAGGCGTCCAGGATGGACACGCCACCGCCCATTTTCAATGCCGCAAACAACCGATTCCCTTTGACGACTAACCGCCGAGTGACTACAACCGGGCCGGATTTGAATGTCCACAGGTGATCGAACCAGTGATCTAATTTCTTTCGCCAGAGCACGATCCCGTTGAACCCGTCCCGCGCCACCAAGCTCCATTGCGACGGTAGCATAACCGAATCTTTTCTTCCCTCGTCGATAATGTAGAACACCCTCCCGCGAGCGGACACCATCGCCTGAAAGCTGCTCATGTGTTCGTGGTGCCTGGTGTAGCGAGGGCCTGCGGTCCATTGCAGATGCGAAAGCGGAGGAGCGATCCGCGTGTCGCTCGATACGCGATTGTTGTCCGGCCCGTGCATGTGGTGCGTCCACTCGTCGATGTCCGACGGCCAGAGTTTCGCCAGCCGGTAATAGCCCTTTTTGATCATCGTGACGGTCGCCAGCTTTTTGCTGATTTCCGGCGCCGCCCCTGATCTGAAAACCGCGACCCCGCCGGGAGTGAGCACCCGATGGATCTCGCGGGCCAACACTTTGATTTCTTTGGACGATAGAATAACATTTACGCAATTGTCAATAAACGGAAGATACTCGCCGTCAAACACATTGAACGTCACGCGCTTACCGTAGTCCTTCCGAAAGATCTTATTGCGCCGCGCCTTGCCCACGTTTTCGGCGTCACAGTCCAAACCTTGCAAGACAACTCCCTCTCGCTTCAGCAGCCGGCCCGTTGACGCCCCATCACCGCAATGCAAATGCAGCACAAAGGCGCCTGGCCGATCACCAGCCTTGCCAAACAGCTCCTGCAGACCAACCTCAGCCGTCTCCCCCGCCGCAAAACAAGGCAGCAACCCCAATCCCAGAAACGTAACCGTAATCTTATTCATTATTGCTTTCTCTTATCGCGTGCAGGCTTAGCAGCGGGGATCTTCGCGCCGTGCTCTTTCAACATTGCATCCAACTGGGCCTTCATTTTAGCAGTTTTTTCAGGCATTCGTTTGGCATGGTTGTTCTTTTCGCCGATGTCATCCTTCAGATTATAGAGTGCCTGGCGCCCATCGTTGTAATAGCAGATGAATTTCCAGTCCCCAACCCGGATCGCACTGGCTGGTTCGGAGATCCTCTGGTGCGGGTAATGCCAGATCATTGCACCCCGGTCGAAGTCCTTGGCGCCTCTCAGGGCCGAGGCAAAGCTCACGCCGTCGATGTGTTGTTTGGGGCGCAGAGGCAGCCCGGTCATCTCGAGGATGGTCGGGTAGAAGTCCGTGCTGATGACCGGCTTGTTGCAGACTGACCCCGGCTTGGTGACACCGGGCCACTGGACAATCCAGGGCACGCGGATGCCGCCATCGTATAGATCACCCTTGTAGCCGCGCAAGGGGCGGTTATGCGTCGCCCCGCGATGGCCTCCGTTGTCGGAGGTGAAAACGATGATCGTATTCTCGCGAAGCCCCTTTTCGTCCAGCCATCGGAGAAGGCGACCGACATTCTCATCCAGCGATTCGACCATCGCGGCGTACTTGGCATTGAGCTTGACCTTGGCCTGGCGCGCTTTGGCTGTGTACTTCTTGACCTTCTCCGCTTTAGCGTGGAACGGTACGTGCACCGTGTAGTAGCACAGGTGCATAAACCATGGCTTATCCTTCTTGGAGAAGTCATCCATGACCCGGATCGCTTCGCTGGTCAGGCGATCGGTCAGGTATTCGCCTTTGGGCCCGTCTTTGAGATTCTCCAACTGATACGGGCTGAAATAGCCCTTGCGCGGATGCCCCCAGTGATTCCCGGCCACGTTGACGTCAAAACCCTGGCGCCGAGGGTAATAGGGCTTCTCACCCAGATGCCATTTGCCTACAAAAGCGGTCTGGCGGCCGCCGGCTTGCAGGGCTTCAGCGAGCGTAAACTCCTCCAGTTTCATGAACGCGGGTCGGTCTCCCGGCCGGCGCTCGTTCCAGAACTCCTGACCGTCCGGAGGCAACCAATTGTGGGTGTAACCTGAACGCGATGGGTATTTCCCGCTCAGTATGCTCGCGCGAGTCGGACCGCATACAGGACAGGCGGCGTAGGCGTCGGTGAATCGCATACCACCGGCTGCGAGCTTGTCGATGTTGGGAGTTTCGTGAATCTTGTGTCCGTAACAACCCAAATCCCGCCAGCCCAGATCATCGGCCAGGATAAACACGACATTGGGCGATCGACGTTTGCTTTTTTCCGCAGCCGCCAGTGGATTCGCCGCCAACACCGCTGCCGCTCCAACACCAAGTCTCTTTACAAACGCTCTTCTCGTTAACATTTCTTTCCTCACCGAACGCCTCGGATCACGCGAGGCAATAAGCTTTCACGCCATGCTGTGCATCCGCTGGTTTCCCCAAATCACTTCTTTTTGTCAGGACCAAACAAAGGGGTACCGGGAAATTCTATGGTAAATCAAAAGCATGCGACACCGCAAGCGGTATCCCGAAACTCCGCTTGCTGTGTCGCACGACGTTTGGGACCGCAGGACAGTTCGCAGCGGTTCGAAACGTAATTCCGGACCCGGAATTCCGCGCTTATCCAGAACTGTAACTAATTACTCCGCCAGCTATGTGATCCCGGATCTAGTTCGTTTTGAACGGTTCACCGCGTTGTCGTTTTGCGTATGGCGAGTTGGGATTGTGTCCTTTGTGCAGGGGCCAACCGTTATACGGCTGGACGAATGGCCAGTGCTGCGGAGGCATTTTCATTTTGGTGGGATTCTCTTCGATGTATGGGATCGTTCGTCGAATGTCGTCGGGGTTGTCCTGGAAGACGTTCCATCCCGGCCCGCCCCAGACCGGGTGGCCGGGCGGTTTGGAACCATGACAGCGAAGTGCGTCACGGGAGCTGTCCTGTAAATGGGCGATCATTTGCTCGGCGGTGTCGCGATGTTTGCGGATAAGCATATGGACGTGATCGGGCATAATGGCGCAAGCGTAGCATGTGTACTTGCGTATCTCGACGGTTTGGGCGAAATTTGCGGCGATTATTTCAAACTCGTCTGGGGAAATCGTCAGCAAAGCGTGCTTCAGGACCGATGGGGCTTTTTTGTAGAAGTTGTGGATCTCCCATCCAGCCGGCTGGAGAGCTCTTCGCCCGTAGTGGAGTTGTCCCAGAGCGGCGATTGCACTGTGACATGTGCGCTTCGAGGTACTTCCCCGAGGATCGTTGGGCAACCAGGATCCGTATGCGGTCCAGATCAAGTGATAAGCGATAACCATGAAACTATGGTAAATCAAAAGCATGCGACACCGCAAGCGGTATCCCGAGACCGAGACTCCGCTTGCGGTGTCGCACGACGCTTGGGACCGCAGGACAGTTCGCAGCGGTTCAGGCGAAGCTTCCAACGTTCAGACCCGCCTGACGGCGACAGCAACTTTTTGGGATTAGAACCATATAAAAAGAAAACCGCCCCGGAATTATCTTATACCGGGGCGGTTTGAATCATTTTTTGTAGAATCGTTCGTTTAGATGCGTCTATCCTTCGACTTCGCTCAGGATCTACGACGACGACGCAGCATCGCCAGTCCGCCAAGTGCCAGCAGGCTCATCGTGGCCGGCTCGGGAGTATTAAACGCCACTTCCGTGATATGCTTCTCGCCGTTGATGTCACCGTCTAGTTTCATTTTCACGTACCGGACATTACGGTATGCGGAAACGTCGGAAACGTCGATTGTAGCTAGGGCAGTCTCGGTTGAACCTGTGAGGAGTGCCCAGTCGGGTATTCCTGCTGTTCCTGGCCTATAGAGGGTGGGCGTGGAGTAACCACTGCCATCGCTAGCCGAGATCTCTACGGTATCGAACTTCGAACTCTGTCCCGACCGCAACACGCGCCACACGTCGATCGTTTGCACATCGTACGTCGTGCCAAGATCGA
>JABGPF010000484.1 GCA_018645065.1 Phycisphaerales bacterium
TTAGCAACATTTTTGCTGAGGGGGAGTTGCAGGAAGAACTGGTTGTCCGGAAATTCCGGACTACCGCTCAACACGGCGCCATGGAAGGCAAAACTCAGAGTAGAGAGGTCAAGTTCTACAATCTTGACGTGATCATCTCGGTCGGATACCGAGTCAGATCCCTCCAGGGCACGCAATTCCGAATTTGGGCCACCCAGCGACTGCGGGAATATCTGGTCAAAGGGTTCGCAATGGACGATCAGCGTCTGAAAAACGCTGGCGGCGGGACCTACTTCGACGAACTTCTCGCCAGAATTCGGGATATCCGTTCGTCGGAGAAAACGTTCTGGCGGAAGGTGCTGGACATCTACGCCATCGCTGATTCTCACTCTCGTACCGCCGGTATGCTTTCTCGACGTGATGTGGCCTGGCAGCGATCTTTTCTAACTTCCTGACGATCTTGACCAGCCGCAGCTTGCACTTATCGCGGCCGCCTAAGCACCACCAGCCCTCCCAGAGCGAGCAGCAACATACTGGCCGGTTCTGGTGTGGTCGCTGAGAACTCAGATTCCGGTGCTGACCCGATATTAATACCAACACCAAAATTTTCCCGCAGTATGACATAGTCTTCGAGATCAACCCACCCGTCACCATTAAAGTCCGCATTCTTGTCGCCAAGGGCCCCTCCAAACTGAGCAAGCAAGTTGTCGAAGTCCATCTCGTTTATAATACAATCTTCGTTCGTGTCCCCCATTGTCGCCAGGTCCTGTGCGGTAAGGCAAATCTCGCCAAACGCCTCAAGTTCGGTCATGGTGGTAAAAGGTTTTTGCCCGCCAGCCGATCCTAAGACACGAATCCCCTGCCCTTCGATCCGGTCGAATGTCAGTTCGATTGTCTGGAAGAACTCAATATCCGCCAATGCTTCACTCAATACAAGATTGGCGACAGGTGCCCATACGCCATTTTGATCCACCTCTACAGTCAACAGTTCCCCTTCCTTGAAATATCCTCCGTAAGGCTCATGAACGTTGGGGTCCCCATTAATATTGGAGTCGATAATATCCCCTTCGTGCAGGATGAGTTTTTCAAATGCTATATTTCGATCAAAGTGGAGTTCGTACCCATCCTCCCGCGAATCGGTCCGGCCGTCATACGTACTGAAAGGGAGAACTCCATTATTGGAAAGATCAATCACGCCATCTATCAGATGCCCCTGATCAGTGCGATCATTTGATGGATTATCTGCGATTACCACACCGTTGCGCGTAACAACTACATCCACGCGCCCGCCTCGGGCCAAGACCTCCCCGACCAGGCCGCCAGGGGCGATCGGATCGCTTACATCACCCGTAATTACAGAATCATCGGGAATGGAATACATATGGCGGTCTTGAGGGTCAACGTAGATCGAACCTCCACCGGCGGTGATTTGCGTTTCCACCGCCGCCTGGAAGACATCCAAAACCTCGCTAGTCGTCCAAACCCCCTTAGGAAGCCCAATTACCGTTGAGCTGTCATTGTAATTTTGCGGTAAGGAGACTGTGAATCCAGCTGCGGTCAGTTCGGCCAGAACGCCGCTCTGCCCTTTCATCATACCGACGAGCCCACCGGCCGTTGCGGGATTGCAGTCTGAATCCTCCCCGCCGCGAACACCGTAGTCCACGGTGTCTATGAAGTTGCCTTGACCGTAAAGAATCGCCAACGTCGTCAATCCAGTGTTTGATGCGGACTCAACCCAAACACGATCGCGCCCACGCTGGTGAACAAAGGCGATGATCGCGTTTCGGCTATCGAGCCATGTATTGCCCGCAGTGTGGAGCTCCTGGGCTTTGGTTACAATCTCACGCGTCCAACTACCAATCGGAACGACTGCCAAACCACGACCTACAAGTGTCTCCACATCGGAAGAAAATGGCGCATCAGCGTACATCGCCGCGTAAAACTGCGCAGCATGAAGGCTATATCCGGCGTTTGTAATTCCGCCGAAGTCACCGGCAAGGTTCGCTGCCTGCTGACGCATTCCCACCGCCAGAGCGCCGAGGGTTTCGGTTGTGATCTGTGAATCGATCGCCCATCCGGCTTGCATGTTGTAACGAACCGAACCAGACTCAGCGGCCGTCTTCCCATAAGTATTCATCTGGTACCAAGCCTGCCTATTGGCAATATATAATCCGGAAGACGACAAGTTGTTGGTCCAAAGGGATGTTCGCTCCGCCACACTCAATGTCGATTTATTCTGTAACGCATGAGCGTAAAGAAATTCCAAAGCCGTGTCATCGTCCCCGCCCCAGATGGTTGGATTGCCCAGAACATCGGCCCCATTCTTTCGATAATATTGACCCTGGAGGATTGTATTCCACTGCACCTGATAGTCTGTGATTGACTTGCTAACGGAATTGGGGCCCTCATAAGCGACCACGGAATAGCCTTCAACTTGTCTGCCCGCGTAATTACCCAGCAG
>JABGPF010000485.1 GCA_018645065.1 Phycisphaerales bacterium
CACCGAGGCAGAATTGGAACGCGACTCGATACCCGCCTCGCGGCCACGTGATGTCCTTCAGTTTGAACGTGTTGACCACTGTTGTGATCGACTCTTTGGCTTTCAGCACCGTTGCTTTCGGCGGGTCTTTAACGCCTTTGGCGCCTGGTACTGGCCGCGCCTTTTTCTGGCAGAGGATTACGAGCGATTCTTCCCACAGTACGCCGTTTTTATCGCTGAGCAGCGCCGGCACGGTTACCGGTTTGTCGGTTTCGTTTGTAATGATTACGGTGTATTTCCCGTCGCCGTCGGGGTTGGACCACTTGACGTCCTTGACAGGCGGGACCTTTTCAACTTTCATCGAGACGTTCGGGCCTGCGAGAAACGCCGGTCGCCCGGTGACGCTGCATGCGGTTTGGCCTTTTGCGGGTTTTGCGGATTTCGGCCAGGCTCCGGCGCCGAGTCCCGCCCAGGGCGAGGTGAATTTGTCTTTCTTCTTCGACCATCCAAGCGGAAGGGCGGATGCCTCTTTGGCGATTTTCATCAGGGCGGCGTCGGCCTTTTTCACGAACTTCGCGGTAGTGTGGCCGCGCGACTTGCTCGCCGTGATCAGGCAAACCTCGCCAACGGGGAACGTGGGCATCTTCATCTGGCGGGCCTGGTGATTCAGGGTTAGTTTGTCACCGGGTTTAATGTCGCCGCGCAGCACTTCCTTTACCGTCACCGAAAGGGTGTGTGAATAAATCGGCGGGTACGATCGCGCCACTGGCCCGGCTTGGGCTTTGTTTAAATCGGCGGTGAATACGAGCTGTGCGCCCTGGACAGTCGTGAACGGATCGACCGGAGCCGGTTTGCCTCGTCCGGGCATGGGACGCGGCATGGGGCGCGGGCGGGCCAGGGCGACGCAGACCATGCAAAGCGACATCGCTGCGATAGTTGAAAGTATGATATTTTTACGCATAACATTTCCTTCCCGATTAACAGGATATCGAATTCGGTATTTTTCCACTGCTTCCGGGAATTGATGATACCGCGTGTGGTGCTATTCTTTGAACTTAAAATTTTGTTTTTCCGCTTGGGTGCGAACCATATCTTTCAGGGCCTTGTCCAGCGAAATCTTTCCGGGTATGGCTCCTGCGGCCGCTTTTGCTTTCACATCCTTTGCGCGTAGCTTGCTCAGATCGCGGATCTCTTTCTGTAGAGCGGCCCGGGCTTTAACCTGCGTGGCAACGTAGGCCACTTTATCGCCATCGGTCATACTCTGCATGACTTTTGGCAGATACTTGTTATCGACTTTGCGGATATCGAAGCCTTTTTTCCTCGATGCGTCGCCCAGGTCCCAGGTGGAGTTGTCGTAGAATCCTGTGGCTTTCACTGTCGCTCTGTCGGCTGCGGCTGCGGTGTTCAGGCTGCTGGCGTTTGCGTCTTGTGCCTCCTGGCGGTCTGCTCGTTTGGCGCCGCTCACTCCGAATCGCACGTAGGTTTTGTTCAGTTTGCTGCTGAGTTCGGCGAGTTTCTTGTCGTAAACGGTTTGAATGGCGATCGTACCGCTTTTCTGGTCGATTGCTGCGTATCGTCCGTCGGCCCACATCGCTGCGTCCGACCAGCCGGTGTTTCGCCCGGTGACTTCATCACCGCAGTAGACCGTGTTGACTAAAATCCCAGCGGTGGCGGCGGCTTTGCAGGTGCTGCGGAGTTGGAAGCTCGGGTCCTGGGTTGCTCGTTCGTTGCCCGCGATGAAGATTATCTTCAGTGCGCTTTTGGACTGCGACCACTTCAGCTGAGTAGTGGCTGCGTGCATTACGCGTGCGACATATTCAGTGCTGCCGCTGGAATTCAACTCGAACAACTTTTCGTAGACCATGTCCAGATCGTTAGTTAGCGGGCAAAGCTGCTTGACCCATCCGTCTTCAGAGGCAAGGGCGCTGCCGCCATATTGATACAGCGCGACGCGCAGCACCGGTTTGGGGTCAGCAGTCGCCAGTTCATTAACAACCGCCCAGAGCTTCTGCCTTGCCGATTGGATCAACTGGCTCATCGAGCCCGAAGTGTCCAGACATATCGCTATGTCAACGTGCCGGGGCTCGCCCTCGTCCAGTAGGTGGGCGGCGTTAGTCACATTAACGTTGTCGCCTCGCTTGGTTTCGGTTGATTTACCGTCGAACATGCTGCCGACTGCGATTGCCGCTGTGAACACCGCGATCAACACTAACCCTGCTGCTGTTTCAGTTTTGCTCATGATCGGCTCCTAATGTCCCGAGTTATTGTCACAGAACATTGGACGCCCGGACGTCTCGATAAGTTCCAATGTTTTGGAAATTCCCACGAGGGTCGGCCGGTCCGGCTGAGCGTATAAAAACGTCGCGACATTGACAGCGGCCTGTCGGAAGGGGACAATCGATGAGCCTCAAATATTAAAAGGAGCAAATAATGAAACATACCGCACGAACGA
>JABGPF010000126.1 GCA_018645065.1 Phycisphaerales bacterium
ACCACGGATAACACGGATATCACGGATTAGATACGGCAACGGCTACGACAACGGCATATGCTACGGATTCTCACGGATGGTTATGTCGAGCGGTCTGATGGCCTGGAAAGGCGACACGGCGTTTTGGACTGAGGCAAATCTTGTCGTTGCCCCTTATCAGTCGTTATCCGTAGCATATCCGCCGTTCGCCGTTGCGTTGCCGTAACCATCAGTGATATCCGTGTTATCCGTGGTGGAAAAAAGCCGTTCGCCCTTGCCGTAATGGCCCCATTTTTGTGTCGCACACGGCCAGAGGGTCTACTGTCTGCCGGGACTATGCTGTATAATATTCGCGGGAGAATTATGATTGTGAAAGATACGCACGCCGTTAACGGCTGGATATTCGATATTAAAAAGTTCGCTCTGCACGACGGGCCGGGCATTCGCACTACTGTGTTTTGCAAGGGCTGTCCGCTGCGGTGCGTCTGGTGCCATAACCCTGAGTCGATGGAACGCGGCGCCGAGTTGAGCATGTCGGTGGACAAATGCATCGGTTGCGGGGCGTGTATAGACACCTGCCCGAACGATGCGATGCGGATCGACGCCGGGGCGCGCACGTGTAATCGCGAACTCTGCGTGCGGTGCGGGAAATGCGTAGCCGGTTGCTTCTCAGACGCGCTGGAAATGATCGGGCGAGAAATAACCATCGAAGATCTGATGGTCGAAGTGCGAAAAGATGCGCCGTTCTACAAGACATCCGGCGGGGGAGTTACGGTCTCCGGCGGTGAACCGCTAATGCAGGCCGAATTCACAGCCGCGTTTTTGTCGCAATGTCAAACCGAAGGCTTCCACACCGCACTGGACACCAGCGGACACGCCCCGTGGGAGTCGCTGCAGGCAGTCGCGGCGCGGGCCGATTTGGTGTTGTACGATCTGAAAGTGATCGACCCGATCGCTCATGAAAAACACACCGGCGTATCGAACGATCTTATCCTGAACAACCTCCGCAGCCTCGACGCCGCCGGCGCCGCGATCGAAATCCGCATGCCGATTATCCCCGGCCTGAACGATTCAGATGCTGATATCGACGCTGCCGGTGAGTTCGTCAGCGGCTTGGATAATGTCCAGGGCGTCAGGTTGCTTTCATACCATCGCCTTGCGGCCGCGAAGCACGAACGCCTCGGGCGGGCCAATCCGCTCGGCGTTATCGACTCACCGTCAGAGGGGCACATCGAGAAAATCGCAGAACGCTTAGCGGCGTTTTCCCTGACCGTTCTGACCGAGTAGTCGAGGAGAAGGGTGTACGGCGAATTGAGTTGATCTACTCGCCTGGTAGGTGGATCATCAGTTCGGCGAGCGTCACCAGATCCAGGCGGTTATGCTCCAACGCGCTTACCATATGGCGTGCGTCTTTTGAGTGCACGTAATCGTGATACGCTTGGGGGATCGCGTGTCCGGGGATGTCGCCTGTGCGATGTCGGCCGCAAATGTGGGCCTCCAGTGTCTGGAGTTTGCAGTTGGGCAGTTTGTCTTTCCAGGCGCGCCGAGAAATGTGCAGCAAGTCGAAGTGCGGTCCGTCGAATTCGAATTCTACGCCAACGGCCGCCGCTCGGGCGCGAATGTACGGCAGATCAAAACTCTTACCGTTGAACGAGACCAGCATTTTCTTGCCCTGCATGCACTCGGCGAAAAGTGAAACTATCGCTCGTTCCTCGGAATAATCACGGGCGAAGAACTGCCTGGTCATGAGTCCGCCGTCGGCCCAGATCATCACGCCGATAAGGAACACAGGCGAACTGGAAAGCCCGGTGGTCTCCAGATCGAAGAAGACCATATCTTCCGGCTCGACTTCGGCTCCGCCGAGCGTGTCGACTTTCAGGAGATGCCCGCGCAACGCGCCGTCCGGATCGCTCATTGCGGTAACCAGGGCGGTTGACAACGCAGCCTCATCGCGGGTCGAGGTGTTCAGGTGCGATTCGACGAGAAACGAATACGCTCCGTCTGGCCCGCGCATGTCTCGCCCGTCGACGGCGGTTTCGAGGTTCACTGGATTAAGCGGTGCAAATGGCGATGGCCTGGGCGCCGGACTCTTGGACGCGACATTACGCGAATACACAACAGGTTGATGGCCCGGGCGTTGGATCTGCGAGGCGGACTTGAGTTTCTCCGCGGCCGCATGCCTCTTCCGCAAACTCTTGCGAAGCTGATCGATATCAATTTTGTCTGCACACATTGTTTATGTTTTTTCCGTTCGGTAACGTGCGATCCTAACAAAGCGACTGTCGCCAGGCAATACCGCATTGTTTGGTAGGAATTAGGGGGTTGACCTGCGATGTTTTGGTTGTTATTATGCGTTTTTGGCATCGAGAGCGCGTTAGGGTACTGGCCCGATGATCGCGCGGCAACCTGTCGTTAGTCTCACAACTGCGATAAGGTGCCACAGCCAGCCCGAAAGGGAATGATGTGGTTCGAACGTTGCGGGCGACTAACCCCGCAACCGCGTTGAGCAATGTGAAAACCTCGGCCGTATGTCGACATGTTTCCAGCTCTGCGACTACATCCGCCTACAATGTTAAGGTTGGATATTATGATTACAGAGAACAATGCAGACGACAACAATTTTGAAAGCAGCGATACCGGTCGATCAGGCGCTCCTTTGAAACACGTTCAGACCATTACGTTTGAAGGCCCGATCAAACTGGATCGCGGTGGTTCGTTGCCTGAGGTGACGGTCGCCTACGAAACCTACGGCCGCTTGAACGAGGCTCGCGATAACGCGGTCTGGATCTGTCACGCACTTTCGGGCGACTCGCATGTGGCGGCGCATGACGATGACGACGATCCGGGCTGGTGGGATATTGCTGTCGGGCCCGGCAAGTCGATCGACACCGACAAATACTTTGTGATCTGCCCGAACATTCTGGGCGGTTGTCGCGGGAGCACCGGGCCGGACAGCGTTGATCCGCAGACTGGCGAGCGATACGGGCAGCACTTCCCGACTATCACCATGAACGATATGGTCGATGTCCAACTCCGCCTGCTTGATCATCTTGGTATCGATAAGCTTCTTGCAGTTACCGGCGGGTCGGTCGGTGGTCAGCAGGCGTTATGCTGGGCGGCGCGGTATCCGAATCGAACCCGGGGCGTGATCCCGATGGCCACTTCAAGCCGACTCTCCAGCCAGGGAATCGCGTTTAATGTTGTCGGTCGAAATGCGATCCGGCGCGATCCGGACTTCCACGACGGGCAATATTACGATCAGCCAAGCGGTCCGCAAGTAGGGTTGGCGCTGGCGAGGATGATCGGGCATATAACCTATCTCTCACGCGAGTCGATGCACCAGAAGTTCAACGCGACCCGAAACAAGCCGCGCAATCTCGAAGCCGAATTCGAAGGGCAATTCTCCGTTGGCTCGTATCTCGGTTTCAAGGGCGCTGAGTTTGTTGAACGCTTCGACGCCAACAGTTACATCACGCTGTCGATGGCGGTCGATTTGTTCGACCTGGGCGGTTCGATCGAGGAACTCACCGAGTTGTTCAAGGACAATCCGTGCAAGTGGCTGGTGATTAGTTTCACCAGCGATTGGCTTTTCCCGCCGCGGGAGTCTCAGGATATCGTCGAGGCTCTGGTTCGCACCGATCGTGCGGTTAGCTATTGCAATATCGATACTGATTGCGGGCACGACTCTTTCCTCCTGGCCGCTGATCTGGACATGTACGGTAAGATGACCGCTTCGTTTCTGGCTGAACTCACCGGTCAGGGCTCAGGCCGAGCCGGCGGTGGACCGGGCGCCCAGCAGTCGAATATTTTCCATCCGGATCATCCTCATCGTCTGGATTACGATGTTATTCTCGATATGATCGAACCGGGCGCCTCGGTGTTGGACCTTGGTTGCGGTAATGGCGACCTGCTGGCGGAACTGGGCGGGAGAGGGGAGCACAGAACCCTCGGCGTTGAGATTCATCAGCAGGATATAGCAGCCTGTGTGGACAAGGGGCTCGATGTGGTGCATGCCGATCTGAACGACGGGCTCGGCGCACTTGGCGATAAGCAGTTCGACTGCATAGTGCTCTCGCGGGCGCTTATGGAAATCCAGGACGTTAAGGGCGTTGTCGAGGAGATGCTCAGGGTCGGGCGGAAGTGCATTATCAGCTTCCCGAACTTCGGATACTACAAGCTTCGCGACATGCTCTACCACGAGGGCAAGGCGCCAAAGGCCGGTGTGCTGCACCATAAATGGTATGACACGCCGAATATTCGCGTGCTGACAATCAAGGACTTCGAAGAATTCTGCGACGAACTTGGCGTCACGATCCACCAGTCACTCGCCCTGGACACAGAGAAGGGCGTAACGGTGTCGCACGCCCCAAACAGTATGGCCGACCTGGCGATTTATGTGATTAGTAGCGGCAAGTAATCACTGATCACTGTTTAATGTTCACTCGCCGTTAGCCGTTGCCGTTACTGATTACTGACCTGCCGCAGGCAGGGTACTGTTTACTGTTCACTTGCCGTTGCTTGCTTTTGAGGTGTTTTGACGGTATTTTCTTTCTCCATGCTCGCTATTACCTACGACATTAAACCGCTCGGTTGGGCTACGTGCCTCTGGCTGAAACGCTTTTGGCGCGGATGTCTGCTGACGAGCCTTAACGGGCTGCGGTGCGGTGAAGTTCAAACGCCCGAACTGCCCGGCGACGATTGGGTGCGCGTAGAAACCCTCCTGGGCGGGATTTGCGGGACGGATTTGTCTCTGATAGCACAAGGGCAACCGCCAAACTCGATCCTCCAGGGCTTCAGCTCCATGCCGATGGGCCTGGGGCACGAGAACGTAGCGATCGTTCGCGAGGTAGGACCGTCGGTCGATGAATCGTGGATTGGGCGGAGAGTTTGTGTCGAGCCGACGCTCGGCTGCAAGGCTCGCGGGATCGATCCGCCATGCCGGAGCTGCCGTGACGGACGATTTGGCGTTTGCGAGCACTTTTGCGGCGATGTTCCGGGCAATTATTCGCTGCCTGCCGGCACGAGTATCGGATATAACGCCCGGACCGGCGGGTCGTACGGGCAATATTTCGTCGCACACGAATCGCAACTGGTCCCTGTGCCCGATGAACTGTCCGACGAACATGCCGTGCTTACCGACCCGGTGGCATGCGGGCTGCACGCTGTTTTGCGGGCCGACCTTACCGGCGCGAAGAAAGTGCTGGTCTACGGCAGCGGAGTTATGGGCCTGGGCGTGATTGCCTCGTTGCGGGCTGTCGGATTCAAAGGACATATCGACGCTCTGGACCGCCACGAGTATCTCGGCGAGGCCGCACGCGAATCAGGCGCCGACGATTTCTTCCGCCTCGGGCCTGAAAAGGGCGAGCGTTTCGAGAGTATCGCAAAACGCACAGATGCGTCTGTGCAGCGGGTGCGGTTCGGTAATTACATGCTCTCGGGCGGATACGATATCGTGTTCGACTGCGTGGGCAGCCCGTCGGCGATAAATGAATCGCTGAAATGGACCCGAGCAGACGGGCAGGTTATGTTTATCGGAACTGGGCACGGCGGGGCTCTTGACCTTACTCCGGTATGGTTCACCGAGCTTAGAATCAAGGGCGTTTACGGGCGCGGGATCGAGCAACTGAACGGTAAAACAGCAACAACATACGAAATGGTTCACGATCTGATGCTGGCTGGAAAGATGGACGTAGAGAAAATGCTGACGCATAAATTCCCGCTGAGCGAATATCGCCAGGCGTTTTTGGCGGCATCTGGCAAAGCGGATCACGGTGCGATTAAAGTCGCGTTTGACTTTAGAAAATAACGTTTAATAGTGTTGAGAATTTTAGAAACAAGGATTCAAAATGGCTAAGAAAATAAAACCGATTGTAGGCGTGGTGATGGGCAGCGACAGCGACCTGGAGACCATGAAACGATGCCTCAAGCAGCTCGACGAGTTCGGGATCGCTCACGAGGTTCGCATTATCTCGGCGCACCGCACGCCCGATATCGCACACGAGTACTCATCGACCGCGATTAAACGCGGGCTGAAGGTGATAATCGCAGCCGCTGGCATGAGCGCAGCACTCAGCGGTGTTCTCGCGGCCAGCACAACGCTTCCGGTAGTCGGTGTTCCGATGGCCTCCGGCCCGCTTGTTGGGATCGACGCTGCCCTGAGCACCATGCAAAT
Organism: Phycisphaerales bacterium; assembly: GCA_018645065.1. GTDB lineage: Bacteria > Planctomycetota > Phycisphaerae > SM23-33 > SM23-33 > BS750m-G57. The sequence continues at coordinate 6,152 of JABGPF010000126.1, forward strand.
GCCCCCCGGAATTCCGGTCGCCTGCATGAGCATCGGCGGAGCCGGCGCGACCAACGCCGCGATTTACGCCGCTACGATTATCGGTGTTTCCGATAAAACGATTGCATCCAAGCTTGTTCGCTTCAAGAAGGCGCAAGCAAAAAAAGTCGCGAAAAAAGACGCAGAACTACAAAAGAGCTTGTAGATTCCGTTTGTCGTGTTATTCCGGTTTTCAGTGCGCGGGCGCCCGTGCGCTAACTTATTTTAATAAAATATAGTTAGCCGTAAAAAATAGGCGTAAAAAAGAAAAGCTGAAAAAAAACGACATCAAATTTGCCTGTGGTAAATTTGGATCGTATGTATATACTGGAGAGAACAGGCAGCGTGATCGGACGATGCGTCGGTGTGTCATACCGATCTGCTGAAAGGAGATGGGGAAATGATAAAAAAACTACTAATATTGATAGTCCTGAGCGCTACGTTCCTGCTCGGGTACGACATGGGTCGGGCTAAGGATAGTCCCGATATCGTCGGTTGGCTTAAAGTTAAGTCAGCCCAGGCTTATGTCATGGGGAAAGACGTTATCGCCGCAGTCAGTGAAAAAAACGAAAGCATGGTGGATACCGAGGAGTCACCTCAGTAGATTCACTTTAATAGGCTGGCTTGTTGCCTGCCTGAAATAAAGCAACCGCGCAATATTGTGCGGTTGCTTTATTTATGTCCAGAGGGTCTAATCGCGTCACAGTCTACTTGCGATAACCAGACGCCGCGGAATCCATTTAATGGCCTTTCAGAAAAGAATCACCGTTTCGACCAGCGGGCATCGAGATATTCACGATCTGACCGAGCAGGTCGAACAAATTGTCGGTGACTCAGGCGTGCAGACCGGAACGGTGCACGTGTTCAATGTTGGCTCGACCGGAGCTATCGGGACGATAGAATTTGAACCGGGCCTCCAGCGTGATTTACCGGAAATTCTCGACGAGTTGATCCCACCGCGAACAGAGTACGGCCATGAGGAAATGTGGCATGACGGTAACGGGCATTCGCACCTGCAGGCCAGTTGGTTGGGCCCGTCGCTTACCGTCCCGATAACCCAGGGCGAAATGGCCCTTGGCAGATGGCAGCAGATTTTCCTGCTGGAATGTGATATAAGACCTCGAAGCCGTACTATAGTGGTTACTGTGAACGAATAATCGGACCCCGACGAAATGACCCCAAAGCCCCACAAGCTTACAAAGCTGCCTGACGATCCCTGCCTGGCGCCGTATTTGGATATTATCCGGCGTCGCTCTGATTCTGCGCGCGCTGTCGAGCGGGAGTTGACTGGCGGGCGTGGTGATCTGGCGGGTTTTGCTCTCGGGCATGATCATTTCGGCCTGCATCGTCAGGGCGATAGGTGGATCCTTCGCCAGTGGGCTCCCGGCGCCGAGGCGGTCTATCTTATTGGCGATCTGACGGCGTGGTGCGAGTCTGAAGAGTTTCGCATGCATGAGTGCGGCCAGGGGCAGTGGGAGCTCTCGATTAGCGAGCACGTGTTGCGCCATGGCGGTCTTTATCGCCTGCGGGTGCATCACGGCGGGCGGAGTCTCGACCGCATACCGTCCTGGTCGAGGCGCGTTGTCCAGGACGATGCGACAAAAATATTCAACGCTCAACTCTGGGCCCCGCAGGATAGTTTCGAATGGCGACATGAAGCGCCCGATCGCCCCGATTTCCCGCTGATATACGAAGCGCACGTAGGGATGGCCCAAGAATTATGGCGGATCGGAACTTACGACGAGTTCCGCACTAACATACTCCCGCGAGTAGTCCGCGCCGGATACAACACGCTGCAGCTCATGGCGGTGATGGAGCATCCGTATTACGGATCGTTTGGGTATCAGGTATCGAATTTTTTCGCCGCTTCATCGCGATTTGGGACGCCCGACCAACTCAAGGCCCTGATCGACGAAGCCCACGGTATGGGCCTCAGGGTGATAATGGACCTGGTGCATTCCCATGCGGCGAGTAATGCAGTTGAGGGGATCTCGCAGTTCGACGGGACCGATCATCAATATTGTCACGCCGGTCAGCGAGGGCGGCACGCTGCGTGGGGGTCGCGATGCTTCGATTACGGTAAGCCCGAGGTGCTGCATTTTCTTCTGTCGAACTGCCGATTCTGGCTCGATGAATATCGCGTTGACGGGTTCCGGTTCGATGGGGTTACGTCGATGCTCTATCTGGATCACGGAATGGGCCGGCCGTTCCTTGGTTTTGACGACTACTTCGACGACAGCGTTGACGAAGACGCCTACGTTTACCTGACGCTGGCCAATAAGTTGATCCACGAGTTGCGGCCCGACGCGATCACCATCGCCGAAGATGTAAGCGGAATGCCCGGACTCGGCGCCCCGATCGAAGCTGGTGGGTGCGGGTTCGACTATCGCCTCGCGATGGGGGTTCCGGACCACTGGTTCAAACTCGTCAAGAAACTGCCCGACGAGCATTGGGACCCCGGCGCGCTGTGGGGCGAACTTACCAACCGGCGCAGCGACGAACGCTCGATAACGTACGTCGAATGCCACGATCAATCCATCGTAGGCGACAAGACAATGCTGTTTGAGCTGATCGATAAACCGCTCTACACGAACATGGGCGTTGACGACGAGCACATGGCGATACTTCGCGGAATTGCACTGCACAAAATGATGCGACTGGCCACTATCGCAACCGGCGGCGACGGATACCTGAACTTCATGGGCAACGAATTCGGGCATCCCGAATGGATCGATTTTCCGCGTGAGGGCAATAACTGGTCGTACCATTACGCGCGGCGCCAGTGGAGCCTCCGCGATTCGAAGGACCTGAAATATCACTTCCTGGCCGATTTTGATATCGCGATGCTCGAACTGTTCGCATCACGACCCGAAGCGACCGGCCAGGCGCCGGAGCATCTGTTCGATCATTTTGAAGAGAAAATCCTCGCGATGAAGCGGGGCGATCTGGTGCTTGTGTTCAACTTTCACCCCAACAACTCGGTAGTCGATTATTCTTTAAATGTGCCTCCGGGCGAATATCGCCTGGTGATGGACACAGACGAACGCCGCTTCGGCGGACAGGGGCGTCTCGAAGCCGACCAGAGATATTTCACCCAGCAGTCCGCAGACGACCCCAACACAAACCGCCTGAAACTCTACCTGCCATGCCGCACCGCACTGGTGATGGAAAAGGTGTAGCCCAGACGTTATGATTCGAAATGTCAGGCGAACCGTCCAGACAGAAACGATAGTTAAGGATAACGCTTTATGAAACCTGTTAGAGTATTGATAATCGGCGCCGGGTCGCGTGGGACCGCGTATTCACAGTACATCCAAAAGCATCCCGAAGACGCCGTTGTGGTAGGCGTGGCTGACCCCGACGAGTTTAAGCGGAACCGTATCGCAGAAATGTTCGGTATTCCTGATGAGCATGTTTGGGATGACTGGACAGGCCCCGCTGCTGGGGGAAAACTGGCCGATGCAGCCATTATCGCCACGCCCGATTCAATGCATGTTGAACCGGCGATCGCGCTGGCGGGGCAGGGATATCATCTCCTGCTGGAAAAACCTGTCGCGACTAACGAAGCCGACTGCAGACGCGTGATCCAAGCCGTGCAGGATCGCGGTGATATCCATTTCGCGATCTGCCACGTGCTGCGGTACACCAAATTTACACAAACGCTCAAGAGCATTCTCGATTCCGGGCGGATCGGTCAGATAGTTAACGTTCAGCATCTCGAACCGGTGGGTTACTGGCATCAGGCACATGCGTTCGTGCGCGGTAACTGGCGGAACGAGGCTGAGTCGTCGTTCATGCTGCTGGCTAAGAGCTGCCACGATATCGACTGGATCGGGCATGTCATCGGCAAGCCGTGTCGGCGAGTTTCGTCGTTCGGATCGCTGTTCCACTTCACCAAGGCCAATCAGCCCGAAGGAGCAGCCGATCGCTGTGTCGACTGCGGTGTTGAAGCGGACTGCCCGTATTCGGCGACTAAAATTTATATGGGTATGCTCGAAAAAGGCCAGACAGGCTGGCCGCTGGACGTGCTGGCCGGCGAGGTCAACGCAGAAACGATAACCGAGGCAATTCGCATCGGACCCTACGGGCGATGCGCCTATGCATGCGATAACGATGTGGTCGATCACCAAGTGGTGAATATGGAATACGACGGCGGGGCGACCGCGTCGTTCACGATGACAGCGTTCAATATGGCTGGGTCGCGCAAGACGCGAATCCACGGTACGCGAGGCGAAATATATGGCGACGGTGAGAAAATAATCGTTACAGATTTCCTCACCGACCAGACTGAAACGATAGACACCTCAGCGGCGGACGGTACGATGGCTGGCGGACACGGCGGGGGGGATGACGGGATAATGCTCGCCTTCCTCGGCGCGGTGAGCGGTGATACCCCAGAGGCGATAGTCACCGGTCCGCAAGAATCGCTGGAGACGCACCTGGCTGTATTCGCCGCCGAACGGGCCAGACTAAACGGCAGCGTCGAGACGATTTCACTGTGATTTGACGCGTTTTTTCTCGGTCAGTTCCGTCTCGGGCCAGGTTTTAACCGCGTCTGCGGCATGGTGAACGAGCGGATCGATTACGCTGGCCAGGGCTTTTCCGTCGGCGGTGGCGGCCATATTGAACAGGACCGCCCACCCCAGCCCGTCGTGTCTGCGCACCAGCAGGGTGCTGCTACCGGCAAACCCGCCGCTGTGCCATGTGTTTGCTTTCCCGTTTTTCCCCACCGGTCTGACGCTCCACCCCAGAGCGTAATAGGCTGGCGTCTTTTTAGCGTTGGGGCGGGCGAATGTCGCGGTTATGCTTTTCTCGCTGAGGAGGCGGCTTGTTTTGGGCGAGTCGAACTCGCGAGCGAATCGCACCAGGTCTATCGCAGAGGCGATCCAACCACCGTGAGCGTCCATCGCTTCAACGTTCATCCCGCCGTATTGGATTGGGACGAGGCGCCCGAGTTTTGGCGGAAAAACTGACCGGGCCATCTGTTTGTTTCGCGTGTGGTAGGTTACTTCACCGGCGGCGCGTTTTGTCGCCAGCGATCGTCCGATTTGCATTTTCGTTATGCCCGCCCTCGCCAGCAAATGTTTCTGGACGTACTGCTCGTAGGGCATTTGCGTTTTCTTCTCGATGATTCGGCCGAGCAGGCAGTATCCGAAATTCGAATAGGCGTATCGCGAGCCCGGGGCGAAGTCAAGCGGGGCGGTCAGCATGTATTGGGCGACCTGCTGCGCGCTCGCCGGAGGCGTCTGGCTGAGCGATTTGGCTATTTTCACCGGGCGGAACATCGGGTCACCACTCTTTGAACGATCCCACCCGCCGGTGTGCCTAAGGAGCTGAGCAACGGTTACCTGCTTCAGACGTGGATCAATCTTGGCGTCACCGCGTGGTTTCATGTCCAGAATGTCGAATACGCGATCAGTAAGGCGAAGTTTTTTGCGATCGACGAACTGCATAATCGCCGCCGACGTGATAGGTTTGGAAATCGAAGCGATTCTGAACAGGCTGTCGGGCTGCATTTTTTTGCCCGCATCCGGGTCTGCGTAACCGAATCCTCGGGCGTAAATTATCTTACCGTTCCGGACGACGGCCAGCGTGGCGCCGGGAATGCGATGGCCCTTGACGAACGAGATCATCAAATTGTCGAAGCTCTCAAGACCGGGCCTGTGTTGACCGGTGACCGGAAGCTCCGCCGGCGCCGTGTCCGGAGCGACCAGTGCGAGCGTTACCAGCAGGAGGATTTCCATGGTTTATTTCCGGACACAGTACAGTTTTTCAAGCGTTCGGATCAGGAGGCTCCCGTTGGTTGGCACTATCATCGACATGCAATCGCGCGAGTCCATGTCAATTTTTCCGTCTGATATAACTTTCAGGGTTTTCCCGGCTGCGATGATCGAAACCTCCCCAGCCATGCTCATGCAGTAGATTTTATCGTCCGCTCCGGTCGGTGAGGCCCGCCAGATTGGTTTTCCGGTCAGTTTTTTGCTCCAATGCACCTTGCCCGACTTTGGATCCACGCACGACAGCGACGCTTTTCTCTTCCCGTCCAGAACGTATAGCAGGCCCTTGTAATACAGCGATGTGCAGACATCGGGTGCACTGCTTTTTATCGTCCATGCCGCCGCCGGCTTGGCGCCAGTGGTCTTGGGCGGAGTTATCGCAAACAGCCCGCTTGTTCCGCGAGGCCAGGGCAACACCACTACGCTGTCGGTCACGGTCACAGTTGGGATCAGACGCCATCGCGTTTTGCGATCGCTTTGTCCGTAATCGTGACGCCACATTTCGGCGCCGGTTGCAGCATTATTGCAGGTTATCAGGTCACCACCGCCCAGCACCACGCTCTTAACACCGCCGATTTCACACGGGATCGGTGACCCGTAGGTGTCTAACGATTCCTGTTTGGCGGGGGTGTATCGCGTTTTTTTCCATATTTCTTTCCCGTTGGCTGGATCCAGGGCCAGCAGGAACGATTCGGTTCTGGTCTCACCGGGCGATTCTTTCTTAACGCGGTCCGGTTCGCGGAGCAGTGAGATAAAAAGTTTACCATCGTAGAGCAGGGGGCTTGAGCTGTATCCGAATTTCACGGCGAATCGCCCGTAATCTTTTTCCAGTTTTCGTGACCAGATCGTTTTTCCTTTGAAATCCGTCGCGGTGATCTCACCGGTCCCGCAGAGGAAGTAGACAATTTTTCCGTCGGTTACCGGTGAGGGGGTGGCCATGTTGTTCTGCGGGGCCTTTCGTCCGACGCCGATAGTCTTGCTCCAGAGGATTTTTCCCGTCTCTGAGGCGATGCAGATTGCCCGGACTTCTTTGAGCTCATTGGCTGTGGAGGTCAGGAATATGTGCTTCCCTGAGACGATGGGCGTTGAGGAACCTGCCCCGGGCAGATCTGTTGACCATGCGATATTTTTTGTTTTCGACCAATTTTCGGGTAAATTTGTTTCGTCGCTTGACCCGTTATAGTCAGGTCCTCGCCAGTGGGTCCAGTCTGCGCCTGCGGCAAGCGTGGCCGATATAGTCAGACAGATCGCGGTAATTGAGGCGTATTGCAACTTCATATTCATCTCCAGTTGGCTTTTTTTGGGTTTTTTTTGGACTTATTTCAAGTGTACTACCACGCCGCTTGCGGCTTAGCGCTGTTGTCGTTCGCTGTTGTCGTTAACTTGGACATTGGATCCCGATGTATTTCGGGATTCTTCGGTTGGATATTCGCTATTTTTTGGGTTTGTGTGGGAAAAGGGGAGTCAGTGTTTTCGCCAGGGCCTTGAGTTTAGCGGTTTCCGCCGGAGTGATCTCACGGATTTTCGGAGCCAGATCGAGTGCGAGTTTGTGAATTTCAGTGCTGGCGGGGGGGACGGTGGCTGTCAGGCCCTGGCTCATTGCGAAGTTCAACGCCAAGCTCGCCTCTGCTGGCTCGTGCGTCGGCTCGTACCATATCGGGAACCTCTTTCTTCCCGGATCGCCCTTTTTCCAACGGCGCCGGGCAAAAGTTTTGATCCCGATGATGCTTGTTCCGCTGGCTTTGGCTTTGTCCACCACTTTGGGGCCGAAACCCGCTTTGAGCCATGATGCGAAATTGATCGGGAACATTACCGAATCAAATTTGAAAAGCTCCATCGCCGCCAACGCCGCCTCTTCAGTGTGGGCGGAGAAACCCAGGTATCGGATCCTGCCGGCTTTTTTCTGTTCGATAAGGTATTCCATCGCGCCGCCTTTGGCGAATGCGGCTTTGACATCCTTTTCCACGTCGGTGAGCACGTGCATTTGGTACAGGTCGAAGTGATCTGTCTGGAGGCGTTTGAGCGAACGTTCGAATTCCATTTTCGCACCTGCTGCGTCTCGCATTTTGGTTTTGCACGCCAGGAACACTTTTTTGCGGTAGGGCGCCAGTGCTGGTCCGAGCTTGATCTCCGCGTCACCGTATGCCGGCGCCACGTCGTAGTAGTTGATCCCACGTTGGACTGAGCGGGCCACTACCTTATTACCGGCCTCCTGGGTCAGTTTTCTCAGCACGAGTCCTGGGAAGGTGATAACTGACAGCTTGGGTCCGTTTTTTCCGAATGTTCTTTTCGGGAATTCGCTGGTTTTCTTTTCGGGCGCAGTCGCTGTAGCAGTCGCCGCCGCGGGGGCCGCTTCGCTGATCGCTACGGCGGTTGCTCCGGCGGTTGAGGCTTTTATAAAATCTCTACGTTTCATTTTCGATACCTTTCCAGAAATGGTTCAGTTGGCATGATATCTGTTTAACGTTCAGCGGTAAAGGATATGGCAAGTGATCGGGAACGGCGAACGGCAACGGCATTTTTTAACCACGGAAAGCACGGAAGAGACGGAAATTAAACGGCGAACGTCGAACGGCAACGGCTTTTTTAACCACGGAAGGCACGGAAGAGACGGAAATTAAACGGCGAACGGCAACGGCTTTTTTAACCACGGAAAGCACGGAAGACACGGAAGACATGGAAATTAAACGGCAAGGGCGGGAACGGCGACAATGTCAGCGGGGATGGGGTGCGGTGCGGTTTTATCGGGATATGGAACAGTTTTTTGGCGATGTGTTCGATATTCTTCGTTCGTGATTTTGTTTCACTGGAATCGTATGACTCATTTCGCGTGGCTGTACCCACCCAGAATGCGGATTATGCAACAAGCTTCCCAAAAGCGCTAAGCCGCAAGCGGCACGACTTCACGTTCGTTCGGGTTTTATTGGGTTTGCCGCTTGCGGCTTAGCGCTTTTGGGAGGAGTTTTTGTGCCAATGTACTGTAGTCGCGAACTCCTTTTGTGTAAGCGTTAATGTCAGTGCTGCATAATCCTCGAATGCGGCGGGCTTTGGAAGATGCAGTTCACTGGAGCGTTGGTCTGTGATCTGCTTATTGGCCTGTTTGACGGCAGGATTCACGCGTCCGCCCAGTTCCGACGCAGTCGGGATGCCGCTGGCCATCATCACCTTTCACCATTTATATCCGGGCCTTCCATGGTTAAAAAAACCGTCATCGCCGTTCGCCGTTCCCGCCGTTGTCGTTTAATTTCCGTGCTTTCCGTGCTTTCCGTGGTTAAAAAAGCCGTTGCCGTTCGCCGTTCCCGCCGTTGCCGTTTAATTCCCGTGTCTTCCGTGTCTTCCGTGGTTAAAAAATGCCGTTGTCGTTACCGTTAGTGATCAGATTATTTTTGCGCATGAAAAAACCCTGAATCTTTCGATACAGGGTTTTTTCTGTATAAGATAAACAGTGTGAAATTATCGCCGCTTTACCGTCACCGGTAGGCGGCATTCCCGTTAGGGAATTCGAGGATGTGCTGACCATACACCGTGCAGATTGCTCTGCGTCGGTATTCTAGTTAATCCACTAGAAAGGAGGTGATCCAGCCGCAGGTTCCCCTACGGCTACCTTGTTACGACTTAGTCCCAGTCACCGATCTCACCTTAGGCACCGCTGAAATGCGGCGACTTCGGGCGCTACCAGCTTCCATGACTTGACGGGCGGTGTGTACAAGGCTCAGGAACACATTCACCGCGTCGTAGCTGATACGCGATTACTAGCGATTCCAACTTCATGGAGTCGAGTTGCAGACTCCA